>DYIW01000004.1 GCA_020723465.1 Phycisphaera mikurensis
TCAACTGTCCAAAGATCGTGGACGGCCGGTCGCAAAGACCGTGAGACGCCACAGCTGGGCCCGCACTCGGCGAGCACGAGGAGGAAGTTGCGCCAGGGGGCGGCGGAGGGCACGTTCGGAAGGGCGTCAGCGGCGAGGCAGGCGCCGGCGCTGATGCCGACAGCCAGCAGGTAGAAGACGGCTACGGAGCAGCGCTCGAGCCAGGGCACGGGTTTGCGGCGTCTGGGAGGGACGGGGAGGACCAGGTTGGTCGGGGCGACTGGATTCGAACCAGCGACTTCATGCTCCCAAAGCATGCACTCTAGCCCCTGAGCTACGCCCCGGCCAGAGGCGGTATTGTAGCGGCTGGCGGGGCAGAGGAAGGGTCGCTGGTCGCGGGAATCCGTGCGAAGAGGGAGGGGGCGACGCACCTCAGAACTTGCGGATGAGCCCGACCACGACGCCGCGTACCTCGGCGGAGGAGTAGCGCAGCGGTTGCATGTCGGGATGCGAGGGCTGTAGGCGGACGCCATCCTCCTCGCGGTAGATGCGCTTCAAGGTGACGTCGCCGTCGGGGGTGGCCGCGACCACGATGTCGCCGTCGCTCGGAGCGCGCCGGCGGTCGACGAGCACGAGGTCGCCGTCGGCGATGTGGTCCTGGATCATGCTCTCGCCAGTGACGCGAAGCAGGTGGTAGTCGCTGGGGTCGCGGATCCAGCCGGAGAGATCGAAGGCCTCGGGGTCCTCGAAGGGCTGGCTGGGGCTGCCGGCGCGCACGAGCCCTAGAATGGGGAGGAGCAGGCCGGCCGCGGCGTCCGGCGCTTGCTCGTGGAGGAGCTCGATGGAGCGGGCGCGGTTCCTGGTGCGGCGAATGACGCCCTTCTCCTCGAGGGACCTGAGATGTTCGTGAATGGTGATGCGAGAGACCTTGAAGTGGGCGGCCATCTCGTCGAGGGTCGGAGCGACGCGGAACTGCTCAAGGAAGCTGCGCAGGAAGTCGAGGACCTGGAGCTGGCGCTTGGTGAGGAACATGGACCGTTCTCCGGCCGGGCATCACAAGAAGAGCAGGAGAGCGAGGATGATCGTCATGGCAAGGGCTGCGGCGCCGTCACGTCCGAGGATGTCACGCTTCATGGCTTCATGCTCCTCCTTACGGACTCCTAAGGTAGGCAAATGTTAGGCGAACAGAAAGCGAACGGAAAGCGCTTTCCGCTTTTTTCTTGAGGCTCCGATGAGTGAAGGCAAGTGCTTTACGGGAAATGAAATACGGCAGAAGCAGATCCCGGGAGGGTTCCTCGGCCCGAGGTTCTTATCGGCGCGCGCCGAGGACTGCGCGTCCCTGGTGGCCGCGGATGTCGTGGTGATCGGCGGCGGAGTGGCTGGCCTGTGCGCCGCGCTCGAGGCTGCGCGGCAGAAGAGCGTGGTGCTGGTCACGAAGGCGCAGCTCGAGGAGTCGAACACGCGCTACGCCCAGGGCGGCATCGCGGCCGTGCTCGGGGATGACGACTCCTTCGCCGCGCACATGGACGACACGATGACGGCCGGCGCGGCCCTGTGCCACGCGGACGTGGTGGAAGCGATCGTCAAGCGCGGCCCGGGGGCGATCCACATGCTGATCGATCTGGGAGGGAGCTTCGACGTGCGCGAGGACGAGATCGCGCTCGCGCGCGAGGGAGGACACTCGCGCGGCCGTGTGATCCACGCCCGCGGGGACGCCACGGGCATGGAGGTGCAGAGCGTGCTCGAGGCGCGGGTGCGGGCGGAGTCGCGCATCCGCGTGCTGGAGAACACCTTCGCCGTGGACATCGTGACCGCGGGCGGCGCCGTGGCCGGCCTGGTGGTGCTTCCGGCCAGGGGCAGGTTCACCTTCCTGCGCTGCCGGGCGGTGGTGCTGGCCTCGGGCGGCGCCGGTCAGATCTACCGCGAGACGACGAACCCGGCCGTGGCGACCGGCGACGGCGTGGCCATGGCCTTTCGCGCCGGGGCGCTGCTGCGCGGCCTGGAGTTCTACCAGTTCCATCCGACGACGCTGTACGTGCCCGGCGTGCCGCGCCTGCTCATCTCCGAGACGGTGCGCGGCGAAGGGGGCCTGCTGCGGGACAAGAACGGCGTGCGCTTCATGCCGGACGAGCATCCGAGCGCCGAGCTGGCGCCGCGCGACATCGTCAGCCGCGCCATCGTGCGGCGCATGATCGCGACCGGCGACTCGTGCGGCTACCTGGACGTCACCCACATCCCGGAGGCGCACTTCCGTGGCCGCTTCCCGGGCATCACCAAGGTCCTGGACGACTACCGCATCGACTTCACGCACGAGCCCATCCCCATCCACCCCGCCGCCCACTACATGATCGGCGGCGTGGTGGCGGACGTGAGCGGGCGCACCTCGGTGCCGGGCCTGTTCGCCGCCGGCGAGGTGGCCTCGACCGGCCTGCACGGGGCCAACCGCCTGGGGTCCAACTCCCTGCTCGAGGGGCTGGTCTGCGGCAGCAGCGCCGGCCAGCTCGCCGCCGAAACGCCGAGCCCGCCGTTCGCCGCATACGACGAAGGCGATGTGCCGCACCTCAGCGAGCCGGCCATGATGGACCGGCGCGACCTGTGGAACTCGCTCCGGGCGATCATGTGGAAGCGCGTGGCCATCGAGCGCGACGGCGTGAGCCTGCGCTTCGCCGACGAGCGGCTGCAGCGCTGGTCCGACATCCTCCTGCGCACCCGTTTCGACGACGCGAACGGGCTGGAGCTGGTGAACGCCATGACCATCGCCCGCCTGGTGACGGCCGCGGCGCTCTACCGCGAGGAAAGCCGCGGCGCGCACTTCCGCCGCGACTTCCCCGCGACCGACGACGCGAACTGGCGCGTCGACCTGAACATCTCGCGCAAGGCGTAGCCCGCCGCGCGCATCAGCGCGGTATCCACACGACGCGGCCGGCCTCGAGCGCGGAATCGTCGCGGTCGGGAAGGTCCGGGTTGACGCGGCGCAGGGCCGCGACCCGGTTGGGCGCGCCGTAGAAGCGCTGGCTCAGGTCGCGGAGCGACTCGCGACCGCTGGTGAGATGCTCCTCGTAGCGCTCCACCGGGATGATGATCTGGCAGCCGGGCTTGAGGTTGTCGGGATCGGACAGGCTGTTCCGCCGCGCCACGCGTTCGACCAGATCCTTGGCCGCCGAGCCGAGATGGTCGCGCGTGATCGCTCCAAGCGTGTCGCCGGCCCGCACCTGGTAGCGCAGCTCGCGCGCGGGAGGCTCGGGAGCTGCCGCCGGGCCGGCGCTCGCCGCCGTCGGCGTGCCGCCGGAGGGAGCTGCCGCCTCGGCGCCCGGAGCCGGCGGCGCTGGCTCCGGCACACGCGCCGGACCGCCGCCGACGATGAGGCGCAGCACCGGGGAATCGGCCGCTTCCCGGCCGGCCGCCCTGCCGCCCGTGTTCTGCTCGACGAAGAGGACGCCCGCGACCACGACCAGGGCCAGCAGCAGGAGGCCGATCGTCTTCCTTCGCACGCTGTCCTCCGCGCCGCGCGGGCGGCGCCCAAGCTAGGTCGCCGCGGCCGCGGCCGTCTTCATGGGCTTGCCGCCCTTTCGCTGCTGCCAGGCCGTGAACAGGACGACCAGCGGGCTGGCGATGAAGACAGTCGAGTACGACCCCACGAACGTGCCCACGAGCATGACGAAGGCGAAGCCCTCGAGCACGTTGCCCTGGCCGAAATTGAGCACGAACAGGATGGCGACCGCCATCAGCACCGTCAAGGCGGTAAGCAGGGTGCGCGACAGCGTCTGGTTGACGGAAAGATCGATCACTTCCACGAGCGGCTTGGCGACACGCGGCAGGTTCTCGCGCACGCGGTCGAAGATGACGATGGTGTCGTTCAGCGAGTAGCCCACGATCGTCAGGAAGGCGCCGACCATGGTGAGGTCGAGCTCGATGTTGACCAGGCCGAGGTAGTGGACCAGCGCCACCGCGCCCATGGCGAAGAGCACGTCGTGCACCGTCGCGATGCAGGCCGCCAGGCCCCAGTAGAAGTCGTGGAAGCGCACGCGGATGTAGATGAGGATGAGGAGGACGGCCACGATGATGGCCTTGATGGCGCTGTCGCGCAGCTCCCCGCCCACCTTGCCGCCGATGTACTGGCTCTCGGGGATGGGATCGGACAGGCGCACGCCCCCTGGCAGGTCGATGAGCGCTCCCGCGGTCTCGGCGCGCACTCGGTCCGGGTTGACCACCACGCCGTAGCGGGCCGCCACGCGAAAGGACTGCGCCGGCGAGGCTCCGGACACCGGCTCGATCGAGTCCACGGCGATGCGGTCCGCGAGGCTGCCCTGGACCGCCTCCTGGGCGATCGGCGCGGAGAAGTTGAGCGTGAACGCGGCCGTGGAGCGCTGGTTGCCCTCGTCCGGCGTCACCAGGATGTCGTCCACTCCCAGCGGCAGCATGCGGTCGCCGAGCACGGACGTGATGTCGGCCAGGAAGCGCTCGCGCTGGTCGCCGGCGACCGCCTCCTCCGCCGCTTCGCTGCGGATGGTGATGCGGAAGTCGCGCGCGGTCCCAGTCGGCGAAGGCGCGCCCTCGGCGTCCTGCATGGACACGACCTGCACCGTGTCATGCAGCGGCCTGATGGCCGCGAAGACCTCCTGCTGAGGGACCGGCTCCTTGAGGCGGATGTGCGCCTGGAAGCCTCCGGCGAAGTCGACGCCCTGGAGCCGGTCGTAGTCGTAGGCAAAGAGCGCCAGCCCGCCCACGATCGTGACCCCGGAGAAGATCAGGCTGGGAACCAGGTACCTGGTGAAGCGGATGTGGGTCTCCTTGACCATCTGCAGCATCCTGAGGTCCTGGAACAGCTCGCGGTCGAGGCAGAAAGAGAAGAGCAGCTTGGAGCCGAGCAGGGCCGCGAACATCGTGGTGACGATGCCGAGCATGAGCGTGACGGCGAAGCCGCGCACCGGTCCGGTGCCGATATAGTAGAGGGCGATCCCGGCGAAGAGCGTGGTCACCTGGGCGTCGACGATGGTGACGAAGGCGCGCTCGAAGCCGTTCTTCACGGCCTGGAACAGGGTCTTGCCCTTGGCGCGCTCCTCGCGGATGCGCTCGTTGACGAGGATATTCTGGTCGACCGCCATGCCGATGGTGAGCACGATGCCGGCGATGCCGGGCAGGGTGAGGGTCGCCCCCAGGAAGCCCAGGCCGCCGAGCAGGAGGTACATGCCGAGGAGCAGGGTGATGCAGGAGATGATGCCGGAGACCAGGTAGTACGTGCCGACGAAGGCCACCACCACGACGGCGGCCAGGATGCCCGCCAGGATGCCGCGGTCGATCGAGGCCTCGCCCAGCGTCGGGCCGATGGTGGCGCGCGACAGCTTCTCCGGCTTGACCTGGAGCGAGCCCGAGGAGAGCACGGTGCGCAGCGCCTTGACCTCTTCGACCTTGAAGCCGGTCATGCCGCCGCCCTCGATGATGCCCTGCGAATCGATGCGGCTGTTGAGCTTGGGAGCGGTCGAAACCTCGCCGTCCAGCACGATGGCCATCAAGCGCTCGAGGTGCTTCTCCGTGAAGTCGCCGAAGGCGCTGGCGCGGTTGGCCCTCATGGTGAAGCCGAGCGCCGGATTGCCTCTGCTGTCTTGCGAGGGATGGGTGTCCTCGATGTCCTCGCCGGTGATGAGGTGGGCGTCGTCGATCTCCAGCAGCACGAAGGGGAACTCCTGGCGTCCCTCCTCGCGGATGGTCTTCTCGGTGTAGGGGAACCAGCGGTAGGAGATGCCGCCCACGCCGGCAATGTCGAATTGCCGCAGATCGACGCTGCGCGCGGTCCACTCCTGTCCGCCGTCCTTCAGCGCCTTCAGGTGGTCCTTGAGCTTCTGCTCCACCTCGCTCAGGACCAGCTCTCCGGCCTTCGACTGGGCGACGATGCGGAACTCGAGGCGGCCCAGGCTGAGGATGACGCGCTCGTACGCCTCGGACTCCTCCATGGAGACACCCGGCAGCTCGACGATGAGCTCGTCCTCTCCCGCTTGACGGATCGACAGCTCCTTCACGCCCAGGCTGTCGAGCCGCGAGCTGTACGTGTCGACGGTGCGCTCGAGCAGGGCGGCGCGCGCGTCCGGGGCCACGTCCTTCATGTCGATGCGGTAGCGCAGGGCCGTGCCGCCCATCAGGTCGAGCCCGAGGTTCAGGTCGACCTCGAAGTTCAGCCAGTCCTGGTCGGTGATCTTGGCGCGGCTGAGCGTCTTCTTCTGCCCCGAGGCGCGCTCGACGGTGACGCTCTCCTCCGTCTCCTCCACGACCGTGCCGGTGATCACGGTCCCGTCCTCGAGCGTGAACTTGGTGCGCCTCTCGAAGAGGCCCCAGGTCGCGGCCGCCAGCACGACCAGGAAGAGGACGATCTTGGACTTGAAGTCCGGCACCAGGGTCTGGGTCTGCGCCATCTCGGGCCGCGCTCCAGGAAAGTGCTGTTGGAACGGAACCGCCACGACGGCGGTGGGATCATCTCATCTCCGGCCCAGACGGGCCGGATGCTGCTCCTGCGGGGAGACGGGCCGCCGCACGGCTAGACGGCCGGAGCATCGGCCGCCCCGCCCGGCGCGCCGGTCTTCTCATCCTGGGCCACGCTCGCCTTGTGCGCAGCCGCGCCGCCGGCCTGCCACTTCTCGGCGACGCGCGCCGCCTTGCCGGTGCGGCCGCGCAGGTAGTAGAGCTTGGCGCGGCGCACGCGCCCGTGGCGCCGCACGCGCACGCCGGCTACCCGGGGCGAGTGGATGGGGAAGACGCGCTCCACGCCCTCGCCCTGCACGATGCGGCGCACGGTGAAGGTTCTCGCCACGCCGCGCCCCTTGATGGCGATGACCATGCCGGAGAACACCTGGATGCGTTCCTTGTCGCCCTCGGTGATGCGCACCTCGACGTCCACCGAGTCGCCGACGTCGAAGGAGGGAACCGATTCCTTGAGGCTCTTCTTGTCCAGATGGTCCATCAGATCCATGGCCGCACCTCTATCCGTGTCTCGAGCACGCCTGCGCGCGCCGCTCACCGCCCCTGGCGCTCTCGCGGCTCCTGCGGCGCCGCGCCGGAGCGCTCCTGGGTCCGTCTGGCCGCCTCCTGCCGGCGCCACGCCTCGATCTCGGCGTGGTTGCCGGACAGGAGAACCTCCGGAACGCTCATGCCGCGGAACACCCGGGGCCGGGTGAACTGCGGAAAGTCGAGCAGTCCTTCACGAAACGACTCCCTGAGCGCCGACTCCTCGTCGCCGAGCACTCCGGGTAGGAGGCGCGCGATCGCGTCGATGATCACCATCGCCGGGACCTCGCCGCCCGACAGCACGTATTCGCCGATGGAGATCTCCTCCCAGGAGATCCCGAGGCGGATGCGCTCGTCGAACCCTTCGTACCGGCCGCACAGGAGCACGAGCTCCGGGAGGCCCGCCAGCCGCTCCGCCGCCGCCTGCGTCAGAAGGTCGCCCGCCGGCGTGAGGAGCACCCGATGCATCGGGCCCCTCCGCGCCTCGAGGTCCTCGACCGCCTCGAAAACCGGCTCGGGCTTCAAGAGCATGCCCGGGCCGCCTCCGAAGGGCCGGTCGTCCACGCTCCCGTGCCGGTCCTTGGCGAAGCGCCGGAAGTCGATCAGGTCGACCTCCAGCGCTCCCTTGTCCTGGGCGATGCGGACGATGCTTTCGCGTAGAAAGCCGTCGAACAGGCCCGGAAACAGGGTCAGGACGTGAACGATCATCCCGCTGTCGCGGCGCCAGCCCTCCCCGCGCAGGCGCGTTCACGGCATGAGCCTGGCGCGTGCGAGCCGGGGAAGTTGACCGAGACTGGCAAAAGAGGCGTATGCTATCACTCGCTCCGGCGCGATCAAGATCCATGTGCGCCGCATGTTAGGGAGGCGCCGATGTTCACCGGAATCGTGGAGGGGATGGGTCGGCTGGTGCGGCTCTCGAGCGGGCCGCTCGGCGCCCGCCTCGAGCTGGACCTGGGCCCGGTCGCCGAGGGGGTGAAGCTCGGGGACTCGATCGCCATCGAGGGCTGCTGCCTCACGGTCGTGGAGCGCGCGGGAACCACCTGCGCCTTCGACGCGGTGCCAGAAACTCTTTCCAGAACGACACTTGGGGAGAAGCGTCAAGGAGACATGCTGAACCTGGAGCGGTCGGTCGCGCTCGGCGGCCGCCTCGGAGGCCACCTGGTCACGGGCCACATCGACGGCCGCGGGACGGTCGCTGCGGTCGAGAAGAAGGGGAACGAATGGGACTTCATGATCGAGGTTCCGCCGCCGCTCCGGCGCACCTTCATCGAGAAGGGATCGGTCGCCCTGAACGGGATCAGCCTGACGGTCGCGGCCCTGACGGGGGCCGGTTTCCGCGTGGCGGTCATCCCGCACACCATGCGCGTCACGACCATGGGACGGCTGAAGCCAGGCGACGCCGTCAACATCGAGGTGGACGTGCTCGGCAAGTGGGTGGCGCGGCTCCTGGAGCAGGGGCGGATCGAGGGCGGGGTGTCGCTGGAGACCCTGGCGCGCGAGGGCTTCGTCGCGCCTGGCGGCTGATTCCCCCGGGCGCGCGCGGAGCGCGGCGTCTGGGATCAGCGGGGAACGCGCAGCGAGCGCACGATCTCGAGGATCGGCGCCAGCGCGAAGTCCTCGGTCGGGCCGCCGGCGGTCACCACCAGCGAGCCGCCGGCGTGCTCGGCGAGGCCCAGGAAGAGCGTGAGGTCCTTGCCGGGCAGCGGCCCGCGGCTCGTGCGCACGACCTCGTAGGCCAGGTCGGCGCCGTCGGCCGTGCGCGCGCTGCCCGAGGCCGCGCGCGGCGCCGGGGCGCCGTCATCGAAGATCGCCCGCCCGCTCTCGGCGAGCCTGGCCAGCTCCTCGCCGCGATCGAACATCAGGAAGACCTCGATGTCCTGTCCCGCGGGCGCGCGGATCAGCGCCAGGCGCGCTCCCTGGCGCGGCATGTCCTGCAGCCAGACCAGGCCCCGGTGCGGCGTATGCGAGGTGAAGGGATCCACCGCGCTCCAGCCTCTGGGCGGCAGGAAGGCGCCACCGTCCGCGGAGAACGCCAGCCAGTGGACGGCGTGCGTGCGTCCGCTGCGCGAGCGCGCCCCGGGTCCAGGCAGGCGGACCACGGCGGCCACGCCGAGCAGCGTGATGACGAGCATGAGGAACGCGACGCGGGGGACGGTCATGGGCGGGGCCTCCGCATCCCCTATCGGCCGCAGGCCGGGGGCGATTCAAGGAAGATCGGGGCGCGCGGCGGCGTCACGAGCCGAAGGCGCCGGCGAGCATCTCGTCGTAGGGCCGCGGCCGATAGCCCAGTATCTCCGCTGCCTCGGCCAGGGAGTGCAGGTGGTCGTGCGAGAAGAAGGCGATGCGAGCGTCGAGGGCGGCGCCGGCTCCAGCCGGCCGCAGGAGGCAGGCGGCGGCCCTGAGCAGGGAGAGCGGCAGGGGCACGATCCTCGCCCGGCCGCCGGTGCGGTCGCGCGCCTCGCGCCAGAGCCGCGAGATGGGGATTCCCTCCTCCGGCCCGGCGATGACGAGGTTCCTGCCGATCGCCGAGGCGCGCCCGACCGCGGCGAGCGCGGCCTGCGCCACGTCGTCGACGTGCACCGGCTGGATGCGGTTCCGCCCTCCCGCGGGCAGGAGGCGCGGCCAGGGAGGCGCGAGGCGTGCGACCAGGCGCGACAACTCCGCGCTCTCGGCGCAAGAGCCGAGCACCAGCGTGGGCCGCAGCAGCGTGAGCTCGAGCCCGGCCGCGGCCAGCACCTCCTCCTGCGCGCGCTTGGCCGCGCGGTACTCGGTTTCGCCCGGTTCGAACACGGCGGCGCTGGAGATGGCGACCAGCCGGCGCGGCGCGCCTCCGTCCCGGCAGGCGGCGGCCAGGTTCCGCGAGGCGACGACGTTCAGGTCGTGGAGCTGCGCGGGCGTGGCGCCAGGGCCCGCGCCCGCCGCGTGGATGCCGGCGTCGCAGTCGCGGATCGCCGGCAGGATGGTCCCGGGAACGAGCAGGTCGAGCTCGCGCACCTCGACGCGCTCCGCCCGAGCGATCCAGGTCGCGTCAAGAGACAGCGCTACGGCCACGTGTCCATGGGCCGCGACCGCGCGCACGCAGCGCCGGCCGATGAACCCGCTCGCGCCCGTGACGTAGATGCGCATGCCGGCGTGTTCGCTCTTCAGCCGCGATGGCCGGTGCGCAGCACTTCGATGTAGGCGCTGACCGCCGCGCCGATGTCCCCCGCGCGCGCGCTGGCGGCGAAGTCGAGCGCGGCCTGGCGCAGGCGCTGGTTGGCGGCGCGCGTACGGTCGAGCAGGGTCGGGGGAGTTCCGGCGGCAAGGGGCGCGACATCCGTGGCGGCCGCGAGCAGGCGCAGGACCTCGGTGGCGTAGCCGGCGCGGAAGGCGGAGAGCGGCGACGTGAACTCGATCCAGGGGTGGTCGTCCGTGATCAAGGCCGGCGCGCGCCGCGCCAGCGCGCGCAGCGTGCCTGTCCCGGCGAAGAAGCAGGCCAGGAGGTCGTGCGGCTGGTAGATGCCGACCTGGGCCAGGCTGGCGCGCGTGGGTTCGCGCGCGAGCGCGAGCTGCACCCGTTCGGCGTCGAGAACGAAGGGCCGCTCGCTGCCGAGAAGCACCAGGTCGTAGCCCGTGAGCCAGGCACACACCTCGGGGAAGACCGAGGAGAACGTGGCGAAAATGCCGGCGATGTCCTCGGTGGTCAGCTCGTAGAGGGGGATCCACTGGGACATCAGCCCTCCGGGCGCCAGGTGCGCGCGGGCGAGCGTGTAGTACTCGACCGTGTATAGGTAGGCCGACCCGGCCACCCAGGGGTGGATCGGGTCCGCCGAAATGACGTCGTAGCGGTCCCCGGAACGCTGCAGGAACGCCCGGCCGTCATCCACGTAGGCGCGCACGTTCCTACGTTCGAGCACGCGGCCGGTCCATTCGTCGAATATGGGGCAGGCGTCGATCACCGCGCGGCTGAGTTCGACGATCTCCACCGACTCGGCGCCGGACAGGGCGAGCGCGCCGCTCGACATGCCCGTGCCCAGGCCGATGGAGAGGATGCGGTGCGGCCCGGGGTGGGCGAGCGTGGAGATGAATCCCAGCAGGAGCTGCAGCCTGCGGTCGATGAAGAGCGAGGAGGCCACGGTCTTGCCGTTGACGGCCAGGCAGCGCACGGGCTCGGATTCGCTCGCGTGGCGCGCCAGGAACACCTTGACGGATGAGGCCGGCGACTCGGCGTAGAACAGCCCCGTGAGGCCTTCCGCGCGGCCGGGCGCCTCGCCCTGGCGCAGCCCGGAGCCGACCAGCGCGGCGGCGGCGCAGAGGACGGCGGCAAGCAGCGGCACGGAGATCTTCTCAGCCGCCCGGCGCGCGGCGAGGAGCGCCGGCAGCCCGGCAGCGAGGGCGACGCAGGCCACGACCAGCAGCGACATCCTGAGACCGAGCAGCGGCAGGAGCAGGAAGGCCGCGCCCAGGGAGCCGAGAACGGAGCCGGCGGTGTTGGCGGCGTAGAGCGCTCCCAGTCCGCGGGAGAGGGCGCCGGGAGAGGATCCGCAGGCGCGCGCCGCGGCCGGCAGGATGGCGCCGGAGAGCAGCGTGGCGGGCAGGAAGGCGAGAGCCGCCAGGCCGCCCGAGGAGAGCAGGAAGCCGAGCAGGCCGTAGGCCTCCTCCGGGTGGCCGAGGTTGCGAGCGCCCAGCAGCGGGTCCTCGGCCCCGAGGCGCAGGCGCAGCAGCAGGAGCCCGAGCCCGACCGCGCCTCCCAGGGCCGCGCAGCAGGCGGCGAGCGAGGAGAGAGGGCGCTCGCCGCGCGCGAGCCAGCCGCCGCCGCAGGCGCCGCCCAGGGCGATGCCGAGCAGGAAGACCGCGAGCACGGAGGCGAAGGCGAAGACCGAGGCGCCGAGCAAGGTGATGAGGAGGCGCGTGCCCAGCACCTGGAGCGCGATGGAGGCGCAGCCGGTGAGCAGCACGCACAGGATGAGCGGGCCGCGCTGGCGCAAGGGCGGCTCGCCGCGCTCCGCCGCGCCCGGACTCGGGGCGGCGGCGGCCTTCGCGCCGCGCCGGGATGCCAACCACAGCGCGGCGCCGGCCAGAGCAAGGTTGGCTCCCGCGGCCGTGTGCGTGGCCAGGCGCAGGCCCGCGGCCGGCAAGAGCGCGTAGGCGGCGAGCAGCGTGCCGAGGAAGGGGCCCGCGGTGTTCCAGCCGTAGAGCAGGCCGACGCGGCGTGCGGTCTCTTGCGGTGCGAGGCCGGCCGCGACGGCGCGGCCCAGCACCGGGAAGGTCGCTCCCATCATCAGGGTGGGCCAGAGCAGCAGCAGGAAAGCGAGCGCGAGCGTGCCGGCCGGGAAGGCGCTGTCGCCCGGAGGGGGCGCGGCGAAGGCGCGCGCGGCGGAGAACAGCCAGGGCGAGGAGATGCCGAACGCGGCGATCAGCAGCTCCAGGGCCGCGTACACGCGCAGGGGGTCGCCGCGCACCAGCAGCCGGCCGCCGAGCCAGGCGCCCAGGCCGAGCCCGCCGAGAAACGAGGTGACTACGGCCGCCACGGCGTGGATGGCCACGCCGAAGAGCAGGCCGAGGGAGCGGAAGAACACGATCTCGTAGACGAGGGCCGCGGCTCCGGACACGAGCGCCAGGCCCAAGATCGACGCGCTGCCGGCATCCGCTCTCGAACCGCTCTTCTCCGTCATCGCGTACGTGTCCGTGAGGATTGGTTGCGCGGCAGCATAGCGCACGCGGGCGCGGAAGGAGCGGCGCGTCGAGATGTGGCGGCCGCGCCAGAAGGAAGTTGGAACCAGGGCGCGACTCAAGTACGACTGGATGCTGGCCGCGAACCATGCGCATCGCTCAGGTTATGGAATGCACGGTGGGCGGAACCCGCCGCCACATCGGCGAGCTGTGCCGGGGCCTCGCCGGCGAGTCCTTCGCCGTCACCCTGTTCGCCTCGGCCGTGCGCGATCCGGCGTTCCGCGGGGATCTGGAGGGCCTGCGCGCGGCCGGCGTGGAAGTGGTGGAGATCCCGCTGCGGCGCGAGATCAATCCCCTGCGGGACGGCGCGCACCTCGCGCGCCTGGCGCGCGCGTTCCGGGCACGGCGCTTCGACGTGATCCACACCCACTCGAGCAAGGGCGGGTTCCTGGGCCGCCTGGCCGGCCGCCTCGCCTGTCCGCGCGTGCCGCTGGTGCACACGCCGCACGCCTTCGCCTTCAACTTCACCGAGCAATTCGGCGCGGCGCGGCGGCGCCTCTTCCTCGCCCTCGAGCGCTGGCTCGGGAAGTACACCGCGCGCATGGTCCACGTCTCGCCCTCGGAGCGGGACGAGGCCGTGCGCCTGGGGATCGTCCCGGCCGAACGCACGCTGGTGGTGCCGAACGGCATCGATCCGGCGCCGTACGCCGCGGCCGACGCGGGCGCGCTGCGCCGCGAGCTGGACCTCTCCGCGGGCGCGCCGCTCGTCGGCACGGTCGGACTCCTGAACGAGGCCAAGGGGCACGCGCACCTGATCGACGCCGCGGCCCTGGTGCGGGAGCGGCTGCCCGCCGCCGTCTTCGTCATCGCCGGCGACGGACCGCTGCGCGCGCACCTGGAACGTCGCATCGAGGCCAAGGGGCTCGGTGCGAGCGTGCGGCTCCTGGGCTACCGGCGGGACGTGGCGCGCATCCTGGCCGCGCTCGATGTGTTCGTGCTGCCCTCTCTGTGGGAGGGGCTGCCGTACGTGGTGCTCGAGGCCATGGCCGCCGGCCGCGCGGTCATCGCCAGCGACGTGAACGGCTGCCGCGACCTGGTGGTGCCGGAGGACACGGGACTGTTGGTGCCGCCGGCCGCGCCGCGGGCTCTGGCGGAGGCGATCGCGCGCCTGCTGCACGCGGGCGACGAACGGCGGCGCTTCGGCGAAGCCGGCAGGAGGCGAGTGGCCGCGGACTTCTCGCTCACCGCGATGCTGCAGCAGTACGCGGCGCTCTACCGCTCGCTCGCGGCGAGGAAGACATGAAGCGCGCCGCGCGCATCCTGTTCGTCATCACCACCCTCGACGTGGGCGGGGCGGAGAAGCACCTGCTCTGGCTGGCGCGCGGCCTGCTGCTGCGCGGTTTTCAGGTCGACGTGGCCTACCTAAAGGGGGCGGGGAGCCTGGCGCCGGAGTTTCTCTCCTCGGGCGCCAAGGTGGCCAAGGTGCGCTTCGAGCACCCGGCGGACGCGCCGGCCACGTGCCTGCGCCTGGCCGCGCTCATGCGCCGCGGCCGCTACGACCTCGTGCACACGCACCTGCTGAAGGCGGACGCCCTGGGCGCCCTGGCGGCGCTCCTGGCGCGCCCCGGCGCGCTGGTCGCGTCCAAGCACAACGAGGAGCAGGCGCTGAAGCGCCAGGTGATCGGTCGCGTGCATGGCGTCCTGAGCCGCGTGCCGCGGCGCATCATCGCCCTCTCGGACCACGTGCTCGAGTACACGGTGGCGCGGGGGCGGGCGCCGCGGGAGCGCCTGCGGCGCGTGTACTACGGCATCGATGCAACGCGCTTCGAGAGCGGGGCGCGGGAGAGCACGCGCGCGCGTCTCGGCATCGGCCCGGCCACGCACGCGGCGCTGTGCGTGGCGCGCTTCCACCCACAGAAGGACCACGCCACGCTCTTCCGCGCGGCGGCGCGCCTGTGCGCGGACGGTTGCGATTTCCGGCTGCTGCTGGCCGGGGGCGATCCCTTCTACGGCCAGACCGAGCGCCTGCGCGGCCTGGCGGCCGGCCTGGGCCTCTGCGGCACGGTGGACTTCCTCGGCATCCGCGGCGACATCCCGGACCTGCTCGCCGCATGCGATCTGTTCGTGCTGCCCTCCCGCTACGAGGGCCTCGGCCTGGTCTACCTCGAGGCGATGGCGGCCTCCCGGCCGGTGCTCGCCACGCGCACCGCGGCGATCCCCGAGGTGGTGGCGCACGGCGTGACCGGACTCCTGGTCGAGCAGGGCGACGACCGCCGGCTTGCCGCGAGCTGGAAGCGGCTCATGACGGACCGGGACGAGAGCCGCAGGATGGGGGAGGCGGGCCGCGCCCGGGTGGCGGAGCGTTTCGGCCTGGCGCGAATGGTGAACGAGACCATCGAGGTGTACCGCGAGGCCCTGGGGGATCGCGCGTTCTTCTAGGAGGGAAGGGCCATTCGCCTGTGGCACTGCCCGCCAGAGTCTTCGCACGGCGCAAAGGTCCCCAACCTCCCGGCCGAGAACCCGAGGCATCTCAGTGCGCGGAGGCCGGCAGTCGGTCGAAGGGGCCTCCGGCTTCCAACTTCGGACTTCGGACTTCGAACTTCAAGCTCGCGGCGGCGCCGGCAGGACCCGACCAGTGAGCGCGGACACGTTTGGTTGTGGCGCCGCCGCGCTGTGCCGATGCTGCACACGCCGGCTTGATTCCTGGTGCTGTCGGGTTCTGGCCGGCGTGAGCGGGAGCGCGGCTCCCTGTCCGGAGCAGGTGATCCTGGCGGCGCGTACGGTCTTTCCGCTGCACCGCGCCGGGCCGGCAGAGGCAGAGTCGCCATGGGCACGGCAGGTGCTATTCGGTCCGTCTGGTATCGTGCGTGCCTGGATCGAGCAATCCATCGGCAGCGGCGCGGCCGCGGGCAGCGCGAAGGGAGCGAACTTCCCTTCTGCCCGCGGCGGCGCCGGACGCTGGCATCGACCCCGAATACGTGGAGGAGTCCGTACATGAGGATCCTGAACAGGAAGTCCTGGTTCGCGGCCCTGGCACTTGGCGCCGCGGCGCTGGCGCCCGCGGCCTGGGCCGCCGCGCCCGACCAGGAAGGCGGCGCCGCGCCGCAGGCCAAGATCAAGGTCGTCGATCTGACGATCAAGGGCGCCGACCAGGAGGACCCGCCGGCCGCGGTTCCCATCGGCCCGCAGCAACGCAACTTCCGGGCGCGCCTGCTGCTCCTGCGGCAGGTCGCCGCCGATCCCGCGGTCGCAGGCGTCCGGCTCACGGTCAAGGGCGCGCCGGACTTCGCGCGCAGCATCGACTTGCTGAAGGAGCTGCGCGCCGTCAAGGAGGCGGGCAAGAAGATCGTGTGCTACGCCGAGACCATGGACCAGCGGTCGCTCATGTTCGCCTCCGTGGCCGACGTGCTGGCCATGCCTCCTTCGGGCATGGTCGTGCTCGAGGGCCTGCTGGCCGAGATCATGTACCTGAAGGACCTGCTCGCGCTCATCGACCTGAAGGTCGAGGTGGACCACATCGGCGACTTCAAGACGGCCTACGAGGAGCTGGCGCGCAGCACCATGAGCGAGGAGCAGCGCAAGGTCATCGGCTTGCTGCTCGAGGAGTTCTACGGCCAGATCCTGGACACGATCGCGACGCAGCGCGGCATCGGCCGCGACCAGGTCGAGGCGTTGTTCGACGAGATGATCGTCACGCCGCGCCGGGCGCAGGAGGCCGGCCTCATCTCCCTGGTCGGCTACCGCGACGAGTTCGACCAGCGCTGCGAGGAGGTGTTCGGCGGCAAGGTCGAGTACGACGAGGACTACGGCGACTCGGGCAAGGAAGAGCTGGAGAAGATGCTCGAGAGCCCATTCGCCATGCTGCAGCTCATGGTCAAGCTCCTGAAACCGGCCAAGCGGGAGCTGCCCGACGAGCCGCGCATCGCCATGGTCTACGCCACCGGCCCGATCCAGAGCGGCAAGAGCAAGTCGGGCTTCGACGGGTCGATCTCGGCCATGGGCTGTGACACGATCGTCAAGGCACTCGACACGGTGCTCGCGGACGACTGGGTCAAGGCCGTGATCCTGCGCGTGAACAGCCCGGGCGGCAGCGCCATCGCCAGCGACATGATCTGGCGCGCGACGCAGCGCGTGAAGGCGAAGAAGCCGATCATCGCGTCCATGGGCGGGGTGGCGGGTTCGGGCGGCTACTGGATCTCCATGGGCTGCGACCGCATCGTGGCGCAGCCGAGCACCATCA
The DNA here is from genome assembly GCA_020723465.1 of Phycisphaera mikurensis. Classification (GTDB taxonomy): domain Bacteria; phylum Planctomycetota; class B15-G4; order B15-G4; family JADJEK01; genus JACQZJ01. The sequence goes on from DYIW01000004.1 coordinate 16,868, forward strand.
CCGGTTCGATCGGCGTGGTCTCCATGCTGCCCGACCCGTCCGGCACGATGAAGAAGATGCACATCAACATCGAGGCGGTCGGCATCGGCCCGCACTGGCAGGAGATGGCGATCCTGCGGAACGGCGTCGGCCCGGCCGTGAAGAAGAAGATCCACGACAACATGCTGCAGGTCTACGAGGAGTTCATCGACAAGGTCTCGAAGGGCCGCGGGATGAACCCGCAAGTGCTCGAGACCCTGGCGCGCGGCCGCGTCTGGACCGGCCGGCAGGCGGTCGACCTCAACCTGGTGGACCGCCTCGGCGGGATCGAGGAGTCGATCGCCCTGGCGTGCGAGTTGGCCGGCGGCGGCCTCGACCCGAAGACCGTCTCGATCGTCGAGTATCCCGAGGCACCCAACTTCTTCGAGCAGATCGAGGAGGCCTTCGACGAGATGACCACGATCGAGGGGCAGGCGCGGCGCCTGCTGGTCAGGCTCGGCTACGGCGACTTCGCGGCCACGGCCGAGATGCTGCTGGAGAGTTGCGGCGGCGGCCTCGGCCCGGACTGCGTGCAGGCGATCATGCCCTTCGCGCTGAGGATTCGTTAGCCCAGTTCAAGCTGTCTCTTCGCATCGACCGCGTCGCGGTTGATGAGCGCCATCGCGCGGTCGAGCTTGTCCGTGAAGGCAGGCCGGCCGCGCACCGCTTTGCGTAGCTGCCTCAGCACCTGCAGGGTGAGGCGGAAGATGCGCACCAGGTCGCCTTCCGAGGCGTTCGTGAGCTGCGCCACCTGCTCGAAGGCGGCGCCCTGGGCGAAGGCCTGGATGACCGCGCCCGGCTGGAAGCCGAGAGGCCGCACGGTCGGCGCCACACCGTGGCGCCGCTCGGCCTCGATGAGGCGAGCGATCACCGCCTCAACGTCCTTTCTGTGCTCGGCCAGGAGGCGCTTGTCCAGGCGCCGGTAGACGTCGTTCGGCCGCTCCTCGAAGACGAGCGCGGCGATGACCACCAGCAGCTGCAGCTCCGTGAACCACTCGAGCAGGCCGGAGCAGTTGAGCTCGGCCACGGTCAGCTCGAAGCCGTTGATCGCCGCCGCCAGCTCGCCCTTGGGCGTGACCTCGTTCTCGCCGGCGATGCAGCCGAGGTCGCGCAGCAGGGCGAGACGCCGGCTGATGGCCTCCTGCTGCTGGCGCTGGTTCTTCTCGCGCTTCTGCCGCGGCATGCGCACCCACTGGAAGTTGTTGAAGGAGCGCTCCCACGCCTGGAAGATGCGCGGGCCGAGCGCGCGATGCAGGTTGATGAGCGTGGAGTAGGAGAGGTTGAAGCGGCTGCGAATGGGCTCAATCTGGCCGAAGAGGATGTTCTCCACGTCGCGCGGGCTGCGCACGCGCGGGTCGTCGATGACGCTGTAGACCAGGCCTTCACTGTCGATGCCCTGGCGGCCGGCGCGCCCCGCCATTTGCTGGTACTCGCGCGCCTTGATGAAGTCGAAGCCGCAGCCGTCGAACTTGCGCAGGCTCGAGAAGACGACGGTACGCGCCGGCATGTTGATGCCGAGAGCAAAGGTCTCGGTGGTGAAGAGCAGGCGCAGCAGGCCGGAGGTGAACAGGCGCTCCACCAGCTCCTTGTGCAGGGGCAGCAGGCCGGCGTGGTGGTAGCTGACGCCGTGCAGGGCGAGGACGCGCAGCTCCTCGAGGGTTGCGTCGCGCCGCATCTGGAACTGGGCACAGACCTCGTCGAAGCGCTGGTCCATGCGGAGCTGCGTCGCGGGATCGAGCAGGCCGCGCTCCAGGTTGTTGCGCGCGCGCCGTTCGCACTCCTTGCGGCTGAAGCAGAAGAACAGCACCGGCATGGTGCCGTTCTGCTGCACCAGGTCGATGACGTTGTGCTTGGGCCCGCGCGTGCGCTTCTTCGGGCCGGGTCTGGGGAAGCGGGTGGACTTGTCCGCGCGCACCGGGCCGTGGCCGGGGAAGAAGAGATAGTGCCGGAGCGGGACCGGACGTTCGCCGTGACGGATGATCTCCAGCGGCGTGCCGCGCGTCAGGCGGATCCACTGGCCGAACTGCCCGAGATTCGAGACCGTGGCCGACAGGCAGATGAACTTGATCTGCGGCGGGGCGAAGATGATCGACTCCTCCCAGACGGTGCCCCGCTCGAGATCATCCATGTAGTGGATCTCGTCGAAGACGACGTACTCGACGTCGCCCAGCTCCGCCGGCGCCTCGAAGACCGCGTTGCGGAAGATCTCGGTGGTCATCACCAGGAGCGGCGCGCCCGGGTTGATGGTCACGTCGCCGGTCATGATGCCGACGTCGATGCTCGGGTCGGCCTTGAAGTCGCGGTACTTCTGGTTGGAGAGGGCCTTGATGGGCGCGGTATAGATGGCGCGGCGTCCCCGCTTGAGGGTCTCCTCGATGGCGTACTCCGCCACCAGCGTCTTCCCTGCGCCGGTGGGGGCGGAAAGCAGCACGGAGCGGCCGGCGGCGATGGCGTCGAGCGCCTCCTCCTGGAAGGGATTCAGAACCAGCCCCCGATAGGTGCGGCGCGCGGCCGGGGAGGCGGCGGAGGCGCGTCTGAGGGCTTCCTTCAAGCTCGCGAGAGGGCTCCAGCGGGAGAGAGGGGATACGGCATTCTCAGCGGAGGCGCCGGGAAAGGCAACGGGAAACCACGGGCGCGCCGGGTCGCGCGCCCGCATTTCCTGCTTGTCGGCCGCGCGCCGCTCCTGCTAGATTGCGGCGCAGTCGGGTAGGGAGCGGCGACGCCTCCCCCTGGCTTCCTGTCCAAGAGAGCATCCGGAATCAGCAACCCCGAGGGGGATCCTGAAATGGAAAAAGCCACAGGTGGCGCCGCGGAAGGCATCGCGCGGCGGCTCAGTGCGGTGAAGGTCGTCGTGGACCTGTTCAACCACGAGTTGGACCTGCACAAGGCCGACAGGGCGATCAACCTCGATCGCGAGCGGCTCGACTCGATGGTGACGACCCTGGAGATGTACATCGGCGACATCGAGGGCCTGCTGCGCAGCACGGGAGGCACGGAGGAGCGGCGCGTCGTCGAGACCACCAGAGCGACGGCCACCCGCGTCACCTGATCGCCCGCGCTGACCACGGTCGGCCCGCGAGCCGACTGAAGGCGATCGAGGCATGACCAGGAGGCAAGGGAAGGGCGGCCGGGATGCCGCGGACCCGCAGCGCTGGCGGCGGGCCGCCACGCCGGCCGCGCGCCTGCTGGCCGCAGTGGTCGTCCTTTCGTGCCTCGGCCTGGCGGCACGCCATCTCGCGGGAATCGCCCGGGAGGACCGGCGCTTCGTCGTGGATCCGGCGACCACCGTGGCGGTCGCCGCGCCTTCCTGGCTGCCGCCGCCGGTGGCCGATCTCATCCGCGCCGACCTGGGCGAGAGCGACGAGGTGTCGATCTTCGACCAGGATTTCGCCTCCCGCCTGGCGAACGCGCTCGGTTGCGCGTCTCCCTGGATCGCCGCGGTGAGCGGCGTCGAACGGCTCTTTCCGAACCGCGCGCAGGTCGACCTGGTGCTGCGGAAGCCCCTGGTCGCCATCGAGAACGGCGCGCGCCGCTACCTCGTGGATGAGGCGGGCGTCATCGTCCATGCGGAGCCCCGGGACGCGGATTCCCTCTTCGACTATCCGATCCTGCCGGTGAACGGCCTGGTGCTCGCTCGTGCACCGCTCGTCGGCTGCCGGGCAGAAGACCCAGAAGTCATTTCTGCTGCTCAGGTTGCGGCGGAAATCCTGGCTCTGCGCGAGCCGGCTGCACGCCTCATCCGGCAGACCGCGCCCGTGGCCTTCGAGGTGCGGAGGTCGGTCCAGGGAGCGATCGTGGCGCGGGGCGAGGTCCACCTGGTCACCGCCTCGGGGGCTCTCGTGGAGTGGGGCCGTGCACGCAGCTCCAAGGACTTCGGCCTGAACGACATTCCGGTGGAGACCAAGATCGAACACCTGCGCCGCATCCTCGAGGTGTTCCCGGGCCTGGCGGGTCTCGAGGAGGCGCGTCTGAACTTCGAGTACCCTCATTACCGGCCGATTGGCGGCAGCCTGCTCTTCCTGCCTCGCGCGGAGCGGGCCACAGAAGCCGCCGCTGGTTCTTGACTTCGGCGAGGCAGCAGCTAAAGTCGCTCGTTTTGCGCCGCGGGCCGGAACTGTCTGGCGGGCGCAGCCCTCGCGAGCGAGCGATCAGACTGGAGCGGATTCATGGGTTCGTACGTGGCCAAGCCCGAGGAGGTGCAGCGCCGCTGGCTGGTCGTCGATGGCACGGACCAGGTCCTCGGGCGGCTCGCCGTCCGCATCGCCACGGTGCTGATGGGCAAGCACCGTCCCGTCTACACTCCGCATGTCGATACGGGCGACTTCGTGATCGTGGTCAACGCGGACAAGGTGAAGGTGTCGCCGCCCGACCGGGCGCGCACGCGGCTCCTCACCTACCATACCGGCTGGCTGGGCGGACTCAGGCGAGAGCCGATGACCGAGGTGTTCGAACGTAGTCCGGCCCGGGTGGTGCAGCTCGCGGTGCGCCGCATGCTGCCCAAGAACAAACTGGGGCGCAAGCTGTTCGCCAAGCTCAAGGTGTACGCGGGCCCGCAGCATCCGCACACCGCCCAGCAGCCTCAGCTCTTTCCCGAGACCGTCTGAGAAAGCGCGAGTGGAGCGAAATGGAGCCTGAGGAAACGACCAGCACCGACCAGACCGAAGGAATCCAGACACCGCCGGCGCCAGAGCTGCCGGCCGCGCCGCTGGTGCTCGACCGGTTCGTCTGGGGCACGGGCCGGCGCAAGTCGTCGGTCGCGCGCGTGCGCGTGAAGAGCGGCACTGGCACCATCATGGTCAACGGCCGGGAATGCCGCGTTTACTTTCCCACGCAGCAGGCGCAGCTCACGGTGATCGGCCCGCTGCGCGCGACGAGCACGGCGGACAAGTTCGACGTGTTCGTGAGCGTGTCGGGCGGAGGGATCACGGGCCAGGCCGGCGCGGTGGCGCTGGGCATCGGCCGCGCTCTCAAGGCCATCGAGCCGGGCTTCGAGGCGGCGCTGCGCGAGAACGGGCATCTCACGCGCGACAGCCGCATGAAGGAGCGCAAGAAGTACGGGCTGCGCGGGGCGCGACGCGCCTTCCAGTTCTCCAAGCGCTGAACCGAGGACCGTGTGTCAGTTCGCCATCCTCCGGCACCGCGCGGCGGCGGAGGAGGCGTGGTAGGCTGGTGCTACGGCATCGCGGACGCTTCGGGCGTGGAGCGCGGGGCGGTTCACGGACATGGCAGGTCATTCACACTCGGCCAACATCCAGCACCGCAAGGCGGCGGTGGACGCCAAGAAGGGGGCGATCTTCTCCAAGCATGCCAAGCTCATCACCAGCGCGGCCCGCATCGGCGGGGGAGATCCGGCGATGAACGCGCGCCTGGCGCTGGCGATCGAGAAGGCGCGCGCCGACAACATGCCCAAGGAACGCATCGACCGCGCCATCAAGCGTGGCACCGGCGAATTGGCGGGCCAGGCCTTCGAGGAGATCCGCTACGAGGCATACGGACCCGGCGGCGTGGCCATGCTGGTGGACTGCCTGACGGACAACCGCAACCGCACGGCCTCCGAGATGCGCAAGCTCCTGGAGAGGTTCGGCGGGAGGTTGGCGGACGCGGGTTCGGTCGCCTGGATGTTCGAGGCTCGGGCCCGGGTAGAAGTCGCTGTCGAGGGCGTGGACGAGGACCGGCTGACGGAAGCAGTGATGGATCTGGGAGCCGAGGATCTGCGCCGGGAAGGAGATCAGTTCGTGGTCCTTGCCGAGCCGACCGCGCTCGCGCCTCTGCACAAGGGGCTGGTGGCGGCCGGCTACCCGGCGCACAAGGCCGAGATCGCGATGATCCCGCAGAACCTCGTGACCCTCGACCGCACGAACGCCGAGAGGATCCTGAAGCTCCTCGCCGCCTTCGACGAGCACGACGACGTGCAGGCATCGCACTCGAACCTCGAGATCCCGGACGACATAATTCGCGAGTTGAGCGCGAGTTAGCGGTTGCACCGCGGGCTGTGTGATCGCGCTGGCGGGAACATTTTTCCTTCAAGCGGCGCGCTCCCTTGGTCGATAAGAGCTCGGAGGTCCTTCACGGCGCGTCGCGGGCGGCTGGGCGCCGGACGCCGCCGCGCGGCCTCACGGGAGGTCAGAATGGCCGAAAGCAAGCGCGCGGTCGTGGCCAGGCTCGCGAGCGAGTCGCGGAGCGCGGTGCGCCGATTCCTGGAAGGGCGGGGCTACCGGGTGGAGGAAGCGCAGGACGGGGTCGACGCGTTGAACCTCTTGCGCCAGGAGGGCGCGGACCTGATCGTGGCCGACGGAATCCTGCCGAAGCTCTCGGGCTTCGAGCTCTGCCGCGAGGCCAAGGCCCTGGCGTCCCCGCGGCCGCTGCCGGTCGCCCTGGTCCTGGAAGACGGCGACGCCTACGGCCGGGGCCGCGCTCGTGCCGAGGGAGCGGACCTGATCCTGTGCGAGCCGCTGCTCGCGGACGACCTGGAGGAGATCGCGCAGGCGCGCGTCGCCCCCGAGGTACAGGCGCAGAGCGTCCTGACCGGGCGTTCTCCCACGCGCGACCGCTTCCTCAAGGAACTTCTGCGCACCGGTCCGGCGGCGAGCGACCCCATCGTGAGCAAGATCTCCGACTCGCTCACCGGCCTGCACCACAAGGCGTACATGACCCTGAAGCTCGAGGAGGAGTTCAAGAAGGCGCAGCGCTACGGCCAGCCGCTGGCGATCCTGCTGGTCGACGTGGAGAACTACGCCGAGGTCAGCCGCACCTGCGGCAAGCCGGTGGCGCAGGAGATCCTGCTCGAGGTGGCCGGCATCTTCCTCTGTGAATCGCGCGACGTGGACTGCGCCGGCCGCGTGGACGACGCGCGCTTCCTGCTGCTCCTGCCGCACACCACCCTCGAGGGCGCGCGCCGCATGGCGGACCGCGTCTTCCAGCAGGTCTGCTCGCGCACGGTCAGCGCCGGCCCGGAGGAGATCGCGATCCGCGCCAGCGTCGGCATCGCGGCGCTGCCGAGCGAGGACGTCACGACCGTCGAGGACTTCGTGGAAAGGGCGCTGCGCGCCATGCGCACCGCCTCGAACCTGGGCGGCAACCGCATCTGCGCCTGGGGGGACGGGGCGGTGGTGAAGTAGCAGGAAGCTGTCAGCTTTCAGCGATCAGCTTTCAGCCGGGAGGGGAGGGCGGGGCCCGCCGCGGATGGCCGCGGCGGGCCCCGCCCGTTGACCTGAGGGAGCGGCTACTCCGTTGCCGTCACCTGGCCGAGGCTCGCCTGCGCCGCGGCGAGGCGCGCGATCGGCACGCGATACGGCGAGCAGGACACGTAGTCCAGCCCGACTTCGTTGCAGAAGGCGATCGACTTCGGGTCGCCGCCGTGTTCGCCGCAGATGCCGCACTTGAGCGAGCGGCGCGTCTTGCGGCCCTTCTCCACCGCCATGCGCACCAACTGCCCGACGCCGGTGACGTCGAGGCAGGCGAAGGGATCGACGTCGAGGATGCCCGTGGTCTGGTAGTGGATGAGGATGGGACCGGTGTCGTCGCGCGAGAAGCCGAAGGTCATCTGCGTGAGGTCGTTGGTGCCGAAGGAGAAGAAGTCGGCCTGCTCGGCGATCTCATCCGCGGTCAGCGCGGCGCGCGGCACCTCGATCATCGTGCCGATGAGGATGTCGGCCTTGAGACCGGACTCCTGGCGCACCTCCTCGATGACGCGCTCGGTCATGGCGCGGAGCTGCGTCAGCTCGGTGCGCGTGGCGACCAGCGGATGCATGATCTCGGGCAGGACCTTGACGCCCTCCTGCTCGCAGGCGGTGACCGCCTCGACGATGGCGCGCACCTGCATCTCGTAGATCTCGGGATGCGTCAGCCCGAGGCGGCAGCCGCGGTGCCCGAGCATGGGGTTGATCTCGTGCAGCTCGGAGACCTTGCGGCGGATGACGTCGACCTTGACGCCCATGGACTTCGCCACCTCGGCCTGCGACTCGTCGGTGAGCGGCAGGAACTCATGCAGCGGCGGGTCGAGCAGGCGGATGGTCACCGGCAGGCCGTCCATCGCCTTGAAGATGCCGATGAAGTCGCTGCGCTGGTGCGGCAGCAGCTTGTCGAGCGCGACCTTGCGCTGCTCCTTGTTGGCGGCGACGATCATCTCGCGCACCGCCATGATGCGGGTCTCGTCGAAGAACATGTGCTCGGTGCGGCACAGGCCGATGCCCTGGGCGCCGAAGCGGCGCGCCACCTCGCAGTCCTTGGGCGTGTCGGCGTTGGTGCGCACCTTGAGGCGGCGCTTTTCGTCCGCCCAGCTCATGAGCGTCTCGAACTCCTTGGTGAACTGCGGCTCGATGGTCGGCAGCTTGCCCTCGTAGACCTTGCCGAGTGACCCGTCGAGCGAGATCCAGTCCCCCTCCTTGAGGGTGACGCCGCGCGAGGTCATGGTCTTGTTCTTGTCGTCGATGGAGATGTCGCCGCAGCCGGCCACGCAGCAGGTGCCCATACCGCGGGCGACGACCGCCGCGTGCGAGGTCATGCCGCCGCGCGACGTGAGGATGCCCTTGGAGACGTGCATGCCGCCGATGTCCTCGGGCGAGGTCTCGTGGCGCACCAGGATGACCGCCTCGCCGCGCGCCGCCGCGGCCTCGGCGTCGTCCGCCGAGAAGTAGATGCGGCCGGACGCGGCGCCGGGCGACGCCGGCAGGCCCTTGCCGATCTCCTTCTTCTCGCAGTGCGGATCGAAGTCGGGGTGCAGGAGCTGGTCGAGCGCCGCGGGATCGACCTGGCGGATGGCCTCCTTCTTGGAGATGAGCTTCTCCTTGACCATCTCCACCGCGATGCGCACCGCCGCCTTGCCGGTGCGCTTGCCGGTCCGGGTCTGCAGCATGTACAGCTCCCCCTCCTGGACCGTGAACTCGATGTCCTGGACATCGTGGTAGTGCTCCTCGAGCTGGTGCTTGATGCCGATGAGCTGGTCGTAGATGCCGCGGATGTGCTGGTCGATGTCGGCGATGGGCAGCGGAGTGCGGATGCCCGCGACCACGTCCTCGCCCTGGGCGTTGGGCAGGAACTCGCCGTAGAAGACGTTTTCGCCGGTGCTCGGGTCGCGCGTGAAGCACACGCCGGTGGCGGAGTTGTCGCCGTAGTTGCCGTAGACCATGGTCTGCACGTTCACCGCCGTGCCGCGCAGGCCGGTGATCTTGTTGAGCCGGCGGTAGGTGACCGCGCGATCGTTGTCCCACGACTGGAAGACGGCGTTGATGGCGCGCTGGAGCTGCTCCCAGGGGTCGCTGGGGAAGGGCTCACCCGTGGCCTTCTCGAAGATCTTGAGGTAGCGCTTGGCCAGGTCCTCCATGGCCGCGGCGTCCAGGTCGAGGTCCTTCTCGGCGCCGTGCTGCGCCTTCACCGCGGCCATGGCCTCCTCGAACCGGTCGTGGCCCACGCCGCATACCACGTTGCCGAACATGTTGATGAAGCGGCGGTACGAGTCCCAGGCGAAGCGGGCGTTCCCGCTCTTCTTGGCCAGCCCCTTGACCGACTGCGGGCTCAAGCCGAGGTTCAAGACCGTGTCCATCATGCCGGGCATGGAGGAGGCGGCGCCGGAGCGCACCGACACGAGCAGGGGATCGCGGGCGTCCCCGAACTTCTTGCCGACGACCTTCTCCAACCGGGCGAGCGCCGTCTTGACCATCTTCTCCAGGCCCTTCGGCCAGGACTTGTTCTTCGAGACGTAGCCGCAGCAGTCGGTGCTGATGGTGAAGCCCGGGGGAACCGGGATGCCGAGGTTCGTCATCTCGGCCAGGTTGGCGCCCTTGCCGCCGAGCGTGTGCTTCATCTTGGCATCGCCGTCGGCCTTGCCCTCACCAAAGAAAAAGACCAGTTGCTCCGTCATGGTTCTCCTCTCGTCGGCCCGTCACGGGGCCGCTTGGCTCGTCTTGTCGACTGCCTGCACTGCCTGGTCGAGGCCCGGCAGGGACGCGATGACCCACCGGGACCTCAGTTCGATGCGTTGGATGGGCTTGACCGGTTCGGCCGGCAGATCCCGGTCCTGGATCACCGCCAGCACCTGGTCGGACCCGGCGCGGCGCGCCGTCACGCGGTCCGCATACTCCCGGGTGACGGACCCGTCCGGATGCGCCAGTAGGTACTCGGGTTCGTTCACCAGCAGCACCTCCAGGACGCCCTCGCCCGTGTCGATGCTGGCCACGGCGCTGTTGCCGTCCTCGCCGTAGGCCACGGCGATGCGCTCCTCGAGGTCGCTCAGCCCGAGGTAGGCGACGAGCAGGGGATGCTCGCGCCGGAACACCTCGCGCCCGACGGCGTAGGCGCTCAGGCCGCCGAAGGCCTGCTTGACGTCGCTGGAGAAGCAGCGGTACTCCAGGTCGGCGGCGTCGTCGCAACTGAAGGCCTGGCGGAAGGAGTCGAGCGTGCTCTCCGGAGTGCGGAGATCGACGTCCTGAGGACAGGCGCAACCCGCCGCTGCGAGCATGCACGGCATGATGGAACCCGGAAAGCGCATAAGCCCGACAGCCTAGAGGATCGGCCGGGAGCTTTCATCTGGAGATTCGCCCGCGCGCCCCGGGTTTTCGCGTGCGGTTACGGCCGCGCCGCGGGCTGGCCCTCGGCGGCGCCGTCGTTACACTCTGGCGCTGCGCACGCTAGACCGTTCGAAGGACCAGTGACCTCCGCAGGAGGACCTCCGCAGGGCCCGATGACCCGCAAGCTGCTCGGCCAGATCCTCGTCGAGATGGGCGCCGTTGACGAACAGGCCCTGGCGAAGGCTCTCAACTACCAGAAGGGCAAGAAGCTGCGCGTCGGCGAGGCGCTCGTGGCGCTGGGCCTCTGCCAGGAGGAGCAGGTGGCGAAGGCGCTGGCCCAGCAGGCGCAGCTCCCGTACGTCGACCTGCGCAAGGGCAAGGTACCGGAACCGATCATCCGCCTGGTCCCGCGGCAGCTCGTGGAGGAGCAGAACTTCCTGCCCCTGGTGGAGAAGAAGGGCAAGCTCATCGTCGCCCTGGATGATCCGCTGCGCGTCTTCGAGCTGGACAACCTGGGCTTCCTCTTGAACCGCGAGCTGGGCGCGGCCATCGCCTCGCCCACGGCGCTCAAGGCGGCCATTCGCGAGGCGTACGGCCTGGGCGGGGCGGACGAACCGGCGCAAGCGGCCGCGCGCGGCGACGACTCCGCGGACGACGCGCCCATCATCCGCCTGGTGCAGAAGATGGTGGAGGCCGCGCTGGAGGAGCGCGCGTCGGACATCCACGTCGAACCGTTCGCGGACCGGGTGCGCGTGCGCTACCGCGTGGACGGCGTGCTGGCCGAGCGCACCAGCCACCCTTCCCACCTGCACGCGCCCCTCCTGTCGCGCCTCAAGCTCATGGCGAACATGGACATCGCGGAGAAGCGCAAGCCTCAGGACGGGCGCATCGGCATGAGGGTGCAAGGGCGCGATCTCGACATCCGCGCCTCGGTGCTGCCGGCGAACCACGGCGAATCGATGGTCATGCGCATCCTCGACCAGGAGCGCGGCCTGGTGTCGCTCGAGGAGCTCGGCTTCGACGCCGCGGACTACGCGCGCTTCCGCTCCATCATCCGCCGGCCGAACGGCATCTTCCTGGTCACCGGGCCGACCGGTTCCGGCAAGACGACCACCCTGTACGCGGCCCTCAAGGAGCTGAACCGGCCGGACGTCAAGATCATCACCGCCGAGGACCCGGTGGAGTACCAGCTCGAGGGCATCAACCAGTGCCAGGTGCGAGGGAAGATCGGCCTCGACTTCGCGCGCATCCTGCGCGCCATGCTGCGCCAGGCGCCCAACATCATCCTGGTCGGCGAGATCCGCGATCGCGAGACCGCGGAGATCGCGGTGCAGGCGGCGCTGACCGGTCACCTGGTGTTCTCCACGCTGCACACCAACGACGCTCCCTCGGCGCTGACGCGCCTCATCGACATGGGCATCAAGCCCTTCCTGGTGTCCGCCTCGGTGCAGGCGGTCATGGCGCAGCGGCTGGTGCGCGTGCTCTGCCCGCACTGCCGCCAGCCGCACCGGCCGGAGGAGAGCGAACTGCGCGCCATCGGCCTCGACGCGGAGGCGACGCGCGGGCGCCAGCTCTACCGCGCGGAGGGATGCGCGCGCTGCGACCGCACCGGCTTCCGTGGCCGCGTGGGCGTGTTCGAGCTCTTGGAGATGGACTCCGGCTTGCGCGAGCTGGTCTTCCAGGGCGCGGCCACGCACGTGGTGCGCGAGCGCGCCCGCGCCAGCGGCCGCATGACGACGCTGCTCGAGGACGGAGCGCGCAAGGTCGTGAACGGCACGACCACCGTGCCCGAGATCCTGCGCATCGCGCATTCGCTGGAATGAGAGGCTGACCGCCACTTCCTGGGAGCGCCGCGTGAACTTCGATCTGAAGAAACTGATGCTGACCACGATCGAGGCCAACGGCTCCGACCTGCACCTCACGGTCGGCCGGCCGCCGGTCATCCGCCTGCACGGGCGGCTGCGCTCGCTCGACCTGCCGGACCTGACGGCGGCGGACACGCGCGCTCTGGTCAAGGAGCTGGCCCCGGCGGGCAAGTGGGACGAGCTGGAGCGGGTCGGCACCTCGGACTTCGCCGTCGCCTTCGAGGAGCGGGCGCGCTTCCGCTGTTCGATTTTCAAGGAGAAGGGCAACTACGGAGCGGCCCTGCGCCTCATCCCGAGCACGCTGCTCACCTTCGAGGAGATCGGTCTGCCGGCGAGCGTGCGCGACCTGCTCAATCAGCCGCGCGGTCTGGTCCTGGTGACCGGTCCCACCGGCTCGGGCAAGACCACCACGCTGGCCACGATGGTGGACTACATCAACCGCACGTACGACCAGCACATCATCACCATCGAGGACCCGATCGAGTACTACCACACGCACCGCAAGTCGTTGATCATGCAGCGCGAGGTGGGCCGCGACGTGCCGGGCTTCGCCGAGGCGCTGCGCCGCGGGCTGCGCCAGGATCCGGACGTGATGCTGCTGGGCGAGATGCGCGACAACGAGACGATCAGCACGGCGATCACGGCGGCCGAGACCGGCCATCTGGTGTTCGCCACCCTGCACACCACCGGGTCGGCACGCACCGTGGACCGCATCATCGACAGCTTCCCGCACGAGCAGCAGGAGCAGATTCGCGCCCAGCTCGCGGTCGCCCTGCTGGCGGTGATCTCGCAGGTGCTGATGCCGCGCGCCGACGGAAAGGGACGCGTGGCCGCCTTCGAGATCCTGGTGAGCACGCCGGCCGTGGAGAACCACATCCGCAAGAACGAGACCTTCAAGATCCCGTCGGTGATCCAGACCTCGCGCAAGCTGGGTATGCTGCTCCTCGACGACCACCTGCTCGAGCTGGTGAAGAAGGGCGCGATTACCAAGGAGACGGCGCTCGAGTACTGCATGAACCGCAACGACTTCTCCGGGAAGCTCGGCCTCCCGGCGGCGCCAGAGGGCAGGACATGACCGCCCGCAAGCTCCTCGGGCAGATCTTGAAGGAAATGGGGAAGGTCCACGAGGGCCAGATTCAGGAGGCGCTGGCGGAGCAGCGCAAGGGCGGCGGCGCCATCGGCGAGATCCTGGTGCGCATGGGCGCGATCGGGCGGGCGGATCTGGCCAAGGCGCTGGGCCTCCAGGCCGGCATGACGGTGGTCGATCTCTCGACGCTGCAGATCGCCCCCGAGGCGCTCGCCAAGATCGACGCCTCGACCGCGACCCTGCTGCGCGTCCTGCCGGTGCGTCTGGAGGGGGGAGTGCTGACCGTGGCCCTGGCCGACCCGCTGAACGCGAGCTGCCTGGACGAGCTGCGCTTCCTGTCCGGGTGCGAGGTGAAGGGGGCGATCGCCGACGGCGCCGCGCTGGAGCAGGCGCTGGAGAAGCACTACGGCACGCAGGACGCGCGGAAGGGCATGGGCGCGGCGGTGGACGAGCTCAAGCGCGATGCCTTGAGCGGCGCGCTCGACCTCGAGGACCGCTCCGCGCTGGCGCACGCCGCCCCGGTGGTGAAGCTCCTCAACTACATCCTCTTCCAGGCGATCAAGGAGCGCGCCTCCGACATCCACCTGGAGCCGTTCGGCGGGGAGTTCAAGGTGCGCTACCGCGTGGACGGCGTCCTCTACGAGATGGAGCCGCCGCCGGTGACGCTCGCCGTGCCGCTGATCTCGCGCGTCAAGGTGATGGCCAACCTGGACATCGCCGAGACGCGCATTCCGCAGGACGGCAGGATCGAGCTGGCCATCGGCGGGCGGCCGGTCGACCTGCGCGTGTCGACGCTGCCGACCGTGTACGGCGAGTCGTGCGTGATGCGCGTGCTCGACCGCAGCATCGTGCATCTCGACCTGGAGAACCTGGGGCTGCGCGGCGAGCAGCTCGCCGTGGTGCGCCGCCTGGCGCAACTGCCGAACGGCATCGTGCTGGTGACCGGGCCGACCGGCTCGGGCAAGACCACGACGCTCTACTCGGTCCTGCAGGAGTCGAACTCGATCGAGGTGAAGATCATCACCACCGAGGACCCGGTCGAGTACGATCTCGAGGGGATCGTGCAGATCCCGATCAACGAGGAGATCGGGGTGACCTACGCCAAGGTCCTGCGCACCATCCTGCGCCAGGACCCGGACGTGATCCTGGTGGGCGAGATCCGCGACCGCGAGACGGCGCAGATTGCCGTGGAGGCGGCTCTCACTGGCCACCTGGTCTTCTCCACCCTGCACACCAACGACGCTCCATCGGCGGTGATGCGCCTCATCGACATCGGCGTCGAACCGTTCCTGATCGCCGCGACCCTGCAGGCGGTCGTGGCGCAGCGCCTGGTGCGCCGCATCTGCCGCGACTGCCGCGAGTGGTACGACCCCGATCCGGAGCTGCTGAGCGAGCTGGAGCTGGACGCGGCGAGCGTCGGCGGCAAGAAGCTCGCCCGCGGGCGCGGCTGCGAGAACTGCAACCACTCGGGCTTCAAAGGCCGCCTGGGCCTGTTCGAGATCATGCTGGTGACCGAACGCATCAAGCGCGCGCTGCTGGAGCATGCCTCGTCCACGCGGCTGCGCTCCCTGGTCATCGAGGAGGGCATGCGCCCCTTGCGCGAGGCGGGCCTCTTGGCCATCTTCGACGGAGAGACCACCGTCGAGGAAGTGCTGCGCGAGACGGTCGTGGAAAGGTGACGGAGGCGCCCCATGCCGGCCAAGATCGAGCGCAAGAGAACGCAGGAGGCGGCGCCGCGGCGCGCGCCGGGCGCCGCGCCGCGCCCCGAGTCGCGCCCTGGCCGCTCTCTCTTCGGTGGCCGCGTCGCGGCCAAGCGGCTCATGCAGTTCACCACGCAGCTCGCCATCCTGCAGGGGGCGGGAATCACGATCGTGCGCTCGCTGCGGGTGTGCGAGGGCCAGCTCCGCCCGGGCCCGCTCAAGACCGTGGTCGGGGCGGTGGCGGACGACGTCGAGGGGGGCGCCGCGTTGTCCGAGGCCCTGGCCAAGCACCCGGCGGTGTTCGACCGGCTCTACGTCAACATGGTGCGCGCGGGCGAGAAGGGGGGGATCCTCGACGGCATCCTGGCGCGCCTCGCCGACTTCGCCGAGAAGAGCGAACGCATCAAGGCGAAGATCAAGGAAGCACTCACCTACCCGGTGGTGGTGCTGCTCTTCGCTTTCGGCGTGGTGGCGTTCATCATGATCGTCATCGTGCCCAAGTTCGAGGAGATCTTCCGCACCTTCGGCGAGGACCTGCCGGCGGTGACCAAGCTCCTCATCCAGGTATCGCGCGGCTTCGCCCGCCACTGGTACCTGGTCATCGGCCTGCCCGTGTTGCTCTACACGGGCTACCGCCTGCTGCTGCGCCTGCCCCGCTTCCTGTACGCGGTGGATCGGCTGAAGCTGCGCGCGCCCATCGCCGGCGGCCTGATCGAGAAGACGATCGTCGCGCGCTTCTCCCGCACGCTGGGCACGCTGCTCGGCGCGGGCGTGCCGATCCTCGAGGCGCTGGACATCGTGCAGGCGTCGATCCCGAACGCGGTGCTGGCGGGCGCGGTGGGCGACGTGCGGGCGAGCGTGCGCGAGGGCGAGACCATGGCGGCGCCGCTGCTCGAGTCGCGCATCTTCGACGACTTGGTGGTGAACATGATCGACGTGGGCGAGGCCACGGGCTCGCTCGACAAGATGCTGCTCAAGATCGCGGACACCTACGAGGCCGAGGTGGACACGCGCGTGGGCGCGCTCTTCAAGCTCATGGAGCCGATCCTGCTGCTGGTCCTGGCGGGCGTGGTCGGCTTCATCGTCGTGGCGTTGTTCCTGCCGATCCTCAAGGTGATGGACCAGTTCGCCAAGTAGCACGGAGGCGGAGGCGCCGTGTCGCTGCGCGTCAGACTGCTGCTGGGCATCGCGCTGGTCAACGTCGCCGCCTTCTGGGTGCTGGCGGTGGCCGTGGTGCGCGATGCCGAGAGCCGCAACCGGGCGCGCGCCCGCATCCAGGAGGAGGTGCGCGACACCTTCGTCGGCCTGGTGCGCGAGTTCTACGTCTCCTTCTTCGAGGAGATCGACTTCGGCCGCTTCGACGAGAGTGGCGCGCGGGTGCCGCAGATCGCGGAGCTGCTCGACGGCCGCTACTGGAAGTACGCGGACGACGCGTACATCACCAACCTGGTGCACCGGGTGGGCGAGGGCATCGCCTCCGGGGAGATCGGGCTCAATCCGCTGGGCGCGTACGACGCCGAATCGGCGCGGCTGCGCAAGCAGGCGCTGCGGCTCATGGCGACGGCCTACACCACGCAGCAGCCGGTTCCCGAGGGCGAGGTGGTGGCGCTGCCGCTGTTCCGCGGGCGCGAGCCGCAGCGCGAGCGCTGGGGCGCGGCCTACATCCGGGTGAAGGTGCCGCCGCTGCCGATCCTGCCGTCCGGTCTGGGGCTGCCGATGCTGGCCGCGGCGCTGGGCAGCGCCACGCTCGTCGCCATGGGGCTGGTCTTCCTGCTGCTGCACGCGCTGGTGCTCAGCCCCCTGCGCCTCATCTCCGCCGGCGCGGAGCGGGTCGGGCGCGGGGACTTCGCGACTCCCGTCCCGCTGACCGGCAAGGGCGACGAGATCGACGATCTCATTCTCGGCTTCAACGGCATGATGGCCGAGATCGGGCAGAAGCGCGAGGCTCTGGAGCGGCAGGTGCAGGAAGTGGTGGCGCGCATGCGCCTGACCGAGCGCAGGCTGGTCCTCACCGACCGCCTCGCCGCCATGGGCACGCTCGCGGCCGGGATCGCGCACGAGATCAACAATCCGCTGGGCGGGATGTTGAACGCGGTCGGCGCGCTGCGCCGCAAGGGCGATCTGCCGGCCGGCGCCGACCGCTACATGATGCTGGTCGAGGACGGGCTGAAGCGCATCGGCGAGGTCGTGCGGCGTACCCTGCGCTTCTCGCCGGGCCGGCGCGGGATCGGCCCGGTGTCGCTCAAGGACGTGCTCGACGACGCCGTGCGCTTCGTGAGCCATCGCCTGGCACGCGAGCGGATCGATCTGAGCGAAGCGGCCGATCCAGCTCTGGTCGTGGAAGGGGACGCGGCGGCGCTCGGGCAGGTCTTCCTCAACCTCATCCTGAACGCAGCCGACGCCATCGGCGGCGAGACGCGCCGCGTGGAGATCCGCGCCTGGCGCGAAGGCGCGGAGGCGCACATCACGGTCCGGGACACGGGCCGGGGCATGAGCGAGGAGGAGCGCCGCCAGGCGTTCGACCTGTTCTTCACCACCAAGGAGGCCGGCCGGGGCACGGGTCTCGGCCTTTCCATCGTGCACCAGATCGTCACCGAGCACGGCGGCAGGGTCGGGATCGAGAGCGAGCCGGGCAGAGGGACGGTGGTGCTGGTCGTGCTGCCGGCGAAGTAGGGCGCGCCGCCGGGTGACGGCGCGCGGCGGGCACCGTGGAAGTGCTTGCCAGGAAGGCCCTTGCCTGCGGAAAGCAGCCGCGCTGCCGCGCCCGCGCAGGCGGAAGAGCGCGCCACCCCTGGCGTTCGCGCAAATCGAAAGTTCTCTTGCCGGGAGGTACAAGGACCCCTATTTTTCGCGCTGAAGCGCTGGCAGCAGCAGGTTCCGAGAGAGAGCAGCCTCGATCCACATGAGCGCGCCCCGTCGCATCCTCGACTTCCTGTTCGGCGCCCTGGCCGCGGGCGGGTTGCTGGGCTGGCTGCTGCACGACGGGGCTGGCGCGGTGCGCGCTCAGGAGAGTGGCGAAGACGGTGACTTCATCATGGCCACCGGCGCGTCGCTGCAGGGCGGAGCCCTGCTCTTCTTGCTGAACACGCGCACGCGCGTGCTCAACGTGTACGAGGCCGAAGGCGGAACGCGCACCACGCGCGGCCTGACCTTCGTGGCGTCGCGGAAGATCGAGCGGGATCTGTACGTGACCGGCTACAATGACAAGTCAGAGTACTCCTATCAGGACCTCCTCAAGAGGTTCGAGGTGGAGGAGGCTCGGTCGAGGGCTCTCGAGACTCCGGGCGCGGGTCCGGAGGACGGGCGCTAGGCGACCGGAGCCGCTCGCGGGCGCGCCCGCGAGATCGCTGGATGGATAGGCGGGGCGACCCGCGCGGAGGCGGCAAGTGGCCGAGGACTTCTATTCGTTCGAGAAGGTGCTGCGCGAACTTCATCTGCAGGAGGAGGAGCTGAAGAAGCTCGTCTCGGAAGGCGAGATCCGCGCCTTCCGTGATGACGACAAGATGAAGTTCAAGAAGGAGGACATCGAGCGCTTCAAGTCCTCCAAGACCGCCCGCGACCTCCCGACCATCGAGTCTCCCTCGAGCGAGCTGACCGAGGAGCTCTTCGGCGACGATGCGCTCGAGAGCCTGGACGAGGACGTCGGCATGGTCACGCAGCAGATCTCCGACTCGTCGTTCCTCGAGGAGGACGCCGGCGAGATCGAGCCGATCGAGCTCGAGTCGGCCCCGGCGGAGGCGGCAGCGGCCGGACGTGGTGCCGGTGCGCGGCGGCGCACGCAGGCCGCGGCTGGGCGCCCGGCGCGCAGGCGCGCGGAGGGCGAGGAGGCGCCGAGCGAGGGCACTGGAATGCAGGTGCTCCTGGTCCTCGGCGCCGCCGCCCTGCTCTACGCCTCGATCATGGCCTTCGCCGCCGCCCAGGTGCAGTCCTCGGCGCTGACGAAGGGCTTCGCGGAGTTCATCAAGAACAGCTTCTTGAACTAGCGGCGGAGTCAAGAGAGCTGCAAGAGGCCGGGTGCGGTTCGAGATGGACCGCGCCGCAAAGTTGACAGGAACAGCTCCACCGGCGGGGCGCCGCCGGAGGAGCGTCGATACCGGATTGTGTCAGCAGGAACCGAGTCCGTTCGCTCGGGGAGGTGTGATCCAACATGAGACTGCATCGAGTGGTTCTGGTGGCGCTGTTGTGCGCGTCGACGGTGGGCTGCGTCTCGCGGTCGGCGTACGAGGAGAAGATCGAGGAGCTGCGCGCCGCCAAGACGCAGCTCAAGGACGTGGGGGAGCTGGCCAAGCAGTACGGCGACCAGGTGGCGGAGCTGCAGGCCAAGAACGACTCGCTCACCCAGCAGAACGAGATGCTGCGCGGCAGCACCGATGAGTCGACGCGGCGCATCGAGGAGCTGATGGCCCAGCTCCGCAGTCAGCCGGGTCTGCCGGCCGGCGTCGAGGGGGTGGGCGAGGCCGGGGTCTACACGTACCGGGTGGATGGCGGTGTCCTGTTCGATCCCGGAAGCTGCGAGCTGAAGCCCACGGGCAAGAAGACGCTCACCGACATGGCTGCTCTGCTGAAGCAGCATGACTACAAGATCGAGATCGCCGGGCACACGGACACCGACCCGGTGGCCAAGACGATCTCGCGCTACCCGCGCGGGAACATCGAGCTGGGAGCGGAGCGCGCCCTGGCCGTGTACGAGGCGCTCAGGCAGGCGGACATTCCGCCGAGCCGCATGCGCGTGTCCTCCTATGGCGAGCACAGCCCGGTGGCGGAGGGCGACAAGGCGCGCAACCGCCGTGTCGAGATCCGGGTGCTCTTGAGCGAACCGGCGGCTCAGTAATCGAGCCGCGAGCCGTCGCACCCGCGGGAGCGGGGGCGGCGGCACGACGGACCGAGGGTGACTGGCGCAAGCGAGCCTGTGGCGGCGGGACGCGCGCGTCCCTGCCGCGGCCGTTCCTGGTTGGTGGGGCTTGCGGCCGCGTTGCTGGTCCTGGCGGCGATCTGCCTGGCCCTGCGGGCGCCGGAACACCCTGGAGGTCCGGCTGATCTGGCCGCGCGCCTGCTGCGAGCGATCGACCGCATGGCGCTGGTGCGCGTGGCGGAGGGCTCGGGCGGATCGGACGACGCCTACTTCGTCGATCGCTTCGAGGTCACCAACCGGGAGTTCGGCGAGTTCGTGCGCTCGAGCGGCTATCGCGCCGAGCACCCGGACTCGTTCTTGCTGCGGTTCCGCGACCCATTGGCCGGAACCTATCCCGAGGAGCTGGCCGACCACCCCGTCGTCTTCGTCTCGCACGGCGACGCCCTGGCCTTCGCGGCGTGGTTCGGCGCGGAGAAGGACCTGCCTACGGCCGAGGAATGGGCGCGTGTCGCGCACGAGGCGGAGCGCAACAGCCGCTACGGGCTGAACGCCCTGGAGACGGGCATCGCCGGCACCACGCGCGTGGGGACGTTCGAGCACGGGCGGACCGCGCCGTCCTCGGCCGTCGAGCCGCCCGTCTACGACCTCATGGGCAACGTCTGGGAGTGGACGAGCACGCCGGGCGGGTTGCTCGACACGACGAAGGTCATCAAGGGCGGCGCGTTCAACGTCTCGCACACCAGCGTGGACGCGGACTCGATGGCGACGGAGGAACCCGAGAATCGGGCATGGAACCTCGGCTTCCGTTGCGTCGTGCGCCACGCGGGCAGGTTCGTGCGGCGCCTGCTGGAGATGGTGGCCGTCGCGGACCGGGCGACCGCGAGCCGGATCCAGGAGTCGCTGTGCGGGTTCGGCGAGCCCATGACACGACTCCTGCATCGCATCCGCTTCGAGGATGCGGCGCGCGGCGCCCTGCCCGCGGGCGGCGGGGACGACGACCTGATCGTGGCGCTCCAGGATGGGCGCGTGGCCATCCTGGACGGCCGGGGCCGGGTGCGCGTGTTCGATGCAGCGTCCGGCGCGCTCCTGGCGGAGCGCGCCGGTTTCCACGAGTTCTACGACGCGGAGGCGGCGGACCTGGACGGCGATGGCGCGGAGGAGCTGTACGTGGTCACGGCCCTGCCGCGCGCCGAAGAGGAGGAGCAGGAGGAGCCGGCCGCGGACTACCGCATCGAGTGCGGCACGGAGGTGGAGCCGCGCCTGGTGGAGAAGGGCAGCGGCCGCGCTTTGCCCTGGGCGCCCGGGGCCGAGGCGCTGCGCGAGGTGATGAGCGCCGCCTTCCGCACCGAGGAGGCCCGCGCCGAGGGCTACGTTCCCCGCTACCTGGAGACCTTCATGCGCCTCGAGGTCGAAGGCGGCGAGATCGTCACGTGCTGGCAAGTGGACGTGCCGGAATCGGCCCGGCCGCTGCCCCTTGGTGAGGGCTCGGGCCTGCTGCTCCTGCCTTGCCTCTACTGGCACGTCATCGGCTCGGCTTTTCTCTTGGACGCGGGCACGCTCGACCTGCGCGTACTGCGCTGCTCCGACGGCAGCCTGGTCGAGTCCGGCCTGATCCCAGGCGGCTGCTTCGGGCTGCAGGCGATCGACTCCGCCGCCGCGCTCTTCCATCTCAGCACCTGGACGGAGCACGAGATCCTGGTGCGCCGCGAGGCCGAGCGGCTCACGGTCGCGCCCTTTCCCGGGAGCGGGGACGGGTCCACCTTCGCCGGCCTGCTCCCGGGACCCGAGCCGCACGCGGCCACCATGCTGCGCATCATGCCGAAGAGCGACGGGCAGGCGGCGCGCGTGCTGCTGCGCGCCTTCGACTCCGCGGGCCAGGTCGCCGCGGAGACGGTTCTGCCGGCCGAAGGACGGCAGGCGCCTCGGCTCCTCGCCGCGCCGGACTCTTCGGGGATCCTCATTGCCATGGGAGACGACACCCTGCTCTGCCTCGGACCGGACCTGTCGCTGCGCTGGCGGCGCAGCGTTTTCCGGGAGGTGGACCGGGAGCAGAGCGCAGTGGTGTGGGGTGACTTCGACGGAGACGGCAGCACCGAGCTGGCCGCGCCCTGGCGGCTCGATGGCTGCGTCCTCATCGACTCCCACCAGGGCATGATCGTGGACCGGTTCCAGAACCCCGGCGTCGCCCTGCTCAGGCTGCTCCGGGTCCGGCCGGCGCACGGTCCCGACCTCCTTCTCGCCGCCTACCGGGATCAGGGGGTCGTGGCGCTGAGGCGGTGCGGCAGGTCCGCCGATCGCGCGGCGCGCCGCCTGCTGGAGCGGCTCGATCCCGTGCCCAGCACGCGATGAGCGCCGCGCCGGAAGTTCCTTCTCTCTCCCGGGTGCGCGCGGCCCTGGCGGAACACGGGGTGCGCCCGCGGCGGAGCCTGGGCCAGCACTTCCTCGCGGACCGCTCCCTGCTGCGGCGCATGGTCGACGCAGCGGGGCTCGCGCCGCGAGACGTGGTCCTCGAGGTCGGGCCGGGTCCCGGGACGCTCACCGCCGAGCTCCTGAGCCGCGGCGCGCGCGTGGTGGCGGTGGAGGTCGACCCGGTGATGATCGGTGTGCTGCGCGCGCTCCTGGGCGAGGCGCCGGACCTCACGCTCATCCAGGAGGACATCCTGGCCGGCGCGCCGGGGGGGCTGCCGGCTGGGGTGGAGCGCGCGCTGCTCGCGGCGCTGCACCAGGCGGGCCAGCAGTCGTATTGCCTGGTCGCGAACCTGCCGTACCAGGTGGCCGCGACCTTGCTGGCGCGCCTTTTCTGGACCAGGCCTCCGGAACGGGCGGTGGTGACCGTGCAGCGCGAAGTGGCGGAGCGGCTCGCCGCCGCGCCCGGAACGCGCGGCTACGGGCCGGTGGGCGTGCTGGTGCAGCTCCAGGCCGAGGTGCGACAGGCGTTCCGCATCCCGCCGGGGGCCTTCTGGCCGGCGCCCAAGATCGACTCGGCGTGCGTGGTGCTGCGGGGCGCGACGCAGGCGCGCGTCCAGCGGGTCGAGCAGGGTTTCCTGGTGCAGGTGGTTCATGCCGTCTTCCGCGCCCGCCGCAAGCGGCTCCTCAACTCCCTGGCGCTGGCTTTCGGTCCGCGACTCGACCAGGTCGGCCTGCGGGCGGCGCTGGAAGAGAAAAAGTGGGAAAAGGAGCGGAGAGGCGAGCAACTGGCACCGATGGAGATTGTGGAGCTGGCCGAGCTCCTCATGCAGGGCGGCATCCTGCGGGGTCCTCGAGATGCGTGACGCGACGGCGGCCCGCGGTGTATGCTGGGACGCTGGCGGGCGCCGCCCGGAGAGACGGCGCGGAAAGGCGGCGGTCGGGCGTGCGCGCTTTCCCGCAGGCATGGAGCAGGGCAGCACGGCGATGAGCCGCCGGTCATGGTCTCGGACAGGTCTGTCTCGTGGAGGTGCGTGTGGCGCGCGCTGACCGCGATTTCGTCGGCCGCGTGAAAGCGGCGCTCGACATCGTGCAGGTGATCCAGGCGTACGTGCCGCTGGCGCAGAAGAGCGGGCGGTTCGTGGCGCTCTGCCCCTTCCATCGGGAGAAGACGCCGTCGTTCTGGGTGCACCCGGAGAAGCAGATCTTCCACTGCTTCGGCTGCGGCAAGGGCGGAGACGTGGTGACCTTCGTGATGGAGATGGACCGCCTCTCCTTCGGCGAGGCGCTGCGCCACCTCGCCGGCCTCGCGGGGCTGCCTCTGCCCGAGACACGCCAGGGAGGGGCCGCGGAGGGACGGCGCGAGCGGCTGCTCGCCGCCTTGTTGAAGGCGAGCGAGTTCTACGTGGCGGCGCTGCGCGCGCCAGGTGGGGCGCGCGCCCTCGAGTACCTGCGCGGCCGCGGCCTGACCGCGGCCGCGCTCGAGCGCTTCGCCCTGGGCTGCGCTTCCGGGGAATGGCGGTCGCTGCACTCTGCCCTGCGGTCTCGTGGCTTCACGGATGACGAGCTCCTGGCCGCCGGCCTGGTCAAGGCGAACGAGGCAGGCCACAAGTGGGACCTGCTGCGCAACCGGATCGTGATCCCGATCCGCGACGCGCGCGGGCGGGTGATCGCATTCGGCGGCCGGGCGCTGGACGACACGCCGCCCAAGTACCTGAACTCGCCGGAGACCGAGCTCTTCTCCAAGAGGAACGTGCTGTTCGGCCTGGACAAGGCCGCCCGGGCGGCTGCTGCTGCCGGTTGCTTCGTGGTGGTCGAGGGCTACATGGACGTCATCGCTGCGCACCAGCGTGGCGTCGAGAACGTCGTGGCTGCCCTCGGCACCGCGTTCACCGTCGAGCATGTTGCACAACTGCGACGCCACGCCGGCCAGATCGTGCTGCTTTTCGATGCGGACGAAGGGGGCCAGCGGGCGGCGGACCGGGGAGCGACGCTCCTGGTCCGCGAGGGCCTGGATGTCGCGATCGCCACGCTTCCCGCGGGCCAGGACCCGGATGACTTCTTCCGCACCCACGAAGCGGCGGCATTCTGGAGTTATCTCGCTGAAAACAAAGAGGATATGATCGCGTATCTCATTCGCAGGGCTCGTGAGGAGGCGGGCGAGGACGCGGGCGTGGCTCGAACCGTCAGGGCAGCGCGCTCGGTCCTGAAGCTCCTCGAAGGGATGGACGACGCCGTACAGTTCGATCTGTATGTGCGGCGGATTTCCCAGGAGTTCGGCGTCGACGAAGCATTGCTCCGACAGGACATGCGGCGGTCAGGCGGTGCCAAGAGGCCGGTGCACGCGGACGAGGCCACCCCGCCTCGCGCGGAGCGTGGTATGCTGAGGGGCTGGGAACTTGACGAGGTTTTCATCCTTCACGCAGCCGCCACGGATGCGGCAGTTGCAGAAAGGGTGGTCGAGGCGCTATCAGAAGCAGATTTCCGAGACACGGGCCGCCGGGTTGTGTTCATGACGATCCGGGACATCGTGAAGGGCTCGCAAAGCCCGGCGCCATCCGTGGTTCTGGAACAACTGAAAGACAACGCCGCTGCGGTGGGAGCACTCCAGGTTGCTCTCGGGCGACCGCTTCCGCCCGAGGAGACCGTGGATGACCTGATCGAGCGGATGACCGAGCGACGCAAGGACGTGGAGTACCGGCGAGCCCGCGAGGAGGCCGGTCGCTCTGGCGTTCTAAAGAGCAGCGATGATGATGAGCTGGATCCTCGTCTGGACGAGCTGGCGCGCTACCACGTGGCACGCTACGCCCGCTCCAAGGACCAGGAACGGCAACGGCATGACGCGGGCGAGGCCTGAGGTCTACCTGGCCGCGGCACGGCGCGGGTGAGCGAACGAACGAAGAGTGTGCTCGCGGGGCGCTCGCCTGGGCGCCCCGGCAGGGCGGCGGAGAATGTGAGGACGGTGGTGACCATCGACACGTTGGATACGAACACGCGCATCTTGCTGGAGCGCGGGCGGAAGAAGGGGTTCGTCACCTACGAGGAGCTGAACCAGATCCTCCCGGACGACGTCGTCTCGGGCGAGAACATCGACGGCATCCTCAACATGCTCGAGGAGCAGGGCGTCGATCTCGTTGACGAGGCCGATCTGGCCGAGGGCGAGCCGGAGAAGAAGGCCGGGCGCGCGGACACGGACCGCTTCGAGCAGACCGCCGGGGCGGAGAGGATCGACGATCCGGTGCGGATGTACCTCACGCAGATGGGGGAGATCCCGCTGCTCACGCGCACGGAGGAGATCGACCTCGCCAAGCGCATCGAGACCACGCGCCGCGCCTTCCGCAAGCTGATCCTGTCGTCCGGTTTCGCCTTCCGCAAGGCGATCAGCATTCTGGACAACGTGCTCATGGGCGAGCTGGCGTTCGACCGCACCTTGAAGGTGGCGACGTCCTCGTCCGGCTCCACGGACGCGAGCAAGAGCGAGGTGGCCGACCGCCTCGAAGTGAACATCGGCACGCTCAAGAAGCTGCTGCACCGCACCAAGCAGGACTACCGGCGGCTGTTGCGCGAGAGGATGCCGCCGCTCGAGCGGCTGCGCCTGACGCGGCGCATCGCCTGGCGGCGCCGGCGTGCGTCCATGCTGCTGGAGGAGCTGAACCTGCAGCTCAAGAAGGTCAAGCCGATGATCGAGATGCTGCGCGGCCGGCACCGGGAGATGCTGCGCATCGAGAAGCAGCTCGCGGAGTACAAGGGGAACAAGGACCAGAAGGAGTACCGCACCATCCGGCGCGAGTTCGAGAAGCTGGTCATCCAGGGCCTGGAGAGCCCGCGGCGCCTCGGCATCCGCATCGACCGGATCATGAAGCGCTACCAGGAGTACGAGACCGCCAAGATGCAGCTCTCCAGCGGCAACCTGCGGCTCGTGGTCTCGATCGCCAAGAAGTACCGCAACCGCGGTCTTTCCTTCCTCGACCTCATCCAGGAGGGGAACACCGGCCTGATGAAGGCGGTGGAGAAGTACGAATACCGCCGTGGCTACAAGTTCTCGACCTACGCGACCTGGTGGATCCGGCAGGCGATCACGCGCTCCATCGCCGACCAGGCGCGCACGATCCGCATCCCGGTGCACATGATCGAGACCATGTCCAAGCTGCGCAACGTCACCAAGAAGCTCATCCAGAACTACGGCCGCGAGCCTTCGATCGAGGAGGTGGCGCTCGCCGCCAACATCTCGATCGACGAGGCCAAGCGCGTGATGAAGATCTCCAAGCACCCCATCTCCCTGGACCGGCCCATCGGCGAGGGCGACGACTCCTACTTCGGGGACTTCATCGAGGATGAGGGCGCGGAGTCCCCGGTGAACGCCGCCGCCTACGTCATGCTGCGCGAGAAGATCGACGCCGTCCTCTCGACCCTCTCCTTCCGCGAGAGGGAAATCATCAAGCTTCGCTACGGCATCGGCGACGGATACACCTATACTCTCGAGGAGGTCGGACGGATCTTCAAGGTGACCCGGGAGCGCGTGCGCCAGATCGAGGCCAAGGCGGTGCGGAAGCTCCAGCACCCCGTCCGCAGCAGGCTGCTCGAGGGCTTCCTCGAGAGCCTGGAGGCGTAGCGTCGCAGGTCTGGGCGGGAGCGGCCGAGGGCTGACCGCCCGCTTGGCCTCGTTGACCAGGGGCGGTAGGATGGAATCTGAACGCGACCCGGGCGCGGTGGGCGGACCACGCCGGCATCTGACCGTGCTCGTGCGCCTGCAGGATCTCGACCGGGAACGCGATTCCAATGAGCGGCTGCTGGGCCAGAGCGGCGGCATCGTCGCCGCGCGCGCGCAGCTCGTGGACGCGGCGCGCGCGGCAGTGGCCAAGGCCCAGGAGGCGCTGAAGAAGGCGCGCCTCGCGGCTGATGAGGCCGAGCTGGAGCTGCGCGCCCACGCCGACAAGGTGCGCAAGCTCGAGCTGCAGATCAACACGGCCAAGACCAATCAGGAGTACCAGGCCCTGCAGGTGCACCTCGCCAAGGTGAAGGGGGAGTCGGACCGCGAGGAGGAGACCACCCTGGCCCTCTATGAGCGGATCGAAGCGCTGGAGGCCGAGCTGGCGCGCGAACGGCAGCGCCTGGGCCAGCTCGAAAACGAGCATCGGGAGTTCGTGCTCGCCTGCGAGCGGGATCGGGAACGGGCGCGGCGCGAGCTGGCGAGCACCGACGAGCGGCGCGCGGCCCTGCTGGCCGAGCTGCCGCGCGACCTGCGCGCCAGCTACGAGCGCGTGCGCGCGGCGCGCGACGGCGTGGCCATCGTGCCGTGCGAGGAACGCACCTGCACCGGCTGCGGCGTGTCCGTTTCCGCCAACGAGATCACGCGGCTCCTGGCCCTGAGCCAGATCGTCTACTGCGACTCCTGCCAGCGAATCCTCTATCTTCCCGACGTGCTGCAGGTCAAGTCGGAGAGGTGACGCGGCCGGCGGCTCCGGTGCGTGACGAGTCCAGTGGCTGCTGAGATTCACAGAATCATCGTCGGGACGGCGGGTCACATCGACCACGGCAAGTCCTCGCTGGTGCGCGTGCTCACCGGTGTGGATCCGGACCGCCTCAAGGAGGAGAAGGACCGGGGGATGACCATCGACCTCGGCTTCGCGCCGTATGCGACGCGCTCGGGCCGGACGGTGGGCTTCATCGACGTTCCGGGCCACGAGCGCTTCGTCAAGAACATGGTGGCCGGCGCCAGCTCGGTGGACGTCTTCGTGCTGGTCGTGGCCGCGGACGACGGCGTCATGCCGCAGACCCGGGAGCACGTGGACATCCTCGACCTGCTGGGCGCGCGGCGCGGCCTGGTCGCGGTCACCAAGATCGACTTGGTCGACCCGGAGCTGCGCGAGCTGGCGGTGGACGAGATCCGCGAGTATCTGCTCGGGTCGGCCTTCGAGAGCGCGCCGCTGTGCGCGGTCTCGATCGTCACGGGCGAGGGCATGGAGGAGCTACGCGGCGAGCTCGATCGCATCATCGAGGACACGCCGGCGCGCAGCGCCGAGGGGGTGTTCCGCATGCCGGTGCAGCGCGTCTTCTCGGCGCGCGGACATGGCATCGTGCTGACCGGGGTGCCGCTCTCGGGCACGGTCGCGCTCGGCGAGCAGCTCGAGGTGCTGCCGCAGGGATTCAAGGGCAAGGTGCGCGGCATCCAGGCGTACCGCGAGGACCGCGAGCACGCCTGCGCCGGCCACTCCACGGCGCTCAACCTGTCCGACATCGACTACCGGCTGGTGCGGCGCGGCGACGTGGTGGCCACGCCCGGCCTGTTCCGGCCGGCGCGCATGCTCGAGGCCGAGCTGCGCTACCTGGCCGCGGCGACGAAACCGCTCAAGCACGGCGCCGAGGTGCGCCTGCACGTCGGCACGGCCGAGGCCATCGCCCGGGTGGTGCTGCTCAATCGCCCGGTGCTGGAGCCGGGCGAGGAGGCGCTGGTGCAGTTCCGCCTGCGCGAGGCCGTGGTGGCCACGCGCGGCGACCGCTTCCTCATTCGCTTGCCCACGCCTTCGCTCACTCTCGGCGGCGGCGTCATCGTGTCGGAATCGGAGCGACGCCTGCCGCGCCTGCGCGAGGCCTCGGTGGCGGCGGTGCAGGCCAAGGTGGCGGCGCTCGACGACCCGGCTGCGTTCCTCGAACGCCTCGTGCTGGAGCGCGGGCTGCGCTGCGCGGCGCGGCGCGAGGTGCCCGGGCTGGTGAAACTGCACGCGGCCGAGGCGCAGGAGCTGGTCGCCGGCCTGCTGCGCGCAGGGCGCCTGGTGCCGGTCGGACGCGAGCGCCTGATGCACCGCGACGTGTTCGCGGGCGTGTGCACCGCGCTGCGCGCCGCGCTCAGGCGTTTCCACGAGGGGAATCCGCTGCGCGCCTACGCCGACGGGCTGGCCCTGCGCACCGAGCTGCGCCTGCAGGAGGACATCTTCGACGCGGCCGCGCGCGCGCTGGGAGACGCGGCGGAGGCGGTGGTGCACAAGGGTGCGCGCATCGGTCTGGCCGGGGCGGGGCCGCGCCTCTCGCCGGCTGAGGAGGCGGCGCGCGAGCGCATCCGGGCCCGGCTGCACCAGGCGGGGCTGTCGCCGCCCTCGGCCGAGGAGCTGGCGGCGGAACTGGGCCTCGACGCCGGCACGGTGCGGGCGCTGCTGGTGCTGCTGGTGGAGCAGGAGCACGCCTTCCGCGCGCACGACATCTTCTTCGACGCGGGGCGCAAGCAGGACCTCCTGGACGTGCTGCGCCGGGTGGCCGCGGAGAACAAGGGCGAGATTCTGGTGCCGCGCGTCCGCGACCTCCTGGGCACGACGCGCAAGTATCTCATCCCGCTGCTCGAGTACCTGGACAGCCACGGGCACACCGTGCGCCGCGGTGAGCGCCGCTTCTTCGTGGAGCGGCCGGCGGAGAGCGCCCCGTGAGCCGCCGCTCGGCGCTCTGGGGGGGGTGGGCGCTGGCGGCGCTCTTGGCGGCGGGCGGCTACGCGACCTGGCGCCTGACGCGCGGCATGAACGGCCTGGGCGTGACCTCGGTGGTGCTGATCAGCATCGACACGCTGCGCGCCGACCGCCTGGGCTGCTACGGCGGCGATCCGCGCCTCGCCCCGAACATCGACCGCCTGGCCGCCGAGGGGGCGCGCTTCGAGCGGTGCCTCACCACGGCCCCGATCACGCTGCCGGCGCACGCCTCGCTCCTCTCCGGGACCGACCCGATCGCGCACGGGGCGCGTTTGAACGGCGCCTCGATGTTCGATCCGAGGAATCCCTCCCTGGCCGCCGTGCTGCGCGACCAGGGCTTCGTCACCGCCGCCTGCGTCTCCGCCTGGGTTCTGGATCAGCGCTACGGCCTGGACCTCGGCTTCGACGAGTACGACGACCGCACGGTCGACGAGCAGGGCGAGTCCGACCCGAGCCCCCTGGAACGGCGCGGCGAACGCACGGTGGCGGCCGCGCTCCGCTTCGTGGAGCGCACGGCCGCGGCGCCCTTCTTCCTGTGGGTGCACCTGTTCGATCCGCATGCGCCCTACCAGGCGCCGGCGCCTTTTGGCGAGCGCTTGCTCACCCCGTACGACGCTGAGGTCGCCTACGCCGACTGGTGCGTGGGCAAGCTGCTCGAAGGGCTGGAGGAGCGCGGCCGCCTGGCCGACGCGTTGGTGGTGCTCACGGCCGACCACGGCGAGGGCCTGGGCGATCACGGCGAGTCCACGCACTCGGTGTTCGTCTACGACAGCACCCTGCGCGTGCCGCTGGTTTTTTGGTCCAAGGGGAGGATCCCGGCCGGGACCGTCGAGACGGACACGACGTCGATCATTTCGGTGGCGCCGACGATCCTCGACCTGCTGCGTCTGGAGCGGCCCGCGGGCATGTACGGCCCCTCGCTGGCGTCGGCGGTGCTGCGGGGGCAATCCGGGGATGAGGAGTACTCGCTGGCCGGGGGTCACGCCTGCTTCGAGTCGCTGGCCGGAGAGTTTTACTACGGCTTCGCTCCGCTTTCCGGCATCGACCGTGGCGGCAACAAGCTGATCGTGGCGCCGCGGCCGGAGCTCTACCGCGTGGCTGAGGACCGGGACGAGCGCGCGAACCTCTTCGACCAGGAAAGCGGGCTCGCGCGCGAGCTGCGGAGCCTGCTGGATCAAGACATGCGCGCGCACGTCACCGGCCGCTCGGCGCCGCGCACGCTCGACCCGGACACGATCGAGCGCCTGCGCCAGCAGGGCTACCTGGCGTCGCGCGCCGCTTCGACCTCGGGCGGCGGCCGTGACCCGAAGGACGGCGTGCACATCGTCGAGGCCCTGCAGCAGGCGACGCTCGCTGCCAAGGACGAGCGCGCCGCGGCCATCGCCGCGGTCGAGCGTCTCGTGCTCCAGGAGCCGGAAGTGGCGGAGGCCTTCGATATCCTCGGGGGATTGAGGTTCGAGGAGGGCGACCGCCCCGGGGCGCTGCGCGCCTTCGGGCGCGCCCTCGAGCTGAACCCGGGGAACCCGGACTTGCACACGCAGCGCGGCACGGTCCTGCTGCATCTCGACCGGGACGCGGAGGCCGAGGAGAGCCTGGAGGCGGCCCTCGAGCTCGATCCCACGCACGTGCGCGCACGCGTGCAGCTGGGCCTGCTGTTGCTGAAGAGCGGGCGCCTGGACGCGGCGCGTCGCGCCTTCGACGAGGTGCTGCAGCAGCACGCTGACGTGGTGGCGGCGCGCATCGGGCGGGCGGATTGCGTCACGCAGATGAACAACGTGCGCCTGGCTGACCAGGACCTGCGGGCCGCCCTGGAGCAGGAGCCGAAGAACCTGGGCGTGCTCACGCGCCTGGCGCGCACCAGCGTGCTGCTCGAGAACCAGGAAGAGGCCCTGTTCTTCTTCCTGCGCGCGCAAGCGCTCGATCCGAGCGTGCTGCCGCCGCCGGGGCTGCTGCTGCCGGAGACTCCCTGATCTACTACTCCCGAGAATCGTTGCGCCGCGCGACGATTCTCGGGAGTAGT
>DYIW01000290.1 GCA_020723465.1 Phycisphaera mikurensis
GAGCGCCCTGCCCAGGCGCACCGCGTGCCGCCGAGCGTTGTTCAGCACGTAGCAGAGCGTGTTCCGGACCTCGCGCGGCGTCCCGCGCGCCAGCGAGTTCTTGTCCCTTCCCTCGCAGATCATGTGCAAGAGGTTCGACTGCACCGAGTACTGCGCCAGACGGAAGCCGAAGCGGTCGCAGCCAGCGGCAAACGCGCGCTTCACCGTGCGACAGGTCTGCTTGCCGCGCAGACCCGGCAGCCCCCCCGCGAGGCGCACGGTCACGTGCACCGGGAAGCGCGCCGCCAGCGCCTCGCGCGTTCTGTGCGACACGCCCGCCCGCTCGCCCTTGGGCTTGCGCCCGGCGCCGGGCCGCCTGCGGCGGCGCCGGGCGAACAATGCAGAAGGCAACAGCGAAAACCACCAATCTCGCCCAGAATCACCCATGAGCCACGTGAGAAGGCGAGCAGGCGCGCCGTTCAGAACCTCCCGACCTTCTCGTCGCCGGCGGACCGGCGCCCCGCCCGTCACTCCGCCTTCGCCCGATAGCGATCTGCCTGGTCGAAGACGGCGATGGACTGGAACCCGGCGCGCACCAGCGCGCTGTGCGGCGCTCCCGCGGGCACGAAGAACGCGTCGCCGGGGCGGTAGGTGCGCTCCTCGCCCTGGAGCTTCAGGCGGACCTCGCCCGCGACCACGATCTCCCACTGCGCGCCGTGGCTGTGCTCGGGCACGGCCACGTCCTGCGCGAAGGAGAAGAAGACCACCTGGTTCCGCGCGCCCTGCAGCAGCCGGCCGGTCACGCCCGCGAAGGGAAGCTGCGCCTCTGGCAGCCGGCGGATGAACTCCGGGAACTCGGACATGCGCCTCTCCTTTCTGCTGTGCCGCGCAGCGCGGCCGCTATGGTATACAGCCCGGCTCGCGAGATGCCCAGCATGACCGAACCGCGTACGATCATAGAGTTCCTGCGCCAGCGCGCCCGCGCCACGCCGGAACGTACGCACGCGCACTACCTCTTCCCGGACGCTCCGCCCGCGCTGCAAACCTACGGCGAGCTGGAGCGCCGCACACGCCAGTGCGCAGCGCGGCTCGCCGCGGAAGGGACGCGTCCCGGTCAGGTGGTGCTGGTCATCCTGCGCCACCATCCGGACATGCTCCCGGCCTTCTACGGCGCCATGTGGCTCGGCGCCATCCCGGCCTTCCTGCCCTTCCCCACGGGCAAGCTGCACGCCGAGAAGTACCGGGACGACCTCAGGGCGCTGGCGCAGCGCACGCGGCCGCACGCGATCGTCACGTACGCGGAGCTGGCGCGAGAGTTGGTCGGGCTGCTCGCCGGCGCGGCCGAGCCCGCGCCGCGGCTCATCGTCATGGAGGAGGTGGGAGAAGACGCGCCGCCAGCGGGCGAGCCGCACGCCGCTGGCCCCGAGGACGTGGCGCTCATCCAGTACTCGTCCGGCAGCACCGGCCTGCAGAAGGGGGCGGCGCTGTCGCACCGCGCCATCCTGGCCGAGTGCGCCGGCGTGGGTGGCTTCTTCGAGATGGACGCGTGCGACGTGTTCGTCACCTGGGTGCCGCTCTATCACGACTGGGGCCTCGTGTGCGCCGCCATCCACCCGCTCGTGCTGGGCGCCGAGTTCGTGCTCATCTCTCCGGTTCACTGGGTCGCCCGGCCGGCGATCGCGCTCGAGGCGATCACGCGCTTCCGCGCGACCATCTACTGGCAGCCGAACTTCGCCTTCAACTTCATGACCAAGAGGGTGCGCGAGGAGGAGCTGGCGGGCATCGACCTGTCGACGCTCCGCCTGTGCGGCAACGGCGCCGAGCCGTGCCTGGTCGACAGCCACGAGATGTTCGCCGAGCGCTTCGGCCGCGCCGGCTTCCGCCGCGAGGCGCTCGGCATCGTCTACGGCATGGCCGAGGTGGTGAACTCGGTGATCGGCGCCGGCCGGCGCGAGCCGATCCAGGTGGACTGCATCGACCGCCGGGCGCTGCAGGAGCGGCACGAGGCCGCGCCCGTGCCGCCAGAGCACGAGCGCGCCCTGCGCCTGCTGGGCGTGGGTCGCGGCTTCGCCGGCACGACCTTCAAGATCGTAGACGACAGCCGCCAGGAGCTGCCCGAGCGGCGCGTGGGCGAGATCGCCATCCGCTCGGCCTGCCTGTTCCACGGCTATCACAACAACCCGGAGGCGACGGCCGAGCGCGTGGCGGACGGCTGGTACTTCAGCGGCGACCTCGGCTACTGCGCCAACGGCATCCTCTACGTCACCGGCCGCAAGAGCGACCTGATCATCATCGGCGGCGAGAACATCTACCCGCAGGACATCGAGTACCTGGTCGCCGAGCACCCGGCGGTGGTCGCCGGCCGCGTGGCCGCCATCGGCGCAGACGACGAGGAGCTCGGCACGCAGAAGCTCATCGTCATCGCCGAGTCGCGCTCCACGGACCCGGCGGTGCACGCGGATATCGTGCGCTTCGCCCGGCGCCAGGTCTTCCAGCGCCTCAACGTGCGCTGTGACCGCGTGGTCGTCGCGCCGCACAAGTGGCTCTACAAGACCTCCAGCGGCAAGATCGCGCGCATCCCCAACCTGCGCCGCCTGCACGAGATCGAGCCGCGGGAGCGGAGGCCCGGAACGGACGATGAGTGATGCCGCCGCTGTCGACCGCGCGCCGTTGCGCGCCCATTTCCTGGCGAAGATCGGCGGCGACCCCGCGCTGCTGCCCGCCGATTCCCGGTCGCTGGTGGAGGAGGGCATCCTCGACTCCTTCGGCCTGGCCGAGCTGCTGCTGCTCATCGAACGCGAATACGGCATCCGGGTGCCGGATGGCGACGCGTCGGTCGAGCGCTTCGAGTCCATCGACCAGATCGTGCGCTACATCGCCGCGCGCCGGTGACCGCCCGTGGACGTGATCAGCAGCGGCGCGCTCCTGTTCGCGGCGGCGGCGGCCGGGGCGCTGCTCCTGCCTCTGCCCGCACCCGCCAGGCGCGGCCTGCTGCTCCTGTTCAACGCCGCCTTCCTCTACCTGTTCCACCCGTTCGCCCCGCTCCTGTTCCTGGCCGCGTCCAGCCTCGCCTTCGCCGCGGCGCGACTGGCCGCGCGCGGCGCGTCGCTACCGCTCCTCTGCCTCGTCGCCGCGCCCCTCTTGCTGCCGCTGTTCCTGCCCAAGCTGCCGCTTCTCGCCGGCGCGGCCGCGGGCGGCAACATCAGCAACGTGGCCGGGTCGCGACTGGTCCTGTTCATCGGCGCCTCGTACTACACGCTGCGCGCGCTGCACTTCGTGATCGACGCGCGCCGCCGCGGGACGCTCGACCTCGGCTTCCTCGACTTCCTGGTCTACAACTCCTTCTTCCCGGCGCTCATCGCCGGACCGATCGAGCGCGCTGACCACTTCAGGGAGACCTACGAGCGGCTCGGTCGGCCCAGCCGCGAAGACCTCTGCGAAGGGGTGAAGCGACTGTTCTTCGGCCTGCTCAAGCGCGTGGTGCTCGGCGCGATCCTGCTGCAGTGGGCGGCGCCCATCATCGGCTTCGATCCGGCCGCGCCCGCATTGCCTTGGTGGCGCGCCTGGTGCGCGCTCTATGCGATGGCACTGTTCGCCTACTTCGACTTCGCCGGCTACAGCGACCTGGCGATCGGAGCCTCCCGCCTGCTCGGCATCCGCCTGGCCGAGAACTTCGACAATCCCTATCTGCGCGGCAGCATCGCCGAGTTCTGGCGCGGCTGGCACCTGTCGCTCTCCTTCTGGATCCGCGACTACCTGTTCCTGCCGCTCTGCGGCCGCTCGGCCTCGCGCCTGCGGCCGCATCTCGCCGCCCTCGTGTCCATGACGCTCTGCGGCCTGTGGCACGGGCCGACCGGCGGCTGGATCGCGTGGGGTTTTCTGCACGGCGCCGGCCTGTCCGCCCACCAGGCCTGGACGAGCTGGCTCAGGCGGCGCTTCCGCCTGAAGAAGCGGCTCGCCGCCTCCTTCGCCTACCGCGGCCTGTGCGTGTTCCTGACCTTCCACTTCGTGGCGCTCACCTGGACGCTGGTGTCCATCGACCCGCGCCGCCTCGAACCGGCGCTCGCGTACTTCGCCGTGCTGTTTGGCGCGGGCTGACTCGGCGCCGCCGCGGCGCGTCAGAACACCGCGTAGAGGAACGGTTCGAGGGGCGGGCCCTCGATCAGCGCCACGGCGATGGACAGGAGGCCGGCCACGACCAGCACGGGCACGAGCAGCTCGCTCCAGGCCAGGCCGAGCAGCCGGCGAATGCGCTTCGTGACTCGCTCTGTCTCACGCATGGCTCAGAACCAGGCGAACACGTCGCCGGAGAAGGCGTTCCGGATCATGGCCTCGTCCGTGTCGAGGGGCGGCAGGCGCGCGCCACGCCGGCCCCAGGTGGCGGCAAGCTGCGCGTGCAGCGCTCTCGCCTCCTGCCACCTGCCCAGGCGCGCGAGCGCCCAGCCGAGGTAGAGGGGTTCGACCACCATCTCGCCGGGGATACCGCGGCGCGGGTCGCCCACGAGCTGCGCCTGGGGGATGGCCCGGCCGATGCACACTGCCTCGGCGAAGTCTGAGGCGAGGATGGCGCGCAGCATGAGCGTGTGCGGGGGCGGCGCGGCGCGGGCCACGACCTCGCTGATGGCCCGCTCGGCGGGCGCGAGCCCGGCGCCGCCGGGCTCGGCCAGTCCCGGCGCCAGGCCGTGACGCGCCAGCGCCTCGACCACGGCGCGCGCGATGATGCGGTTCGTCTCGGCGGCCGGGTGGAAGGAGTCGATGAACAGGTCGTACCCGGGCGCGCCGCCGCCCGCCGCCTCGACCAGCGCCGGGAAGGGATCGACCAGGGGAACGCCCCGCTCGGCCGCGACCGCGCGCAGCAACGCGTGCAGAGGGTGGTTTCGGTACGGCCGCGCGTACTCCTCGAGAGCCTCCTCCGCACGCCCCAGCGCCTCCAGGCACTCCCCGAGGTAGAAGGCCAGGATCTCGTCCCGGTCCTCGACGTAGCAGGCGCGCACCGCAGAGAGGCGCGCGAGCGCCTCTTCATGGCGCGAGGCGCGCTTGGCCTCGAGGCCCGCGGCGTAGGCCGCGCGCCACTCTTCGAGCGCGCCCGGCCGGAGCTCGTCCGGGTCGATGTGGAAGCGCAGGTAGAAGGACGACTTCAGGTTGCGCTGCGGCTGCACGAAGAGGAGCGGCACGCCGCGCGCCGCGGCGCGCTCGGCCATGGCCGCCAGGTTCCCGCGCAGGCGCGCCTGAGCGTGCGCCACTTCCTCGGCGGGAATGACGTGCCGCATGAGCACGGGCGGCCGGTCCATCTTCATCTCGAACAGACTGGTGAACGTGTCCTTGGCGAAGGCGCGCGACGTGGCGTACATGGCGAAGGCCGAGAAGGCCGAGAGCCTTGCGTCGCCGCCGCGCGCGCGCGGCAGGAGCGCCTGGAAGGCCAGCCGCACCGCGTGGTACACGCGCAGGCGCGCGAGCAGCCGGCGCGCGCCGACGCGCAGCGCGCTCGCGTCGTCGCGCCGCGCCAGCACGCCCTGCGGCGACGGTGGGATGTAGTTCTTCTCGCCGCCCTCTGGGTAGACCACGATCAGGTCGGGCTCGTAGTCGAGAACCTCGCGCAGCACCTCGAGGTTCTGGATGGAGCCGGCGCCGCCGCCGCCGGCGTTCACCACGCGCGGCGTGCGTCCCGGCAAGAGCGCCGCCAGGTACATTTCCAGCAGGCGCGGGAACGAGGCATCCGGGTCGACGAAGGCGAGGGAGCGCACCGAGGAGCCGCCGATGCAGAACACGCGGAACTCGGCCGGGTCCTTGTCGTGCGGGAAGCGCTCGGGGCGGTAACTCTCCTTGTTCGGGGAGCGCTCGAACCAGGCCGCGCCATCCTGCGCGAGCGCTGGCCGGTAGAGCGGCCCGGAGC
Organism: Phycisphaera mikurensis; assembly: GCA_020723465.1. Classification (GTDB taxonomy): domain Bacteria; phylum Planctomycetota; class B15-G4; order B15-G4; family JADJEK01; genus JACQZJ01. The sequence goes on from DYIW01000290.1 coordinate 5,873, forward strand.
CGGGCAGGCCCAGGTAGGGATCGTCGATGACCGTGGGATCGAGGAAGCCGGCGCGCCGCGCCAGCGCTTCGCAGGCGCAGGCGAACAGCACGGCCACGAGGACCGCGCGCGCGAGTCGGGCGAGGTTCATCCTCTTGAATGCTACGGCAGAAGGCGTGCGCGCACAAACGGCCGCGGCCTTCTGTGCCACGAGCCGCCAGGATCTTCCCATCGCGGCGGCGCCGGCCGGGCCCAACCACAAGCTCGGACCCATTTGGTGCGGCGCCGCCGCCGTGTGGCACAGGCCCCGGCCGAGAAAAGCCGTTGCTGCGGCGCAGGACCCGGGTATCCTGAAAGTGTTGGATTAGGACACGTAGCACTCCGAAGGAGATTCTCCATGATCTTCTCTTCTCTTCTCTTCTGCTGACTGACGCTTCCTCCGCTCTCGAGCTGAACGACGTCCGGGCTTCCCTGGTGCCGCCGCTCTTCGCCGAGGAGGCCGACTCGACCGCGGAGGCGCCCCGCTTCCGGGCGCGCGCGGGCGAGTTCCAGATGGTCTCGACCGACGACGGTTTCCTGGTGATCCCGATTTCCAGCGATGGCCCGACCCTTCAGGCACAGGTCGTCGCCTTCCACCTGGAGACTCCTCGCCCGGCGGCCTGGGCTCCCGCTGAGCAGAAGGGCCTCTTCCACTGGTGCACCTACCTCCATCCGGCACCGGAGCCAAGCAGCATCGGGGAGAGTGTCGCCGCCACTGGCGTGGCGGTGTTGCCGAACAACAACGTGGTGGTGACCGGCCTCTCCGAAAGCCAGTACTTCCCCGTGACCGTGTCCGGCTTCGGGGGCGGCGTGCCCTTTTATCGAGATGCGTTCCTGGCCGTGCTCTCGAACACAGGGAACAACTTGCTGGGAAGTCAGATGTTCGGCGGATCATGGTACCCGGATGTGGACGAAGCGTACGCCGTCGCGGTCAGTCCGAGCGGTACGGCCGCATACGTCCTCGGCGCCACGGACGGCTTGTCCTTCCCGACTACGACCGGGGTAAAGCAGCCTACCTCGGGCGGTAACGAGGACCTGTTCGTCGCGACCTTCCTGATGCCCTGAGCGGACGATCACAACGACGGGAGGAATCGACGATGACAAGATACCTGACGTTCACCCTTCTCCTGTGCATGTCCTGGCTTGGCGGCGGGAAGGTGCAAGCCCAGGGCACCCTCTGCTCCTGGCTTGGTAGCCCGAACGACAGCGAGTACGGTCTCGGACTGTGCAGAGTCGGCGACTTCAACGGTGACGGCTTTCCGGACCTCGCGCTGTCCGATCCCTACGACTCGACAGTGGCGCTGCATGCCGGCGCCGTGTTCGTCTACTCGACGACCTCCTGCACGAGTCCTCTCACCACGTTCTTCGGGCAGAACGCCGAGGACCGCATGGGCGGGGTCTACGCGGTGGGGGACGTGAACGGGGACGGCTTCGACGACCTCCTGATCGGCACCGCTCGCGACAGCACGGTCGCTACGAAGGCGGGCATGGCGCGCATCGAGGGGGGCGG
>DYIW01000291.1 GCA_020723465.1 Phycisphaera mikurensis
GCGGCTGCCGGAACAACAACCGTCCTACTCGGGGAGCGACGCCATCTCCACTCTTGGGTTGCGGGCGAAGCCCGCGCTAAGAGGCGGATGGTCCTTGAGCGCGCGCCGCGGCCGAGCTACTTGCCCCATGCGGCGCGGGCGGTCCCCGCGCGCCGGGGATCGGCCGGAGAACGCGACATGAGCGATGAGATCGTCGTCTACCTGCAGCCGGGCTGACCGCCCTGCCATTCCGCGACGGAGTTCCTGTCGCAGCTCGGCGTGCCCTTCGTGGAGAAGGACGTTTCGAGCGATCCGGATGCCATCCAGGAGCTGATCCGCGCCGGCGTGCAGAGCACGCCCGCCATCAGGAGGGGCGCGCGCTGGGTGATCGGCTTCGACCAGCGCGAGCTGCTGGCTCTCGTCGAAAGCTGAGGCGGGCCGCTACGCCTTCTGCGCCAGCGCCTCGTTCAGGAGCCAGGCGAGGCGCACCGCCGCCTTCTTGAGTTGCTCGTCCACGATCACGGTGCGCGCCGTCAGGTAGGCGCGGCCGAGGCGCTGGCCGCTGGCGATGGGCTCCCCGCGCTCGTCCCGATAGGCCTCGCTCCGCGCGAGCTGGAACGACTCGCTGGCCCACTCGGCGGGCGCGCCCCGGCGCCACGCCTCGAGGTCCTCGCGCCGGATGTCGGCCAAGAGCTGGCGGGCGTACTCGCGCTGCGCCAGGCCCTGGGCCTCGACGATCTCCGTGTCCCAGAAGGCGTGCAGATTGGTCACGACCTCGCCGAACTTCACTTCGATGAGGTTGCCGCCCAGGTCGTCCGCGCGCGCGCAGTGCAGCGGCTGGTGCAGGTCAGCGACGAGGTGCACCAGCCAGCGCAGCGCGTCCAGGCGCTCGTCCTTCTTCCGCGACTTGTCGGCCAGCACCTTCTGGAAATGCTCGATGCGGTCGACCACGCAGCCCGCCGGCGGCACGTCGCGCTCGGCCGAGAAGCCGGCGGCGTCCGGCGGGATGTTGACGTAGTGCCACGGCGCGGTCTCCGGCCGGTCCTCGCGCACCGCGTCCGCCCAGTTGCCGATGTAGGCGAGCGACGGCGAGGAGCAGATCTCCTTCAGCGCGGCGCGCGTCTCGGCGCTCAGATGCTGGTCGGCGACGAAGCCGATGACCTCGTGCCCCTTGCTGCCCCAGGCCGCGGCAGAAGGAGCGAGCCAGGGAGAGAGGGCGACGAACAAGCAGGCGGCGATCTTCAAGGTACGCATGAGAGCAAGATAGCAGGCCCGGCGCGGCAGGAAGCCGCTGTCCCCGGCAGGCCGCGTCGTTCAGAATGGCGCCCCGCTGCGTGGAGCGAATCCTGCGTGAAGAAAGGCGTCGAACTGGAAGTGTGCATCGAGTCGATCGCGCCCGGAGGGTGCGGCCTCGGCCTGTGCGACGGCCGGCCGGTGCATGTCGCCTTCGCCGTGCCCGGCGACCGGGTGCGCGCGCGCGTGACGGGACGGCGCAAGCGCCGCCTCGAGGCCGAGCTCCTCGAAGTGCTCGAGCCGAGCCCGCTGCGCGTCGAACCGCGTTGCCGCTACTTTGGAGAGTGCGGCGGCTGCCGCTGGCAGAACCTCTCCTACGCGGCGCAGCTCGACTCCAAGCGCCAGGCCGTGGAGCAGGCCTTCGCCGCGCGCGGCCTCTTGCGCGGCGTGACGGTTCCCCCGGTCATCGGCGCCGAGAGAACCTGGTTCTACCGTAACAAGATGGAGTTCTCCTTTGGCGCGCGGCGCTGGCTCACCGCGCGCGAGGTCGCCTCGGGCGAGCGCTTCGACCGCGGCTTCGCTCTCGGCATGAACGTCCCGGGCTGCTTCGACCGTCTGCTCGACCTGCACGAATGCCACCTGCAGTCGGAACTCAGCGCGCGCCTGGTCAACGGCGTGCGCGAGCTGGCGCGCGCGGAGAACTGGAGCGCCTGGGACATCAAGCAAAAGGAAGGCTACCTGCGCTACCTGGTGATCCGCACGCCCGAGCGTGCGCCGGAGGTGCTGCTGAACGTCGTCACCAGCAGCCACGACGCCGAGCGCATGGAGTGGCTCGCCGCGTACCTCCAGGCCGAGTTCCCGCAGGTCACGACGCTCGTCAACACCATCCACGGCGGCGTGGCCCAGGTGGCGGTCGGTCAGGCCGCGCACATTGTCTTCGGGCCGGGCGTGGTGCGCGATCGCATCGGCCGCCACTGGTTCGAGATCGCGCCGCACTCCTTCTTCCAGACCAACACGCTCCAGGCCGAGCGGCTCTACGAAGTGGCGCGGGAGTGCGCGGCCCTGCGGCCCACGGACCTGGTCTTCGACCTCTACTCAGGGCTCGGCGCCATCGCGCTCTTCTTCAGCGACCACGTGCGCCAGGTGGTCGGCCTGGAGGTCGACGCGCAGGCGGTCGCGGCCGCGCGCCGCGCCGCGGCCGAGAACGGCGTGGGAAACGCCAGCTTCGAGGTCGCGGACCTGGGCGGCGACCCGCCCGCGCGCGCGCTCGAGCGCTGCGGCCGGCCCGACGTGGTGGTGCTCGACCCGCCGCGCGCCGGCATCCACCCGCGCATGGCGCCCTGGATCGCGAGCCTCGGGGCGCGCACTCTCGTCTACGTGAGCTGCAACCCGGAGACGCAGGCGCGCGACCTGGCGTTGCTCGCGGGCTACGAGCTGGCGCGGGTCCAGCCGGTCGATCTCTTCCCGCACACCGATCACGTGGAGAACGTCGCGAGCCTGGAGGCGGTGCGTGTTCCGTTCTGAGCCGCGCCGGCGCGCCGGTCCGCTCATGCGTACAGGAGGTCCCTCATGAAGGGCTGTCTCGCGGTCATCGGCGCCATCGCGCTGCTCGGCGTCCTCGCTCTGGTCGCCGGAGTCGGCTTCTTCGCCTGCCAGGGGAGCCGCGCCGTGAAGGAGATGGAGGCGGCGTTCGCGCGCCTGGAAGAGACCAACGCGCGCTTCCCCTTCTCGGCGCCCGCGGACGGGCTCCTGTCCGAGGAGCGGCTGCAGCGCTTTCTGGCCGTGCGCGAGCAGTCGCTGCCGCCGGTCCGGCGCTTCATCGAGGAGTGCGAGCGGCTCGAGGAGCGCGATGCCCGGAAGGAGGGCGGCCTCGCGGCCGTGAAGGCCGTGTTCGGATCGCTGCGCGGCGCGCTGCAGGCGTTCAGGGAAGTCCCGCTCCGGCTGGACGCGAGCCTGCGGGAAGAGGGCCAGTCTCTCGCCGAGTACCTGTGGATCACCGAGACGGTCCACGCCACCCTCATCCGGGCGTGCGAGCAGGGGAACGCGGAAGCGCAGGCGCTCGTCGCGGACATCGACGAGAGGCTCGGCGAGCGCACGGCGGGCTTCGACGAGGATGCCGCCAGCTACGGGTCCCTGCGCGCCGCGCTCGCGACGCGCGATCCGTCCGGGAATCTCGAGAACCTGGCGCTCGTCCTCAGCCACACCGAGGCGCTGGTTCGAGAACCGTACGCGATCCTCCTCGACGCCGTGCTCGTCAAGAAGCTCGGCCGGCGCGGAGAGGACGACGCCGCATCCCCGGCGCAGGAAGGGAAGTAGGACCGAAGCGGCGCTCGCCGGACGCGGTCCAAATGGTATACTCGTGCGGACCCGAGAAACGGGGTCCACGCATGGGTCCGTCGCTCACCCGACTGAACGGAGGAGATGCAGCATGTCTCGCACGCGCGTCCTGGCCCTGTCGCTCCCCTTCCTCGCCCTGTGCCTCGCGCCGCCTGTCGCCGAGGCGCAGCTCTGCCCCAGCCCGACAGACAACTTCTGGAAGAACGACAAGCTGCCCCAGGTTCCTCCGGGGGGCCCGCTCGCCGTGACGGTCATCGCCGGCCTGTGCGACGGCGAGGCCGCGGCGCAGGTGTTCACGCTGCCCACGGGCATGGTGGCGCAGAAGATCACCAAGGTCTCGGTCGGCTATGGCCACGGCGGCGGCACGAGCGGCTTCAACTCGCTGGCGAACCTCGAGATCTACGACGGCCTGACCTGGAATGGGCAGATCCCGGTGCTCGGGACCAAGGTCTTCGACATGGAGAACGACTACCTGACGAGCGTGCAGGTGATCACGCACGGCATCAATGAGGTCGACATGTCGACCTACAACGTCATTGTCGGCAATCACGCGAGCAGGAAGTTCGTCGTGGCTTTTCGCTCCAGCTTCAATCCCTGGTGCACCTGCGGCAGCGCCTGCCAGGTCAACTTCTTCACCGACTTCGACGGCGTGAGCCCGTTCGTGTGCCACACCACGCCAAAGACCAGCCTGATCGACATCCTGGGCCAGGGCTGGCGCGACGCGAGCGTGGCCACGGTCTCGGGCTTCCCGCTCTGCCCGATCTACTTCAACGGCAACTGGGTCATCCGTGCGTGCACCGCGGACGCGGGTCCGCCGCCCGTGTGCCAGCCCGACCTCGGCTATCACGGGCCGGGCGACGTCGAGATCCAGGTTTGCGGGCAACCGCTCTCCACCGGCAACGTGGCGAGCTTCGACCTGACCAAGGCCGACCCCAACGTGGCCGCGTACATCTTCGCCTCGCCCTACTTCAGCCCGGTGTACTCGTCGCTGCTCGGCTCGATCTTCTGCCCGGTGCCGGTCCTGCTCACGGTCATCCTGCCGACCGACGCCACGGGCAAGATCAGCCTGGCGAACGCGGTGCCGGGCGGCGGCGGACCGTTCTCCTTCTACGTCCAGGCAGTGACCATCAGCGGCTCGCTGCCCTTTGGCGTGGAAGTCTCGAACTGCATCAGGATCGACCTCCTGCCCTGACGGCGTAGCGCGTCTCTTCGCAGAAGCGGGTATCGTGAACCGGCCATGCGACGAGCCGGTGCGCTGCTGCTGCTTCTGGCCTTCGCCGTCCTGATCTGGGCGGTTCTCCGGAATCGACGCGACGAGACCCCGGTGGGCGTGCCGCCCGAGGCGGAAACGCCCGCGGCCAGCGCCGGCGACCCCGCAGCGGAGACCGCCGAGCAACTGCGCGTGGAGGAGGAGACGCCGCCAACCGCGGGGCACGAGGTCCCGTGGCCGAGCGGAGGGCTCTGCGGCCGCGTCACCGATGAGGAGGGCCGGCCCCTTGCGGGGGCGGAGGTGCGCCTGGAGCACCGCTACTGGTCACATCAAGTAGAGCGGGAGCTCGCTGAAATCCTGGAGGCACGGCTCCGGCCGCGGCAGACGGACGGCGCGGGCCGGTTCCTGTTCGAGGGACTCCCGGCGAGCGGGGACTTCCGTCTCTGGGCGCGGGCGCGCGGCCATGCGCCCCTCGAGCAGGCGATCCTGTGCTGCGTCGCGGCAGATCGTACGACGGACATCGGCGCGGTCGTGCTGGCGCCGGAGTCCTGCATCTCCGGCACGGTCGTGGACGAGACCGGCGCGCCCATAGAGGGGGCGGAGATCCGCCTCTATGGCGAGGGGCCCGACGGTCCGACGGCGGCGAGCGGCGCGGGCGGCAGCTTCGTCCTGTCCGGGCTGGGCGCCAAGCCCTGCATGGTGCAGGCGAAGAAGGAAGGCTTCGTGCCGAGCCTGCCGCCCTTCCCGTTCCGCGTGCTGGGACGCGGCGAGACCTGGGACGACGTGCCGGTGGTGCTCCAGCACGGGCGCATGATCCGGGGCGTGGTGCTCGGCGGAGACCTTGCGCCGATCGCCGGGGCAAGGGTCCGCACGGCCGTTCATTACTACGAGTTCCATCCGAACGGCGACGCCTCGGGCGGGCAGGTCGACGCGGGCGAGACGACGACCGACGCCTCCGGGTCGTTCCAGGTGCGCGCACCGGCGAGCGAGCACGAGACGCTGCTCGTGGTCGAGGCGGACGGCTTCGACCCGTGGAGCCGGCCCCTCGATCCCCGGGCTGCCGATGTCGAGCCCATCACGCTCACCCGCAAGCCGCCGCTTCGGTCCGTGGTCCTGCGCCCCTTCGACGGGCTGAGCGGCGAACCCGTGACCCCAGCCAGGATCCATGTCGAGTACCGGGATCAGCACGGCGAAAGGCAGACCGCCTCCTTCGGCCGGCCAGAGGCCTGGACCGAGAGGGACGGCTGCTGCGTGGTGCAGGCGCCTCTCACCGAAGTCTCGGACACCATCTGCCTCCGCATCAGCGCGCAGGACTTCATCGAGGCCAAGGTGAGTAACGTGTCGTGGAAGCTCGACCCCATTCCCGTGCCGATGACCCGCGGCGGCGTGGTGGCAGGTCGGGTGCTGGATACGAACGGCGAGCCGCTCGAACACGCGTGGGTTGGGCTGCTGCCTCTTTCCGGTCAGGCGCAACGCGCTCTCGACGTTTGGACGCAAGCGGACGGAGCCTTCCGCTTCGGCGGTCTCGAGAAAGGCCATTATCGCGCCCGAGCGTACCGGCATGGCTTGGCGCCGGTCCGGAAGACGGTGCTCGACGTGGCTCCCGGCCGGGAAGTGGAAGACCTGAATCTGGTCCTGGCCGAGCGCACGGCCACGATCTTCGGCTCCGTGGTGGGCTTCGCCGGCGAACCAGTTCCGAGGTTGTGCATCCTCGCCGGCCGTGGTGATGGCAGCACGACCACGGGCATGACCGACGCAAGCGGCGCGTACCGCATCGCCGGAGTGCCTCGGGGCGTCGTCCACATCCGTCTCCTCGGCGCGAGGGAGGAGGGGGCCGAACTTGGCTTCTCGAGGGGCGCGAGCGCTCCGGCGCCGGCGGGGATCGCCGTAGTGGAACTGTCCCCCGGCGCCGAGCAGCGAGTCGACCTGGACCTGCGCCGGAGCACGCTCTGCGCCCTGGAAGGGACGATCCGCGTGAACGGCGCGCCGGCGTTCGACGTGAGAGTCTGCATGCTTCCCGGTTCATTGAATCGAGGCCCAGCAGCCGCCTACACGGACCGCTCCGGCCGCTTCCTCCTGCCGCCGTTCCCCGCCGGGCCCGTGCTGCTCAGGGTCTCGTCCCGTGACAACGAGACCCTGGATCGACGCGAGCTGGAGCTTGCGGCCGGCTGCATCCACCACATCGATCTGGATGTTCGGGCGGGGCGCCTCGAGGTACTGGTCCTCGATGACCGGAGCGGCCTCCCGGCCTGGCCCAGCGAGGTCGACCTCTTCCGCTGCGCTGTCGGCTCGCCCGAGATGCCAGAGGAGGAGTTTGGCGATACGCACACCAACCGCGACGGCCTCGCCACCTTCGCTCTGCTGCCGGCCGGGCGCTACTTGATTTTCGCGGACTCGCCCACGGGAGACGGCCTCGCCAGCGAGGGTGCTGTCGTGGACATCAATGAAGGCGGCTCGCGCCGCGTGGTGCTGCGCCGCCAGCCCTTCGCGCACCTCGTGGTCCGCACGCCCCCGGGCTTGGCCGACTCGATCAGTCGCTTCGAGCTGCGCCGCCAGGACGGATGGCGGTTCGACGCGTACAGTTTCTCCCG
>DYIW01000005.1:0-32728 GCA_020723465.1 Phycisphaera mikurensis
AATGCCGGCTCGGTCTACGTGTTCGTGCGGAGCGGGACGACCTGGACCCAGCAGGCCAAGCTCATTGCTGCCGACACTACGAGCGGCGACGGATTCGGTTGGTCCGTCTCCGTCTCCGGCAACACGGTGCTCGTCGGGGCTGTCATAGACGATCACGCCGGCGGGACGAATGCCGGCTCGGCCTACGTGTTCGTGCGGAGCGGGACGACCTGGACGCAGCAGGCCAAGCTCATTGCTGCCGATGCCGCGGCGAACGACTATTTCGGCTATTCCGTCTTCCTCTCGGGCGACATGGCGCTTGTCGGAGCCTCCAATGACGACCACGCCGGCGGGACGGATGCCGGCTCGGCCTACGTGTTCGTGCGGAGCGGGACGACCTGGGCGCAGCAGGCCAAGCTCAGTGCTGCCGACGCCGCGGCCAACGACTGTTTTGGCATCTCCGGCTCCCTCTCGGGCGACAGGGCGCTTGTCGGAGCCTCTTGTGATGGCCACGCCGGCGGGACGGTTGCGGGCTCGGCCTACGTGTTCGTCCGGAGCGGGACGACCTGGGAGCAGCAGACCAAGTCTGTTGCTGCCGACTGCGCGGCCTACGACTACTTCGGCAACTCCGTCTGCCTCTCGGGCGAGACGGCGCTCGTCGGGGCGGAGGCGGACGACCATAGCGGCCTGACGGATGCCGGCTCGGCGTACGTCTTCGTCCTAGAGAGCTGCGGCACCGCCGCGGTCTACGGGGCTGGCTGCGCGGGTTCGGGCGGCTTCGTGCCCGCCCTGGCCCTGTCGGGCTGCCCGGCGCCGAACCAGGTCGTGCAGCTCTCTCTCACCCGCGGCCTCGGCGGCAGCCTGGCGCTCCTCCTCTTCGGCGGGGGCCAGGCAAGCGTGCCGATCGGCGGCGGCTGTACGTTCCTTCTGAGCCCCCTGCTGCCGCTGCAGTTCGTGCTGCCGCTCGGAGGAACCGGGCCGGGCAACGGCTCGATCGTCCTTCCGGGCACGCTGCCGGCGAACGCCGGCGGTGTGACCTTCACCATGCAGGCCGCCGTTCAGGACGCGGCCTCGCCGCTGGGCTTCTCGCTGACGAACGGCGTGCTGGTCCAGGTCGCGCCGTGAGCTTCAACTGCCGAGGACTCCGGCCCGCAGTTCGCCTTCGACGCAGCCGGCCGGCTCGTCTGGGCGGTCGATGACCTTCACGACCCTTGAGCTCCTTTCCACGGCTCGCCCGGCAGCTTCCCGATGAGCTTGTCCTTGACGACCTCGGCGGCCTTGACCGGGTCGTACTCGACCTCGGGTGGAAGCAGCAATCGAAGGTCCTCGATAAACACGGCGCTTGCGAGCTTGGCCGCGAGGTTGGCCTGGAACTCCGCGCGCGACACGGCTGCACCGTCGTGGTCCATGTAACGCTGGAAGCAATCGACGACGCGGTCGGGGCTCGGCTTGCCCGTGCCGAGCGCGAACCAGAGGTCGTAGAGGTCGCGTCCTTTCTTGCGCTGGTAGAGGGCGCGCAGCTTGGTGCCGAGCAACTCGTCGAGGTGATACACCGTGAGCGAGGCCGTCCGGGTGAACCAGGGATTCTCGACGGTGAACGGTCGCGTGTGGATCCCGAGGACCGTGAAGTGCTCGCGGGTGTTGATCTCGACCTTCAGCCTCCTGGTGGTGACCGGTGCGAAGGACGTCTCGAAGCGGTAGTAGAGCGTGAAGCGTCCCTGACCCTGCTTCCACCTCGGCGTGCCGAGCCACGAGTCCAGAGCCTCGCGGACGCCCTGGATCAGCTCGCCAATCGCACCGGCGTCGCGCTGCACGAGATCGATGTCCTCGGAGTAGCGGCCACCCGCGCGCAAGAAGAGCTTGTGCAGCGCGCTGCCGCCACGGAAGACGGCCTGGTCGGCCACGACCTTCTTGCTGTACATCGCAACCAGCGCGCTTGATGGCACCAGATCCTGCTCCACCTGCTCGTCGGAAAGCCACGGCGCTACGGCCCGCCAGGCGGTGATGTTGGCGCGCGGGATCAGACGTCCACCTCCAACTCGGCGTTCGGCACGACGCGCCACCGCGGGTCGGCCTCGGCGTCCCCCTCTTCTCCGGGCTGTAGGAGCACGGCGCGAGGCTGCTTTCCCCCCAGCCACTCCGCCAGAGGAGCGGCGAGTTCGCTCTGACCGACAGCCTCGAGCAGATACCCGAGGCGCTGCACGTCCGGGAGCCGGACGAGCGGTGCGACGTCCACGAGCTTGCGGGCGTCGAGGCGCTCGGCCAGCTCGGCGAGCACCGTCGCCGCGTTGCTCAGGTGGCCGGCCGCCTCCGGATAGCGAACCAGGTCGAAGGCGCACGTCTCGGGAGCGGCGACGCGCATGGTGCCGGTCTCGGTCTGCTGCTCGATCACGGGCAAGCGCTCCACCAGGCCGCTCATCGAGAAGCGGATGGCGACCTTGCCGGCGCGCACCTCGCGGGTCGGCTTGCTGGTCATCACCTGAAACACCATCGGTTGCTGGTGCGCGGCGCCGTGGATGGCGGCGGCGCTCAGGAGCGCCACGTAGTACGGCTGACCGAGGTACCGCATCAGGTCGTCGATGAACCAGTTCGCCGGCGGCGAGCCCGCGGCCCGGTACTCGGCTGGGACGACCACGTAGAACCCGCGCCGGGGCGAGACGACTCGACCTTGCTGCTTCAACCTGCGCAGCGCGCTTTGGACCGCGACGAACGAGCGCTCGGTGTCGGACTCCGCCTCGGCGCGCGCGAAGGTGTAGCGGCCCCTGGATTGGAGCTGCTCGACCCAAAGGGCCATGGCGGATCTCAATGACATTCCGAGCTCCTGCGCGAAGCGGCTATGCATCGTACTCTCAAAAACTAGCGCATCGCGCTAACTTCTGCAAGTACACATCAGCATTACCCCGGGTGCGGAGCCATCTAGGCCAGCGTGCTCGTTCAGTGCGCCCTGGGCATGGTGCGACGCGGGCCGTTCGTGCGGCCGGGCCTCCTCAATCTCCCCGTCGCCCTCACAGCCCAGCCTTCCGCAGCCGCTCCATGAAGGAAGGCTTCTTCGCGTGCGCCTGGCGCAGCGCCTCGAGGCGCGGCCCGAAGTCGCCGGTCGTTCCGCGAGCGGCGAGGTCTCGCAAGTCGACGAGGATCGTCACGGCCAAGTCGTAGTTCTTCTGCAGCTTCGAGGCCACGAGGCCGTCGACCTCGGTCCACAGCGTGGCCTCGCGGCCGGCGAGGCTGTCGAGGTGCTTCTTCCTGGCGATGGCCGCCTCGCGCTGGCGTCGAGCCTCCTCCTTGGCGCGCCTCTCGGCCTCGATGCGCTCGCGCTCCGTCGTATAGGCCTCTGCTGCAATGAGAAGCTGGCCCACGGTTCTGCCGGTGGTCGTGGGGCCGCTGTCGCCGGACGAGCGTTCCTTGAGGAACCGCTGCAGCAGCTCCGCGATCAAAGCATGGTCGGCGTCGACCACGAGGCGCGTGATGAAGTCGTCCTTCTCCTTGGACGCGAGCTGGCCGACCCAGGCGCGCACCTCGTCTCGGTCGATCCCGGCGTCGCCAATCGGTGGGCTGGCTTCGGCTGCCACATGCAGGAGGTCGCCGTCGATGCGCAGGAACTCGGCCAGGCTCTCCAGGGAGGCGCTGAGCTGCCCGAGGCCGGGAGGCACCGGCGGTTCCGTGTCATCGTCGTCGAGGTCGCCGGCCTGCGCCCGCAGGAGCCAGCCCAGGTAGAGCGCCCGCAGGTCGCCGCGCGCCAGCTCGGCGCGTACGGAGATGAGCGGCGAGAGGTGGCCCTCTCCCTCGACCCATCCACCCGACTCTTCGTCCTGGGACACGAACGAGAGGATGACCTTGCCCGACTTCACGCGGACGCGAGCGCTGTCGCCCCCGCAGTACCTCTCGGCGGTCTCCTGGTCGAGCAGGCGGGCGGGCAGCCGCAGCTTCAGGACGTGCGTTCCCCAGTTGGCGAGGTAGAGGAACGCGTCGAAGTACTCCTCCATCCATACGTCCTCGTCGCCTTTGAAGCTGCCCCAGGCGTAGTCGTTGACGAAGCTCGCCGGCGTGATGTGCGCCCGCGTCGAGCAGGACCTGAGCTCGCTCATCTCCTTGGCCGTGAGCGGCCGGTCGATCGCCTGGAACTCGTAGTACTGGTATTCGCTCATGGCTTCGTCCCTCTCCGGCGCCGGCTGGCCAGCCGGTCTGCCGCATCGGCCAGCGCCTGGCGCTGTTCTGGCGTCGCGGCCATGCTGGCGACATCGAGCATTCTGTCGGGACCGCGGTCGTAATGGCGCTCGAGAAGAGCGGTGATCCGTTCGGCATACTCGGCCGGGGCAGCCGTGGCGGCCAGGACCCTGAACCACGGCGGCAGGACCCTCTCCCAGTCGACGCCGACCTGCCACGCTCCGCCCTCGTCGGCAAAGAAGATCACGTCGTCGTTGCACTCATCGACTCTGTCCAGCAGCCCGAAGAGGATGTCGAACGCCTCCCGTACGTCGCCGGGTTTGCGCTTCTGCTCCTCGGCCACGCAGCGGTCGAGCAGCCGGTGGTACTCGGCCATCCACGCCGTCGTTCCCGTGGACTGCGCCGAGTAGTTCTCGGAGTTGACCATGAACGACTCGTAGTACTCGCCGGCGCGACTCGCCTGGTCGAAGGCCTTGACGGCCGCGAGCAGCTTTGCCTTGGTCCTGCTCTCGCCGTCGGGGCGCAGTCGCGTCACGTCCAGGTGCTTCCTGGCGATCTGATGGAGCTTGGCAGGAGACAGGAGGTCGATGGCGTCGGCCAGCATGTAGAAGACGGTTTCGTGCCCGAGCTTGCGGAGGACGGCGCGCAGCTTGTCTCGGTCGATCGCGGCTGGCTGGCGTGGCATGGCTACCTTCCTCCTTTGGCCCAGCGCCGAAAGGCCGTGATCCACTCCGCGCCTGCTGGCGGGGGGGCTGGGCAGCGGATCATCTCGTCGAGCTTGGCGTCGGATGAACTCCCGCGCCCGCGTCTTGGCGTCGCCTTCTTCCTGCTGTTGGTCATGGTTCTTGCTCCTCGAGGTCGCACAGGACGTCCTCGTCGTACTCGATGACAGCCTCATCCTCGACCTCCCGCAGACCGAGCGGGGCCTCGTCGCGGGCGTAGCCGATCGCGCGGTAGCCGCGCAAGCGTTTCTCGAACATCTTCATCAGCATCGGCACCGCGTGGTCCACGTAGTCGTAGATGCGCACCTCAGTCTTGCCCGGGTGGAGGCGGTGCAGGCGGCCGGTGTACTGGATGAGCGTGCCTTTCCACGAGACCGGCAGCGCCAGGAACAAGGTGTCGAGGCGCGCGTCGTCGAAGCCCTCGCCGATGTACCGGCCGGTTGCGATGAGCAACCGCTCCGCGCCGGCCGGAATGGCGGCGAGCCTGGCGATCACCTCGCGTCGCTCCTTGGGCTTCATGCCGCCGTGGAGCACGACGAGGTGACGGGTGAAGCTCTGCAGCCGCTCGGCGAAGTGCTGGAGGTGATCCCGTCGCTCGGTGAGCAGGATCGGCGATCGCTTCTCCTCGAGCGCACACACGACGTCGTCGAAGATGAGGTCGTTGCGACGCTGGTCGGCGGCGAGCGCAGCGTAGATCTCCTGGATCCCGGCGCCTTCGGGCATGCCCTTCGACGAGAAGCCCGTCTCTCGGACGACGAGCTTGTGGTCGAAGGGTCGCCGCGCCGCCTGGCTCTTGGAGTCGACCGCGAACCGCACCGGTCCGAGCTGCATGTTGAGGATGGGGTGGTGCCCGTCGCGGCGCTGCGGCGTCGCGGTCAGGCCGACAACGTACCTGGCCTTCACCTCGGCGAGCACGCGCTCGAAGCTCACGGCCGGGCAGTGGTGCGACTCGTCCTGGATGACCTGGCCGTATCCAGCCACGAGGTCGGACACCGATCCCTTGCGGACCAGGCTCTGCACCATCGCCACGTCGAGGCGGCCGTTGGGCTTGGCCTTGCCCGCGCCGATCTGGCCCACGTCCTTGGGCTCGATGCCGAGAAAGAGGGCGAGCTGCCCGATCCACTGGTCGAGCAGCGGTTTGCGGTGGACCAGGATGAGCGTGCTCGTCTTGCGCGCGGCGACGAGGTAGGTGCCGACCACCGTCTTGCCGATCCCCGGCGGCGCGACGAACACCCCCGTGTCGTGGGCGAGGAGCGCCTCGACCGCTTGCTCTTGAAGCGGCGTCAGCGTGCCCTGGAAGCTGAAGTCCACGGGCGCGCCCGTTTCGCGTTCGTCGATCACTTCGAGCTTCACGCCGCACTCCTGCAGCATGGCTTCGGCCTCGGTCTGGCAGCCGCGTGGCAAGGTGATGTGCTCGCGCAGGTCCTCGGCGCAGGCGATGACCCGAGGGGTGAGCGCCGTCGAGAGGCGCATGCTCTGCTTCTTGTAGAACTCCGGGTTCTGGAACGCGGCCAGCCGCATGAGCTGGTTGAGGAGGGCTGACGGCAACCGCGTCTTCTCGATGAAGAGACGCTGAGCCAAGACTGCCTTGACGACCGGCGGCAGCGGTTCCGTGATCACCGCCTTCCGAGGTCGACCCGATGGAGCGCGCTTCCAAGGAGTCCGATCGTCCTCGTCGCCGGCGTCGCTCATGCGCACGCCGATCACCTGGCCGCGATGGCTGGCGTCGTCCGCGAGCGCGCATACGAACGCGGCGTCGATGCGCTTCACATGCGCGAGGAAGACCCACTGGTCGGGCCATGGATTGAAGGCGTCGTCCACGAACACGGAGTTGCCCGCGTCGCGTGCCGCACGCTGGAGCGGCAGCGCGATCAGGTTGCCGAAGCCGCCCTTGGGCATGGTGTCCTGGTTGGGAAAGAGCCGGTCGTAGGACTCCATCGACAGATCGTGGCGGCGAGCCATCGTATCGGTGATGAGGAAGCAGCCGAGCTTGCGCGCCGCGACCGCCGGTACCGGCGATGCGAAAAAGAACCAGGCGTGCGCGCCGTTGCCCGAGCGGGAGCGCTCGACAGCTACGGGCACACCGTGCCGGCGACAGGTCTCGGCGAAAGCGGCGACATCCTGTTGCCAGGTCTTCTTGTCGAAGTCCGCGGCGAGGAACCAGCAGGTCTCGTCGGGCAAGAGCGGGTACACGCCCATGACGTGCTCGCCCCGGAGATGTCTCGCCACCATCTCGTCCGAGACTGCGATGAAGGCCTGGTTGTGACACTCGCCGCAGGTCGCGCGCCTCCCGGCGCCGGGGCCTTTCTTCTTCTCGCACAGGCCCCACTCCCACTCGTTCTCACAGGCCGGCGAGTACCCCGACCTGCCCTTCATCTCGTTCTCCCACCGGCGAGGGAAGACATCCTCGCGGCCACGGAAAAGGGAACGGAACAGGGCAACCTTGGCCGCATTGGTCACCGGCACGGCAGCGCGGTCGGCGATGAGCATGGGTTGGACCGGGAGCTGGACGACAGGCGTTGAGGCGAGTTGTTCACGCAGGCCGGCGAGTCGAGCTCGGGCCGCCTCGATCTCGGCTTGCAGGCCTGCAAGGCGGGTCTCCTCGCGGGAAATCTCGGTGAGCAGCTCGTCGCGACTGGGCATGGTCACCGCCTGCCGGATGAGGCGCGGCTCCTGGGGCCTCGCCGAGGCGCGTCCCCGGACAGCTCGCGATCGGGGAACTCGATCACGTACTCCTGGTTCGTCGCGTCGCGTTCAGCGCAGTCCACGTCGAAGCGCGGTGAGACCTGTGACCCGCTGCGTGGCAGGACCTTCGCACGGCACCCGCGCCGCATGGTCCGCGTTCTTTCACCCGTTGTCATCGACGCCGAACGCGGCGAGGAGAGCGCGCGCGCCCTGCGCCGGCGTGATCGTGCCCTCGAGCACGTCCGCCTCGACCTGAGCCAGGCGCGCCTGGACGCCGGGATGGCCGCGGAAGGCGGCCTGCAGGCTCTCCTCGACGCGCTCCCAGAGCCAGTGGCGGCGCTGATTCCGGCGCGCCTCCTCGAGCTCGCCGGAGCCCTCGAGCGCGGCGCGATGCTCCTCGACGAGCTGCCACAGCTCGGGCAGGCCCGCGCCGGTGAGGCCGGAGACTCTGGTCACGCGCGGCCGCCACGAGGAGGAGCGGGCGCGCGCGCAGCCAAGCGCCAGGGCGTACTCGGCCTCTGCCCGGCCGCAGGCCGCCACGTTCTCGCCGTCCGCCTTGTTGACCGCGACGACGTCCGCCAGCTCGAGGATGCCGCGCTTGATGCCCTGCAGCTCGTCGCCCGCGCCGGCGAGCACGAGCACCACCAGGCAGTCGACTATGCGCGCCACCGCGATCTCGTTCTGGCCGGCGCCGACCGTCTCGACCAGGACCACGTCGTAGCCCGCGGCCTCGCAGAGCAGCAGCGCCTCGCGCGAGCGGCGCGTCACGCCGCCGCCGGCCCTGCCTCCCGGCGACGGGCGGATGAAGGCGTTTCCTTCCAGTGCCAGGCGCGGCATGCGCGTCTTGTCGGCGAGGATGCTGCCGCCGGACACGCTGCTCGAGGGATCGACGGCGAGTACCGCGACCTTCTTCCCCTGCGCGAGAAGCTGCATGCCGAGCGAGTCGATGAGCGTGCTCTTCCCCGCGCCCGGCACGCCGGTGATGCCGGTGCGGATCGCTCCGCCGGTGCGAGGCATGAGGCGGCCGAGCACTTCCTCGGCCAGGCACGCGTCTTCCGGCCGCGCGCTCTCCGCCAGCGTGATGGCGCGCGCGAGCAGGGCGCGATCGCCGCTCTCGATCCCCCGCACGAGGTCGTCGGCGCTGGCGCGAGGCGTCATGCCGGGCCCTTGCCCCTCTGCTCGACCTCAGGCCGCGCCGCGATCAGCTCGATCAGGTCGAGGGCCGCCCGGGAGATGACCGTGCCCGGGCCGAAGACCGCCACCGCGCCAGCTTCCTTCAGGGCCGGGCGATCGCGCGGCGGGATCACGCCGCCCACGGCGATCAGGATGTCCGCGCGGCCGAGGCGCGCGAGCTCGCGCTTCAAGGCCGGCACCAGCGTCAAATGCCCGGCGGCCAAGGAGCTGACGCCGACTATGTGCACGTCGTTCTCCACGGCCTGGCGCGCCGTCTCCTCGGGCGTCTGGAAGAGCGGGCCGATGTCCACGTCGAAGCCCAGGTCGGAGAAGGCCGTGGCGATGACCTTCTGGCCGCGGTCGTGGCCGTCCTGCCCCATCTTCGCCACCAGGATGCGCGGCCGCCGGCCCTCGCCGGCGACGAAGCGCTCCACCCGGCCGCGGACGCGGGCGATGTCCTCGTGCGTCTCGCCCATCTCGCCACTGTACACCCGGCTGATGGTGCGGAGCGCCGCCTGGTGGCGGCCGAAGACCTTCTCCAGGGCGAAGGTCATCTCGCCCACGGTTGCTCGCGCGCGCGCGGCCGCCACGGACAGCTCGAGCAGGTTGCCTTCGCCGCTCTTCGCGCAGGCGGTGAGGGCCGCGAGCGCCGCGTCCACCTGCTTCGGGTCGCGCCCGGCGCGGAGCTCTTCGAGGCGCGCGATCTGCGCCTGGCGCACGCGCGCGTTGTCGACTGCCAGCACGTCGATCTCCTCCTCGACCGTCGCGCGGTAGCGGTTCACGCCCACGATCGCCTGGCGTCCAGAGTCGATCCGCGCCTGGGTGCGCGCCGCCGCCTCCTCGATGCGCATCTTGGGCAGGCCGGTCTCGAGGGCGCGCGCCATGCCGCCGAGCTCCTCCACCTCGGCGATGTGCGCCGCGGCGCGCTCGGCCAAGTCGTGCGTCAGGCGCTCGACGTAGTAGCTGCCGCCCCAGGGGTCCACCACGCGGCAGGTGCCGGATTCCTGCTGCAGTTGAAGCTGCGTGTTGCGCGCGATGCGCGCCGAGAAGTCGCTCGGCAGGGCGAGCGCCTCGTCGAGCGAGTTGGTGTGCAGCGACTGGGTCTGCCCCTGCGCCGCGGCGAGCGCCTCGACGCAGGTGCGCACCACGTTGTTGTACGGATCCTGCGCGGTCAAGGACCAGCCCGAAGTCTGGCAGTGCGTGCGCAGCATGAGCGAGCGCGGGTCGCGCGGCGCAAAAGGCGCGAGCAGGCGCGCCCACAAGAGGCGCGCCGCGCGCAGCTTCGCCACCTCGATGAAGAAGTCCATGCCGATGGCGAAGAAGAAGGAGAGGCGCGGGGCGAAGGCGTCGAGGTCGAGCCCGGCCGCGAGCCCGGTGCGCACGTACTCCAGGCCGTCGGCGAGCGTGTAGCCCAGCTCGATGTCCGCCGTGGCCCCGGCCTCCTGCATGTGGTAGCCGGAGATGGAGATGCTGTTGAAGCGCGGCATGCACCGCGCCGTGTACTTGAAGATGTCCGCGATGATGCGCAAAGAAGGCGCCGGCGGGTAGATGTACGTGTTCCGGACCATGAACTCCTTGAGGATGTCGTTCTGGATGGTCCCGGAGAGCTGCTCCGGCGGCACGCCCTGCTCCTCGGCGGCGAGGATATAGAGCGCCAGGACCGGCAGCACGGCGCCGTTCATGGTCATCGAGACGGACATGCGGTCGAGCGGGATGCCGTCGAACAGGATGCGCATGTCCAGGATCGAATCGATCGCGACGCCCGCCATGCCCACGTCGCCGGCCACGCGCGGGTGGTCGGAGTCGTAGCCGCGGTGCGTGGCGAGGTCGAAGGCCACGGACAGCCCCTTCTGCCCGGCGGCCAGGTTCCTGCGGTAGAAGGCGTTCGAGTCCTCGGCCGTGGAGAAGCCCGCGTACTGGCGGATGGTCCAGGGGCGGCGCACGTACATGGTCGCGTAGGGGCCGCGGGCGAAGGGCGCGAAGCCGGGCAGGCCGCCGAGGTGCAAGACGTCGGCGAGGTCGGCGGCCGAGTAGAGCGCCTTCTCGCGGATCCCCTCGGGGGTGAGGAAGCCGCTTTCGGCGGCGACGCCCGCTGCGGCGCGCCATTCGTCGAGGCTGGGCCCGGGCCTTCGGAGGAGGTCGTCGAAGCTGCAGGCGGCGAAGTTCGGGAGAGAGCCCATCACGCGCCTCCCGGCACAACGGCGCCGTGCTCGGCGAGCAGCGCGCCGAGCAGCTCGCACGCGTCCATGCCGGCGAAGGCGAAGCGGTCCACGCCGGCCGCACGCAGATCCGCCTCGAGATCGCCCGGGCGCCCGGCGAGGAGCACGCGGGCCGCGCCCGCCTCTTTGAGAGCGCGCGCGGCCGCCGCGCCGCACGTGGCGTAGCGCCGCTCGGCGCCGCACAGGCAGACGATGCGCGCTCCGCTCGCCGCGAAGCGGCCGGCGGCGGCTGCCGCGGCCTCTTCCGGCCGCAGGTCGCCTGTGCCCTCGTCCGCCGTGACGTGGAAGCCCCCGGCCAGGAAGAGGTTCCTCATGAAGGCCGCGCGCTCGCCGTGCTCCGCCGGAGGACCGAGGCAGGCGAGGAAGGAGCGCGGCCGGCCCGCGGCCGCGGCCAGGCGATCGGCGGCGTCACGCAGCTCCTCGAAGGGCGCGGCGTCGCGCCGCGCGGGCAGCGGCTCGATCCGTGCGAACGGCTGCTCTCCACCCAGCGCGGCGCTGATCGCGGCGCAGCTCGCGCCCAAGGCCGCGGCCTCGACGCACGCGGCGAAGACGTCCGGCGCCTTGCGGAGGTCAGGCAGCGGCTCCAGGTCGGAGCCAGCGCGCAGCTCCTCGATCCGGCGCGACACGGCCTCCGGCGACGCGGCTTCCGGCCGCGGCCGGCGCGCGAGCAGCTCCGCCTCGTCCGGAAACTCGCTCACTCCCGTGACCGGCTCTTGGCGGCGCGCGAGCCGCGCGAGCCGCTCGCGCCAGGTCGCGTCCACGCTCGCGCGGATGAAGCCGCCCGCCAGGCACTCGGCCATGCCGCCCTTCCCCTCGATCTCCTGGAACACGCCCCAGGCCGCGCGCGCCAGGTCCTGCGTCAGCGCCTCGACGTAGTACGAGCCGCCCGCGGGATCGAGGACCCGGCCGATGCGGCTTTCCTCGGCGAGGATGGTCTGGGTGTTGCGGGCGATCCGGCGGCCCAGGTCCTCGGGTTCGCCGAGCGCCGCGTCGAAAGTCAGACAGGTAAGGGCGTCCGCGCCGCCGCAGGCCGCCGCGAGCGCCTCGGTCGTGGCGCGCAGCATGTTCACCCACGGGTCGCGCCGCGCGAGAGCGCGCTCCGAGGTCACGGCGTGCAGCCAGGTGGGTGGAGGTCGGTCGCAGGCGCAGGCGCGCCCGAGCAGGCCGAAGACCAGGCGCGCGGCGCGCATCTTGGCCAGGCCCAGGAAGAAGTCGCGGCCGGCGGCGAGCGACCAGGCGATCTGGCCGAGTCCTTCCGCGGCCGAGAGCCCGCCGGCCACCAGGCGGCGCAGGTAGTGCGCCGTGGTGGCGAGCGCGCAGCCGAGCTCCTGCGCCGCGCTGGCGCCGGCGAGATGGTAGGGGAGAGTGGACGCGACCGCGGCGCGCGTGCCGGGGAAGGAGCGCGCGCACTGGCGCGCCAGCACCACGAGCTGCTCCTCGGCGCGCGCCAGCGAGCAGGGCAGGAGCCCGTCCTCGGCGAGCGCCCCGAGTGGATCGCAGAAGAACATGAGGCGCGCGCGCTCCGGTAGGACGCCGCGCTCCCGGAGGAGCGCGCTCACGCACGCGGCCAGGGGCAAAGCGTTGCCGCCCGCGTCCAGGATGAGCCGCGCCTCGCCAAGAGGCAGGGCGCAGAGCGCGCCGCCGTCGCTGGTGTCGATGCCCAGGCGCACCGCTCGGCCGAAGCGCAGCCACAGGCCATCGGTGCCGTTCTTGAGGTCCTCGGCCGCCGCGCGCGCCACGGCCGCCGCGTCGAGCGCGTCGCAGCGCGGCAAGATCTCCCAGGGATGGCCCGCGCGCGGCAGGAGCGCCGCGCCGCGCGTGAAGGGCGGCAGGCCGGGGAAGCCGGCCGCGTCCGGCGCGGGCGCATCTTCGGCCGTGTAGAGCGGCCGCAGCGTCAGGCCCTCGGCGCCGCGCGTGCCTGCCAGAGGGTCGCGGCCGCCCAGCTCCTCCGCGGCGCGCGCCTTCCAGGCCGCCAGGTCGACGGCGGGGAAGGGCTCAGCTTCGTGCGGCGCGGTGTCGCGGCTCAAGTCACATGTTCCGCCGGTACTGTCCGCCCACGGCGTGCAGCGCCCCGGAGATCTGGCCGAGGGAGCAGCACTTGCACGCCTCCATCAGCTCGGTGAAGGTGTTGCCCTGGGCCACGGCCGTGCGCTGCAGGTCCTTCAGCGCCTGCCTGGCGCGGCCAGCGTTGCGCTTCTGGCAGGCGCGCAGCGAGTGGATGGCGTAGTCGCGCTCGTCGCGCGTCGAGCGGATCACCTCGGCCGGGGTGACGGTGGGGGAGCCGCGCGGATCGAGGAAGGTGTTGACGCCGACGATGGGCAACTGGCCGCTGTGCTTGAGCGTCTCATAGTGCAGCGACTCTTCCTGGATCCGGGAGCGCTGGTACATGCGCTCCATGGCGCCGAGCACGCCGCCCCTTTCCGAGATGCTGCGGAACTCCTTGAGCACCGCCTCCTCCACCAGGGCGGTGAGCTCCTCGATGACGAACGAGCCCTGCAGTGGGTTCTCGCTCTTCGCCAGGCCCAGCTCCTTATTGATGATGAGCTGGATCGCCATCGCGCGGCGCACGCTCTCCTCGGTCGGCGTGGTGATTGCCTCGTCATAGGCGTTCGTGTGCAGCGAGTTGCAGTTGTCGTACAGGGCGTAGAGCGCCTGCAGCGTGGTGCGGATGTCGTTGAAGCCGATCTCCTGCGCGTGCAGGCTCCGCCCCGAAGTCTGCACGTGGTACTTGAGCTTCTGCGAGCGCTCGTTGCCGCGGTACTTGAAGCGCATGGCCTTGGCCCAGATGCGCCGCGCCACGCGGCCGATGACCGAATACTCGGGATCGAGGCCGTTCGAGAAGAAGAACGAGAGGTTCGGCGCGAAGTCGTCGATGTGCATACCGCGCGACAGGTAGTACTCGACGTAGGTGAAGCCGTTGGCCAGGGTGAAGGCGAGCTGCGTGATCGGATTGGCTCCGGCCTCGGCGATGTGATAGCCGGAGATCGACACCGAGTAGAAGTTGCGCACCGCGCGGTCGATGAAGAACTGCTGGATGTCGCCCATCATGCGCAGGGCGAACTCGGTGGAGAAGATGCAGGTGTTCTGCGCCTGATCCTCCTTGAGGATGTCGGCCTGCACCGTGCCCCGGACCTGGGAGAGCGTGTCCGCCTTGATCTTCTCGTAGGTCTCGCGCGGCAAGACCTCGTCGCCGGTGACGCCGAGCAGCAGCAGACCGAGGCCGTCGCTGCCCGGCGGCAGCTCGCCCTGGTAGCGCGGGCGCTCGCAGCCCAGGCGCGCGTCGATCTCCGCCACGCGGCGCGCGGCCTGCTCGGTCTTGCCCTGCTCCCGGATGTAGCGCTCGCACTGCTGGTCGATCGCGGCGTTCATGAAGAAGGCGAGCATCATCGGCGCCGGGCCATTGATGGTCATCGACACCGAGGTGGCGGGATCGGCCAGGTTGAAGCCGGAGTAGAGCTTCTTGGCGTCGTCTAACGTGGCAATGCTCACGCCCGAGTTGCCGATCTTGCCGTAGATGTCTGGCCGCTCGTCCGGGTCCTCGCCGTAGAGGGTGACCGAGTCGAAGGCGGTGGACAGGCGCTTGGCGCGCAGGCCGCGCGCCAGGAAGTGGAAGCGCTTGTTGGTGCGCTCCGGCCCGCCCTCGCCCGCGAACTGGCGCGCCGGGTCCTCGCCCGCGCGCTTCAGCGGATAGGCGCCGGCGGTGTACGGGAACATGCCGGGCGCGTTCTCCTGCAAGAGCCAGGCGAGAATGTCGCCCCAGTCGTGATAGCGCGGCAGGCTGACTTTCGGGATATTGAGGTGCGCGAGCGACTCGCTGTGCAGGTCCTGCTCGATGACCGTGTCGCGCACCTGGAACTGGTACTTGGCGGCGCGGTAGCGCTTCTGCATGGCCGGCCAGTCCGCGAGCAGCGCCCGGCAGCGGTGATGCAGCTTGGCCTCGAGCTGGTGGTAGAGGTCGATCAGCTCCTGGAGGTACACCGGCTCGCCGGTCACGTGCTGGATGGCGCTCACCACCTCGCCTGAGCCGGTGTCGATGATCTCCACCTTCTTCTGGCCGACGCTGGCGCGGAGCTGCTCGATCACGCCGTTCAACTGGTACAGGCGCCGGGCGATGGATGCCTGCTCCCGGACGAACTGGTCGCTGCGCTCGCTGTTCTCCACGATCTCCGCCAGGTAGCGCACGCGCTCCGGCGGGATGATGTGGTGCTTCTCGCCCTCCTCCACGCCCAAGTCGATGGTCGAGCGCAGGCCGGCGCCCGTCTTCTCGACCAGCGCCTCCATCACCCGGCGATACAGGCGGTTCACGCCCGGGTCGTTGAACTGGGAGGCGATCGTGCCGTAGATCGGGAAGCTCTCGGCCGCGGCGTCCCACAGCCCGTGATTGCGCCGGTACTGCTTGCGCACGTCGCGCAGCGCGTCGAGCGAGCCGCGCTTGTCGAACTTGTTGATGGCGATGACGTCGGCGAAGTCGAGCATGTCGATCTTCTCGAGCTGCGTCGCCGCGCCGTACTCGGCGGTCATCACGTAGAGGGACACGTCGCAGTGGTCGGTGATCTCGGTGTCCGACTGGCCGATCCCGGAGGTCTCGACGATCACCAGGTCGTGGCCGGCCGCGCGGCAGATGTCGATCGAGCTGTGCACGTACTTGCTGAGCGCCAGGTTCGCCTGGCGCGTGGCCAGCGAGCGCATGTAGACGCGCGGGTTGTTGATCGCGTTCATGCGGATGCGGTCGCCAAGGAGCGCCCCGCCGCTCTTGCGCTTCGACGGGTCGACCGACACCACCGCCACGGTCTTGTCGCGGAAGTCGAGCAGGAAGCGCCGCACCAGCTCGTCCACGAGTGACGACTTGCCCGAACCGCCCGGACCGGTGACGCCGAGCACCGGCGCGACTCTCTCGGCGAGCAGCGCGGCGAGCGAGCCGTTGAGCTGCTCCCAGGCAGCGGGCGCGTTCTCCGCCAGAGAGACCAGCCGGCCGATGGCGCCCGCGTCGCGCGCGCACAGCCCCTCGAGCTCGGCGGCGGGCCGCCCCTCGCCCGCCGGGAAATCGCAGCGGCTGAGCAGGTCGTTGATCATGCCCTGCAGGCCCATCTTGCGCCCGTCGTCCGGGGAGTAGATGCGCGCGATGCCGTAGGCGTGCAGCTCCGCGATCTCGTCGGGCAGGATGGTGCCGCCGCCGCCGCCGAAGATGAGGACGCGCGCGCCCTGCTCCGCCAGCAGGTCATGCATGTACTTGAAGAACTCGACGTGTCCGCCCTGGTAGGAGGTGACGGCGATCGCCTGCGCGTCCTCCTGGATGGCGCAGGCGACGATCTCCTGGACGGAGCGGTTGTGGCCCAGGTGGATCACCTCGGCGCCCGAGGCCTGCAGGATGCGGCGCATGATGTTGATGGCCGCGTCGTGCCCGTCGAACAGGGAGGCGGCCGTCACGATGCGTACGTGGTTTTTCGGCCGGTAGACGGCTGCGTCCGCCGGAGCGCCCTGCTGCGATGCCATGCCTGCCGCTCTCACCACTCGAGCTGATCGCCGCGTCTTGCTGCGAGGATCGGGTTACGGGACGCGCGGCACGCGACCGCGCTCGCCCCCCGCGCGCGCGGCGCCGCCCGGCGCGGGGTTCCGGCCAGCCTAGCCTTTTCCAGGGGCGTCAGAAAGTGCCGAGAGCACCCGGGGCGCGGAAGCGTCACCGGCCGCGCCCGGCCCCCTGGCTGGCCCCCAGGCTGCGCAGGCGCTCGCGCGCCTTGGTGCCGAAGCTCCCCTCCTGGTCGAGCTCCACCACTTGGCGGTAGGCGCGCACCGCGTCGTCGCGGCGCCCGAGCTTCTCGCACGACAGGCCGAAGTAGTAGAGCGGCGTCGGGCTCATGGGGAACAAGTCGCTCGCCAGCTCGAACTCCGCCGCCGCCTTGCGATGGTCCCCTTCCTCGAACCAGACCATGCCCAGGAGCTGGTGCGGCCGGAACAGCCGGCGCTCCGGCAGGTGCATGTCGTCGAGGCGGATGGCCTGCTCCAGGGCCTCGCGCGCCTCGGCGTGGCGCTCCAGCGCGAGGTGGCAGGCGCCGATGGCGGTGTGGAAGAGCGGCTCGTCCGGGATGGCGGCGGCGCACTCCTCGAAGGAGCCGAGCGCCTGCTCGAGCGGCCCCGACTTCCCGCCCTCCAGGGCCTCGGCGAACGCCGTCCAGGCCTTGTCGTACTGCTCGTAGGTGGGCTCCGCCCGCTGGAGCGTGGCGAGGATCTGGGCGAACGAGTCGTTCCCTTCGCGGTAGGGCCGGAAGGAGCTGCGCGGCCGCGCCGTCAGCTCGGGGTACTTCTGCTCGATCTCGGCGTGGATGTCGCTGATGCGGTTCTCGTTCAAGGGGTGCGTGCGCAGCCACTCGATCTGCAGGCCGCCGCTCTCCTCCTCGAGCTTCTGGAAGTAGGCGAAGGTCTTGGTCGCCTCGGCCGGGTCGTAGCCCATGGTGGCCGCGTAGTAGACGCCGCGCTCGTCCGACTGCTGCTCCTGGCCGCGGTCGTAGCGCAGCAGGAAGAGCTGCGCGCCGGCCGAGCCGAGCGAGGTCGCCAGCCCCGGCTCGCGGCTGCGCGTCACCGCCGACTCGGCCGTGCCGATGAGGCCGACGACGATGCCGCCGATGAGCTGGCGGCCCATGGCTTGATGCGAGTGGCGGTGTTCGACGTGGCCCAGCTCGTGGCCCATGACGGAGATGAACTGCCCCTCGGTCTCGAGCGCGGACAGCAGCCCGCGCGTGATGTAGATGTAGCCGCCGGGCACGGCGAAGGCGTTCGGCGTGGAGGTGTTGAGGATGGTGAACTTCCAGGCGAAGTCCTCGGCGCGCACCGAGTGGCCCGCCATCTCCACGATGAGCCTGCCCAGGTAATCGGCGGCCGCCGGGTCGTGGTACACGCCGTCGAACATGGCGTCGATGTTCGGCGCGTAGGCGTCGCCCAGCTCGACCTCTTCCTTGAGGGACATCTCGCCCAGGCAGAAGTACATCGTCTGGTCCACCGGGTCGACGCAGCACGAGCCCACCAGCAGAAGGCAGAGGAAGAGCAGCGCCAGGCGCAGGATCCAGTACATGGTGTTCGCTTTCGTTTCGGGGCGGCTCGAGACTAAGCTGCGCGCGGGCTCGGTACAACTGCAGGAGATCCGGGCGCCTCGGGCGGGGCAAGGCGAGCGGGTCTGATCGGAGCGCCGCCGCGATGTGTAGGTTGGCGCGCATGAGCGAGAACGTCGCGCTGGCCGCGGCCGGCCTGAGCAGGGTCTTCGCGCGGCCTCCGTTCGGGAGGTGCGTGCCGGCTCTCGACGGCTTCTCCGTCGAGGTCCGGCCGGGGGAGATCCTCGGCCTGGCCGGGCCGAACGGCGCCGGCAAGACCACGGCGCTCCGCTGCTGCCTGGGGCTGCTCGCGCCCACGCAGGGCAGGGTGCTGCTGTTCGGCGCGCTCGCGGGCACGCGCGCGGCGCGCGGTCTGGCCGGCTTCTCTCCGGAGCGCTTCGACCTCTCGGGCGGGCGCAGCGGGCGCGAGACGCTCGAGCTGCTCGGCGCGCTGTCCGGCCTGCGCGGCCGCGACCTCGAGGCGCGCGCCGGCGACCTGCTCGCGCGGTTCGACCTGCTCGCCGCGGCGGAGCGGCCGCTCTGCTCCTACTCCAAGGGCATGGTGCGCCGCCTGTCGATCGCGGCCGCGCTGCTCTCGGACCCGCCGCTCCTCGTCCTGGACGAGCCGTTCGATGGGCTCGACCCGCTCGGCGCCCAGGCGGTGCGCGAGGAGATCCAGCGCCGGGCCCGGGCGGGCGCCGCTGTGGTCCTCTCCTCCCACGCCCTGGCCGAGGTGGAGGCGGTCGCGACCCACCTGCTGCTCCTCGGCGCGGGCAGGACGCTCGTCGCCGGCCCGGCGGACGCGGTCCTGGCGCAGGACGGCCGCTGCGAGCTCCAACTCGACGGCCTGGACGCGGCCGGCCTCGAGGCGCTCAGGCGCCTGGTGGAGGAGCGCGGCGCGCGGCTCGAGCGCGTGCGTCCCGGCCGCGGAACCCTGGAGGAGCTGTTCCGCCGCAGCCTCGGGAGGGAGCGATGATCCGCCGCCTGGCCTGGGACGCGGTGCGCCTGCTGCTGCGCGGCCGTGCCTTCTTCCTGGTGCTCGGCGCCGGCCTGCTCGCCGGCCTGTTCGTGCGCGCCACGCGCGACACGGGCTCGGCCAGCCTGCACGGCGCGCATCTCAGCGGCGCGGCGGTCGAGACCCTGGCCAGCACGCTGTTCCTGGCCGGACTGGTCACGGCCCTGGTCTTCGGCCTGCTGCTCGCCGCCGAGGACCGTGGCAGCGGCTTCCTGGCGCAGGTTGCACTCCGGCCGGTAGGAAGGGTCGCCTACGCAGCGGGCCGGCTGCTCGGCCTGGCGGCCGCGGTCCTCCTTGGAACCCTCTTGCTCGCGCTGCCCGCGACCCTGGTCGCCGGCCTGGGGCGCCGCGACCTGCCCGAGCTGGTCGAGCGCGCCCGCGCCAGCTCCGTCTTCGCCGGGGAGAGACTGCTCGCCGGCGCCGAGATCGACCAGATCGCGCTCGGCCGCCCGGGCCGGTTCCACTTTCCAGCCGGAGCGCGTCGGGACGCGACGCTGCTGCTCCGGCCCAAGGTTGCCCTCGGCCAGGCCGCGTCCTTCAGCGGCCGGCTGGAGCTCGCCCTCACGCTCGAGACCGCGGACGGTGCGCGCACCCGCGTCACGCCGCCGCCGTTCCGGCCGCTGCGCGAGCTGCCCATCCGCTTCGACCAGGACCTGGCGGGCGCGCCCTTCGTGCTGGAGGTCGAGCCGCTCTCCCCCGCTTTCGTGCTGGAGATCGACCGGGACGCGCTCACCGTCCTCGGCGCCAGGGTCCCCTTCGCGCGGGACGCGGTGCTCTCCTTCCTGCTCGTCGTCCTGGCCGGGATCACCGCCGCCGCTCTCGCCTTCTTCCTCGGCATCGCCCTGTCGCCCGGTCCGGCCTCGCTCGCCGCCTGCTTCGTGCTGCTCGCCGGCCTCGGGCGCGAGGCCGTGCTCGACGTCATCGCCGGCATGGGCGGCGGCGGCGCGGCAGAGGGCGCGGGCGCCCTGCTGCGCTGCCTGCGCTTCGCCCTCGGCCTGCTGGCGCGCCTGGCCCCGGACTTCAATCTCTTCAACGCGGCGGAGAGCCTCGGCGCGGGCGTCGCCCTGGCTGCGCCCGACGTGTTTCTCGCCCTGCTCCTGTGCCTGATCGCGGCGCTCGCCGCGCTCCTCCTCGCCGCCGCCGCCGCCCCCTTCCAGGAGAAGTGACGTGCGCGGGAAGAAGCTGCTCGCCGCGCCGCTCTCAGTGCTGCTCCTGCTCGCGGCCGACCAGACCGCCGAACGCGCCGCACGCCGCGCCGGCCAGCACGGCTTCCACGGTCTGGCGCAAGCCGGGGGCGCGCAGGGCCTGCTCTTCCTGCCGGCGCTGCGCGGCCTGCTCGTCCAGGTCTGGCTGGTGCGCATCGACGCTGATCTGCGCGCCGGCTCCCCGCACAAGGCGCTGCGGCACGCCCGCCAGGTGCTGGCGCTGGCGCCGGACCTCGCGGCGGCGCGCGTGCGCCTCGCCGACGTCCTGGCCTACAACCTGCCGCCCGGCGAGGCCGATCCCGAGCGGCGCCTGGCGTGGATTGCGGAGGGCCTGGGCGTGCTCGACGACGGGCTCGAGCGCGATCCCACGGCCGCGCTCCTGCACCAGGAACGCGGCCTGCTCATCTGGTCGCGCGGGCTGGCGTACCCGGAGTTCGAGCAGGCGTTTGGCGAGACATGCGGCCAGACGACCCTGGAGGCGGGCGTGGAGGCGCTGGTGCGCGGCGCCGAGCTGGCGCGCGGGGAATGGCCGGCGGTGCGCGCCGCCACGATCGGGCTGGCACGGCGCGGCGACCAGCGCCTGGAGCGGGCCTGCGCCGGGGACGCCGCCTGGTTCACCGCCGCCGCGGACGACTTCGCGCGGGCGGCCGCGTACCTGCGCGAGCTGCTCGCCTGGTCCGAGCTGGCGCCCGAGGCGCTCGCGGTCGACCTCGCCCTGGCGCTGGCCTGCCAGGAGGCGGCCGCGCTCGGGGCGGCCGTGGCGGCGGGCCGGCAGATCGACCTCAGTGGCCTCGTGGCGGCCGTGCGGGGGGCACGCGCGGCCCTCTCCGCCTCGCCCTGGGCGGAAGCCGCGGCGCGGGCGCGGCTGGCGGAGATCGCCGTCCTCGGCCTGAGCTGCGCGCCGGAGGACGCGGAGCGCGCCGCTGCGCTCTGTCTCGACGGCCTGGCCGTGGTCGAGCAGGGGATCGAGCGGGAGCCCGAAGGGAGCGGTCTGGCCGCGAGCCGCGCGCTCCTCGCCCGCGAGGCGGCCGGAGTGCTCGCCCGCCTCGAAGCCCGGATGTCCTCCGGCCAGGCGGTCGATCCGAACCTGCTCCAGGCGCTGCGCGAGCGCTGCGCCGGCCCATAGCGAAAAGAAGGAAGCGCGTGGCCCATGAGGCTCTCCGACATCAAGTTCCTGGTTCTCGCCGGGCTGCTGCTGCGCGTGGCGGCGCTGCCGCTGAACGCGCTGCCTCACGGCGACGTGCACCTCGATCTCTTGACGCTCTCTTCGTTGTGGGAGGGGCGCGGCCTGAACACGCCCCTCGAGAGGTCGGTGGAGTTCTACCCGCAGAGTGACGCGGCCCCTGGCTACCCGCTCGATCAGCACCCGCCGCTCGCGCTGCTGCTCGCCGCGGCGCTCCAGCCGTTCACAGGGGAACCGTACACGGCCCTGCGCCTGGCCTCGCTCCTCGAGGGCGCGCTCGTGGTGCTCCTCGCCTTCCTCCTCGGCCGCCGCCTCTTCGACGCAGAGGCGGGCTGGGTCGCGGCCGCCCTGGTGTCGTGCTCGTTCCTGCTCGTGGACTTCTCCGGCAACGGCTCCATCTACACCCTGCACGCGTTGCTCGGCCTGCTCGTCCTTCTCCTGCTGACCCGTGACGGCTTGCTCGGCCGCTTCCTCTGCGGCGCGGCGCTCGGGCTCGCCAGCCTCGCGAACCACCAGGCCCTGGTCTTTCTGCCCGCGGTCCTCCTGGCGTTGGTCCTCTCCCTGCGGAGGCAGACCTTCTCGGTCCGGGGCCTGCTTTCTCTGGGCGCGCTGCTCCTTGGCTTCGTCCTGGCCGTTCTGCCCTGGTGGCTGCGCAACCTGGAGGTGTTCGGCGATCCCTTCTTCTCGGTGAACGCGCTCTACGCCAAGTGGCGGCTCGGGGGGCTCGTGTCCATCACCTCTGCCTCCGGAGCGGCGCTGCTCCAGGTCGAAGCCCCGGCACTGGCGGACCTGGCGAAGAACCTCGGCAAGGGTCTGATCGCCAACGCGCGTTTCATCGTGCTGCAGGCGCCGCTCTGGGCCGGCCCGGTGCTCGCGGCCGCGCTTCTCGGGGGCGCGCGCCTCCTTGTCGAAGGCTGGCGCCGTCGCTGCTGCGTATCCCTCGCCTTGGTCCTGCTGCCGTTGTTCCACCTCGGTTCCATGGCCGCCTGGCCGGGCACCAAGTTCCGCTACTTCGTGCCGCTCCTGCCCCTGCTCGTGCTGCTGGCGCTCCCGCCCCTGCGTGAGATGCCGCGCCGGGGGGAGCGCGTGGTGGCCTGGGCAGGGCTTGCCGGCATGGCGCTGGTCGCGGCCGAGATGCTGCTGCGGGGCGGCCGAACGCGCGACGGGGCGGTGCTCCTCGGCGCGCTCGCGCTGCTCGTTCTGCCCGTGCTCCTGGCCGCCCGCGGCCGGGTCCTTTCGCAAGGCTGGCTGTTCCTGCCCTTCCTGGCAATCCAGATCCTGCTCGCCGCCCTATCTGGCACGGGGACAACATATTATGACGGAATCCTGGGTTCTGATCCCTTTGCCGCCCGGGGCGCCGAAGCCACGGATCGCGCTCGCCAGCAGGGCCTCAAGGAGGCGGCGGCCGACCTCGCGCTGCTGGAAGTGCGGGGCCTGATCGGGCCGATCGAGCTGAAGACCTACTCCGTCGCGGCTGGATGCGACATGAAGGTCGTCCAGCCGGCGCCGCGGCCCGAGAGGCGCGCCGCGGGCTCGATCCGCGACGAGGAGGCGGTCCTCCAGGCCCTGCGCCGCCACGGGATCCGCCACGCTCTGGCAGAGACTTCCGAGGAAGCGAACTTCTACCGAAGCCTGCCGTCTTGCGCCGGGGAGGCGTACCGGAAGGAGGGCGCGACGCCCGAGCCGCTGATCCTGTTTCGTCTCGTCCCATAGATGCGCGCGCGCGGGGATTCACAGGGGCCGAAGCGCGTTTTCTTGCGCCGTTTCGCGCGAACGGATAAAGTGCCCCGCTCATTTTTCATTCTTCGGCCCGGAGACCCCAGGGTCCATCTCTGATCAGGGAAACCGCTCATGCAGCTCGCTCTCTCGATCATTGCCTTCGTCGTGTCGCTCGGCGCCATCGGCTACGCCTTCATGCTGTTCACGGACATCATGAAGAGGCCTGCTGGCGACGAGGGGATGCAGAAGATCGCCCGCTACGTCCAGGAGGGCGCCAAGGCCTTCCTCATGACCGAGTACAAGGTGCTGATCATCTTCGTGGTGGCCGTCATGTTCGTGCTCGTCCTCGTGGACGAGAAGCCCACGGCCTTCGCCTTCGCCTCCGGCGGCCTGCTCTCGGCCGTCGCCGGCTACTTCGGCATGCATACCGCCACGCGCGCAGCGGTGCGCACCACCGAGCAGGCCAAGACCGGCCTGGGTCCGGCCCTGCAGCTCGCCTTCCAGAGCGGCATGGTCATGGGGCTGACCGTGGTCGGCCTCGGGCTGGCCGGCGTGATCATCTTCTACTGGATCTTTCCCGACAAGCCCGACGTCATCTTCGGCTACTCCTTCGGCGCCTCCTCGATCGCCCTGTTCGCGCGCGTCGGCGGCGGCATCTACACCAAGGCGGCTGACGTCGGCGCGGACCTGGTGGGCAAGGTCGAGGCGGGCATTCCCGAGGACGATCCGCGCAACCCGGCGACGATCGCGGACAACGTGGGCGACAACGTGGGCGACGTGGCCGGCATGGGCGCCGACCTGTTCGAGTCGTACGTCGGCGCCGTGATCGCGACGATGGTCCTCGGCGCGGCGTGGGTCGCCGACGCCAAGCTGTCCATGGCCGACAACTCCTACATCATGGTGCTGCCGCTGGTCCTGGCCGCGATCGGCACCATCGGCTCCATCTTCGGGCGCAAGTTCGTGTACACCGAGGACGAGACCAAGCTCGGCACCGCCCTGCAGAAGGGCCTCTGGGTGTCTTCCGTGATCTTCGCTGGCGGCGCGGCCATCGCCTGCGCCTTCCTGCCCGAGGAGCTTCTGGAGAAGGTCCCTGGCGGCCCCTACAGCAAGTGGGGCGTGTACGGCGCGCTCATCATGGGCCTGGCCCTTGGCGTGATCATCGGCCTGATCACCGAGTACTTCACGACCACGCAGCGCAAGCCGGTGCGGGAGATCGCGCGCCAGAGCGAGACCGGCGCCGCGACCAACATCATCCAGGGCCTGTCCACGGGCATGATGTCCACCTGGCTGCCGCTGGTGCTCATCGCCCTGGCGAGCTTCTTCTCCTACAAGATCGCCGGCATCTACGGCGTGTCCATCTCGGCGGTCGGCATGCTCTCCACGCTCGGCATCTCGCTCGCCGTGGACGCCTACGGCCCGGTGGCGGACAACGCCGGCGGCATGGCCGAGATGTGCGGCCTGGATCCGAAGGTGCGCCAGCGCACGGACGCGCTGGACGCGGCGGGCAACACCACCGCCGCCATGGGCAAGGGCTTCGCCATCGGCTCCGCGGCCTTGACCGCGCTCGCCCTGTTCCAGTCCTTCATCGTGTCCTCCAAGCTGGAGCTGAAGGACCTCTCCATCGCCGACGTGTCGGTGCTGGCCGGCCTGTTCATCGGCGGCATGCTGCCCTTCCTCTTCTCGTCGCTGTCCATGCTGGCAGTGGGCCGCGCGGCCGGCGCGATGGTCGAGGAGGTGCGCCGCCAGTTCCGCGAGATCCCGGGCATCCTCGAGGGCAAGGGCATGCCGGAGTACGGCAAGTGCGTGGCCATCTCCACGAAAGGCGCCATCCGCGAGATGATCCTGCCCGGCCTGCTCGCGGTCCTCTCGCCGGTGCTGGTGGGCTGGGTCCTGGGCCTGCAGGCGCTCGGCGGCATGCTCGCGGGCGCGACCGTGACTGGCGTGCTCATGGCGATCTTCATGGCGAACGCCGGCGGCGCGTGGGACAATGCCAAGAAGTACATCGAGGCCGGACACCACGGCGGCAAGGGTTCGGCGCCGCACAAGGCCGCGGTCGTCGGCGACACCGTGGGCGATCCCTTCAAGGACACGTCCGGCCCTTCGATCAACATTCTCATCAAGCTGATGTGCGTGGTGTCGATCATCGCCGCGCCCATCCTGATGAAGTTCCCGAGCCTCCTGGGCTAGCAGCGGGTTGATGACGGACGCTTCCGCAGCCGGACCGCTTCGCGCACGTTCCTCTGAGGATCTGCCGGACGCGCAGGGGCAGGCCGGGATCGACAGCAAAGATCTCGCTCTGCTGTGTGCGCGCGTCTGCGACGACAAGAAGGGCGAGGAGATTCGCGTGCTCGACGTCAGCCGGGCGCTGCCGATCCTCGACTACTTCGTGATCGCCACCGGCAAGAACCGGCGCCACCTGCGCGCCCTGGCGGACGAGGTGCGCAAGGCGGCGCGCGAGCGCGGCGCGCGGCCGCGCAGCGAGGAGGGCGGCGACGGCGCGGGCCGCTGGCTGCTGCTCGACCTGGGCGACGTCATCGTGCACTTCTTCGACCCGGAGACGCGGCGCTTCTACGACATCGAGGCCCTCTGGGCGGACGCGCCGCGCGTGGACTGGGCGCCGGGCGGCTGACGGGCGCGTCTGGGGCCGATCCGGCGGCCGCGCGCAGCGGGCTGGAACGGGCGCGCCGCGCCGCGCTAGAATCTCATTTCGGCCAGCGGACGCCGCGGCCGGTCTTGATGTCTGGTGGAGATCCGTCGATAACAGCAGGCGCGAGCCTGCCGGCGCGCAGGCGGCCGCCGCGGGCCGGCGGCGTTTCAGGATGAGCAGCATGGAATGGCTCGGCTGGGGTGAGGACGCGTTCGCCGAGGCCAAGCGCCTCGAGCGGCCCGTTTTCCTGTTCATCGCCGCGTCCTGGTGCCGCTTCAGCAAGCGCATGGAGCGCGAGGTGCTCTCCGACCCGGGCGTCGCTTCGCTCCTGGCGAACCGCTTCGTCGCGGTGAAGGTGGACAAGGACCGCAGGCCCGAGGTCAACGACCGCTACAACATGGGCGGGTGGCCCTCGCTCTGCGTGCTCACCTCGGACGGCGAGCTCATCACCGGCGGCACCGCCTTCACGGCCGACGCGCTCCGAGACCTGCTCGAGCGCGTGGCGCGCTACTACGCGGAGAAGCGCTCCGTGATCGCCAGCGCGCTGCAGGAGCTGCTGCGCCGCGAGGAGGCGGAGGACCGCGCGCGGGCGCGCCGCTCGGGCGTGCTCTCGGACGCCATCCTGGACAAGGTGCGCGGCGCGATCCTCGAGGAGTTCGACCAGGAGTACGGCGGCTTCGGCCGGGGGCAGAAGTTCCCGCACTCGGAGTCGCTCGACTTCGCGCTGGTGCGCTACGTCAAGTCGCGCGATCCGCGGCTCCAGGAGGTGGTGGACCGCACGCTCACGGCCATGGCCGAGTCGCCGCTGCACGACGCGGTGGACGGGGGCTTCTTCCGCTACTCGACCGCGCGCGACTGGCGCGCGCCGCACACCGAGAAGCTGCTGGAGTCGAACGTCGCGCTCCTGCGCAACTACCTCGAGGCCTTCCAGGTGTTCGACCGGCCGGCCTTCCGGCGCGTCGCCGAGGAGATCGTCTCCTACCTCAGGGACCACCTGCGCCACCCCGAGTACCCGGCTTTTGGCGGCTCGCAGGACTCGGACGACGCGTACTACGCCCTGCCGCTCAAGGAGCGCCGCAAGCGCCCGGCGCCGGCGATCGACCGCACCATCTACGTCAACTGGAACGCCGCGGCCGTGTCGGCGCTGTTCAAGGCGTCGGCCGTGCTCGGCGATCCCGGCTGCGCCGAGCTGGCCGAGGCGACGCTCGCCTTCCTGCTGGAGGAGTGCTACGACCCGGGCCGCGGCATGTACCACTATCACGACGGCGGCCCGCGCATCCTCGGCCTGCTCACCGACCAGGCGTACACGGTGCGCGCTCTCATCCACGCCGCGCAGTTCACCGGCGAGCGCCGCCATCTGGACGTGGCCGAGGACCTGCTGCGCGTGCTGCTCGCCAAGCAGACCGGCTCGCACGGCGGCTTCTACGACATCCGCGCCGACGAGCTGGCGGTCGGCAGCATGCGCCGCCGCAACCAGTCGATCCTCGAGAACGGCATGATCGCCGAGGTCTTTCTCCGGGTCTATCACCTCACGCTCAGGCCCGAGTACCTGGAGACGGCCGAGCGGACGCTCAAGCTGTTCGCCGAGGATTACCACCTCTACGGCTACTTCACCGCCGGCTACGCCCGCGCCGTCGAGCTGTACCTGCACCCGCCGGTGCATGCCGTCATCGTCGGCAGCCGCGCGGACGACACGACCGCGGCTCTGGTGCGCGCCGCGACCAGGCTCTATCTGCCGAGCAAGCTGGTGCAGGTGATCGATCCGGAGCAGGACAAGGACCTGCTGGAGCGCTTCGAGCTGCCGGCCAGGCCCCGCCCCGTGGCCTACGTGAACGTGCGCACCGCGCACGTCGCCTGCGTCAGCGATCCGGAGGCGCTGGTGCGCGAGATGGAAGCGCGCGAGCGCGAGGACGGCTGACGCGTCCGGCGCGGCGGCCGCTCCCCGCCGCCGCAGCAAGGTGTCTTGATGGTCCAGATCGCGGCTGTGCGCGTCGGCAAGACGAGACGCCTGCGGCGCGTCGCCTTGGCCGAGGGCATGCCGGCGCGCGGCAGCATGGTCGTGGTCAAGACCGAGAGGGGCACGGAGATCGCCCGGCTGCTCGGCGAAGGGGACCTGCCGCCAGAGGAACCGGCGGCGCGCGCGCCTGAGGGCGATGAAGTTCCGGCCGAGAGCGGCGCGGCCGGGACGGAAGCCGCGGAGGAGACCTCCTTCCTGCGTCTGGCCAGCGGCGAGGACCTGAAGGCGCAGGCCGTGCTCTGCGCCGAGGCCGAGCCGCAGGAGCTGGCCTTTTTCCACGAGAAGGTGGTGGAACTCGACCTGCCCATGAAGCCGGTGGCGGTGGAGCACCTCCTGGGCGGCGAGAAGATCCTGTTCTACTTCACCTCGCAGGGCCGCGTCGACTTCCGCCGCCTGGTGCGCCTGCTGGTGGCGAAGTACCACACTCGTATCGAGCTGCGCCGCATCAGCCCGCGCGACGCGGCCGCGCTCGAAGGCGGCCTCGGCATCTGCGGGCGCGACGTCTGCTGCCGCCAGTGGCTGGGCGAGCTCAGGCCGATCAGCATCAAGATGGCTCGCGCCCAGAACCGGCCGATCGCAGCGGACGCGAACCTGGGTCTGTGCAGCCGGCTGCGCTGCTGCCTGCGCTATGAGCTGGCGGAATACGAGGACAAGGGCCGTTGCGGCCGCTGCCGCGGCGAGTGACGCCCAGCGGCCTGCTCGGAGGACACGGCCATGACGGACGAAGTGAAGGTGGTGGCCCTCGACTGCTTCAAGAGCGAGTTCATCGCCCAGGTAGTGGTCGGGATCCTCAGGGACGAGGGCATCGCCGCCCACATGGAAGACGATTTCATGTACTCACTCCTGGGCGGGCTGCGGGCGTGCGTGGT
Organism: Phycisphaera mikurensis; assembly: GCA_020723465.1. Classification (GTDB taxonomy): domain Bacteria; phylum Planctomycetota; class B15-G4; order B15-G4; family JADJEK01; genus JACQZJ01. The sequence continues at coordinate 28,680 of DYIW01000005.1, forward strand.
CGTCGAGGAGCGGCGCCTGGAGGAGGCGCGCAAGGTCCTGGCGGCGGCGCGCGCCGCCGGCCACCTGTGCGAGGAAGAGCCGGAAGAAGACGGCGCCGGGGAGGCGGGCGGCGCCTGACGGGCGCTGGCCCGGGCGCGCCCGCCTGGCGGCCGCGTTGTGCATGAACGGCGGCGCATTGCGTCGTATGATGGCTCGGGATCGCTCCGCGGAGGTATGAATCCATGCGCCGCATTCGCGTCCGGCCTCTGGCGAGGCTGCCCTTCTTGTCGTTCTGCTGCCTGTTCGCGTGTGTGACGCCGGCTCAGTTCGACAGCGAGATGAACGGCCTGCGCCAGGATCTGGCGGACCTCCAGCTCCAGCTCGACCAGGCCGCGCGCTGGAACGAGGAGCTGCAGCTCCAGGTCGCGGATCTGGCGCACACCAACGACCTGCTGCGGGACGCCGCCGCGGTGCAGCAGGAGCTGCTGGCGCGCTTCGAGGCGCTGGAGCAGGCGCGCATGCCGGAGATCGCCGCCCAGGTCGCTGCCCTGGAGGGCGGCACGCAGAAGCTCGGTGCGGACCTCACGGCGCTGGGCGAGCTTCCTCCCATGCAGACCCTGGTCAAGGTGGAGAAGGAGCTCTCGGACCTCACCGGCCAGGTGGCGATCATCCAGCGCTTGGCGAGCAGCAACCGCGACAATCTCGCCGCCGTGAGCCACTCCCTGAGCGTGCACGAGGACGAGTTCAACCGCCAGATGAAGCTGCTCGCCCAGTACATCGAGGAGCAGTTCCTGCCGCTGGCCGAGGGCCTGGTCGCCCACCTCTACCAGGAGAGCCGCAGGATGAGCGTCAGCGCCCAGGAGCTGGAGGAGTTCGCGCGGCGCGTCGATCCCTACAAGTTCACGCACTTGCGGCCCGGGTTCGCCGAGGCGGAGAAGGCCCGGAGCCCGGCCGAGGCGGCTCCGGTCAAGGACAAGGATGAGTGAGCAGGAGCGCCAGCCGGGCGGCACGGGCCCGAGCGCGGAGCCCGCGGACCCGCTGATCGGCGAGAAGGTCGGGCCGTACCGCATCCTGTCCCTGATCGGCGCGGGCGGGATGGGCGCGGTCTACCTGGGCGTGGACGAGGCGCTCGAGCGCAAGGCCGCGGTCAAGGTGCTCTCGCTGCTCAGCCCGCGCTGGGTCGCGCGCTTCATTGCCGAGGCCCGCCATCAGGCGCGGCTCGACCACCCGAACATCGTCTCGGTCTACGGCGCCGGCTCGGCGCTGGTGCGCGGCCTCGAGGTGCACTACATCGCCTTGAAGCACATCGAGGGCAGCTCGCTGGCCGGCCTCGTGCGCCGCCAGGGGCCGTTCGATCCGCTCCAGGCCACGGAGCTGATCCTCGACGCCGCGCGCGGCCTGCACTACGTGCACTCGGAGGGCTTCATCCACCGCGACGTCAAGCCGAGCAACATCCTGGTCGATCTGGGCGAGCGCGCGCTCATCTCGGACTTCGGCGTGTCGCGCGGCCGGAGCGCGGTCGCGGGCGATCCGGCCACGGACGGGGACTTCCTCGGCACGTGGACCTACGCGGCGCCGGAGCAGCTCGCGCGCCGTCCCCTGGACGGCCGCAGCGACGTGTATGCGCTCGGCGCCACCTTTCTCTTCGCCCTGACCGGCGTCGAGCCTCAGGATGAGGGGCCGGCCGGCCCCGATCCCGTGAAGAGGCTCGCCGGCATCGATCCGGCCCTGCCGGCGCCGGTGCGCCAGGCCCTGTCCCGCATGCTGCAGGTCGAGCCGCAGGACCGCTTCCCCTCCATGCTGAGCTGCATCGAGGCGCTCGAGCGCGCGCTGGCCGTCCTGAGCGCGCGGAGCGCGGGCGGCGAGCAGGAGGAACCGGACGAAAGCGGCCCGCGCGCGGGCCGCGGCCGGCTCGCTCTCGCCGGCCGGGTCTTCGCCTGCCTGCTCGCCGCGCTCACGATCGCGGCCGTCTACTTCCTCTGGCGCCACGGAGCCGAGAACGCCGGCCGCGAGGAGATCGTCGAGCTGCTTCCCGGGCCGGCGGCAGCGGTCGCGGCGGACGTCTTGCCCAGGCTCCCCGACGTGGCCGAGCCCGCTCCGCTCGCCGAGGAAGGCGCCGCAGTCGAGCCGGGCGCGGCCGCGGCGCAGGAAAGCGCGCAGCCGGTGCAGGCGGCCTCGTCCGGGCCGTCGCCCCTGGCGCTCGAGGTGGCGGAGGGCAGCGCGAGTTTTCTCGCCGAGGTCGCCGAGGTGGAGCGCCTGGCCGCCGGCGGGGCGGCGCCGGCCGAGGTGTGGCGGCGGATCTCCGACTTGCTCGACGCGCGCCTCGGCGGGCTGGACCGGCGGGCCCACGAGCAGCGCGACACGGGCGCGGCCTTGGCCCTGGACGAGTTGGCCGACGAGATCGTGCCGCGCCTCGCCGCGGTGCTCGACGGCTTGGTGGTCGGGCCGGTCGATTCAGGCGGCGTCCTGCTCGAGGTCGACGCCTTTCCGTTCACGATCCTGCAGTTCACCGCCTACCTCATGCATGTCGCCCGCTCGGACCCGCGGCGTTCGCTCGAGCCGTTCCTCGGACCGGCGGAGCTGACGTCGGCGATCTGGGTCGAGTTTCAGAGCCCGCGGCGCTTCCGCCGGCCGCGCTGCGACTTCCTGGTCGAGCCGGTGGTCGCGCTGAGCCCGCTCGGCATCGACGAGCTGGCGCGGCACGCCGGCAAGCGTCTTCCCACCAAGCAGGAGTGGGAGGGGGCCGTGGCTCCGCTGCTCGCCGCGGGCGCCATCGCCAGCGCCAAGGCGGACGTCGGCGCGAGCGCCAGCTCGGACGAGGCGCAGGTCATGGAGCGCGTGATCTGGGACGGGGATTGCAGCTACGCCGTGCTCGCGGAGCAGGGCCCCTCCTTCCGCAAGGAGCTGAGCGTGGACAAGCGCCTGCGGGGGCTGCGGCTGGTGCGCGAGCTGAAGTAGGCGCGCGCTTTCACACTCCCACGATCATGCCGTCGACCACGTCGATCTCGCGCGCCAGCGGGTCCTTGGGCAGGCCTGGCATACGCAGCATGTCGCCGGTCAGGACCACGAGGAAGCCGGCGCCGGCGTTGACCTGCACGTTGCGCACCGTCACCTCGAAGGCGGCGGGCCGGCCGCGCACGCGCGGATCGTCCGTGAGCGAGCTGTGCGTCTTGGCGATGCACACCGGCAGGCGCTCGTAGCCGAGCCGCTGGATGTCCTCCAGGTCGGCGCGCGCCGCGCTGGTAAAGACCACGGCGTCGGCGCCGTACATCTTCCGGGCGACCGCGAAGATCTTCTCGGGCACGGGATCGCCGGGCTCGTACAGGCGCCGCACCGGCTTGGGGCCGGAGGCGGCCTCGCGCATGACCAGGCGCGCCAGGTCGAGGGCGCCCTCGCCGCCCCGAGCGTGGTGGTCGGCCGCGGCGAAGGGGATGTCCAGCTCCGCGCAGCGCGCCCGCGCCGCGTCGATCTCGGCCGGCGCGTCGCTGGCGAAGCGGTTCAAGGCGACGATCGCGCGCTGGCCGAAGTGGCCGATGTTCTCGACGTGCTTCTCCAGGTTGGGCAGGCCGCGGCGCACGGCCTCGACGTCGGGGACGCTCAGGCGCGCGCGCGGCACGCCACCGTGCATCTTGAGGGCGCGCACCGTGGCCACGAGCACCACCGCGGCGGTCTGCAGGCCGGCCGCCTGGCACTTGATGTCGAAGAACTTCTCGGCGCCGAGGTCGAAGCCGAAGCCCGCCTCGGTGATGGCCCAGTCGGCGCAATGCAGAGCCATGCGCGTGGCGAGCACGCTGTTGCAGCCGTGCGCGATGTTGGCGAAGGGACCGCCGTGGACGAGCGCCGGCGTGCCCTCGAGCGTCTGCACCAGGTTGGGGCGGATGGCGTCCTGCAGCAGCGCGAGCATGGCGCCCGTGCCCTGGAGCTTCCCGGCCGTGACCGGCTCGCCCGCGTAGGTGAAGGCGACCAGCGTGCGGTCGATGCGCTGGCGCAGGTCGTCGAAGCCGGAGGCCAGGCAGAGCATGGCCATGACCTCGGAAGCGGCGGTGATGTCGAAGCCGGTCTCGCGCGG
>DYIW01000005.1:32808-48507 GCA_020723465.1 Phycisphaera mikurensis
ACGCCCTGGCGCGTGCCGCCGAGCCCGACGATGACGTTCCGGAGCGACCGGTCGTTCATGTCCATGACGCGGCGCCAGAGGATGCGGCGCGGGTCGATGCGCAGCTCGTTGCCGTGGTAGAGGTGGTTGTCGAGCAGGGCGGCGAGCAGGTTGTTGGCCGTGGTGACCGCGTGGAAGTCGCCGGTGAAGTGCAGGTTGATGCGCGCCGCCGGCCGGATCTGGCTGTAGCCGCCGCCCGTGGCGCCGCCCTTCATGCCCATGCACGGCCCGAGCGAGGGCTCGCGCAGGGCGAGGCAGGCCGACTCTCCCAGGCGGCAGAGGGCCTGGCCCAGGCCGATGGTGGTCGTGGTCTTGCCCTCGCCCGCGGGCGTGGGCGTGATGGCCGAGACCAGGATCAGGCGAGACTGGGCCTTGCGCATCCTCGGGCGCTCGAGCGCGCCGAGGTCGACCTTGGCGATCTCGTCGCCGTAGCGGAACAGGTCCCTCTGTTCGAGGCCGAGCAGCGCGGCGACCTCGTCGATGGGGCGGGGCGTGACCTGGCGGGCGATCTCCACGTCGGACAGCATCGCGGTCTCCTTGGAACCGGTACAGGATAGGCGCCGCCGCCCGGCCCGCCGCGCGCTTTCCGGGCGGCGGGCCGGGCGGCGCCGGTGCGCCGCGGTTGACCGCCTTGGCGCCGGCGGAGTACCCTCGAGCATCTGGAAAAGCTCCTGCCGGGAGGTCGCGATGCGTCCACGCCCGTTCCTTGCCTCGATGTTCCTCTGCGTCTCATCCGTTGCGGGGCTCGCGTTCGCGGGCACGACCATCGCCCCGCAGGTCAAGCTGCACGCGCCGGATGGCACGCCGGGCGACTACTTCGGATCGATGCTCGCACTCAAGGGCGAGGTCCTGGCCATCGGCGCGCCCCAGGCGGACAACGGCTACGGCGCGATCTACGTCTTCCGCCGCACCGGCTACAGCACGTGGACGCACGAGCAGAAGGTCATGCCGGGCGAGGCGGGCTCAGTTTACGACGTCGCCTTCGATGGCCAGAGCATCGCAGTGTGCTCCGACAACCCGACCGGCTACGGATCCGTGTTTGTGTTTCAGCAGAACGCGCTGGGCTTCTGGGAACAGACGGCGAAGATCGTCGACGGGCTGCAACCTTGGCGCGTCGCCATCCAGGGCAACTGGCTGTTCATTGGCGAACCGATGTACAACTCCTCGCAGGGCGCGGTCTACGTGTGGAAGCATGATCCAACATCCGTGACCTGGGACAGGGTGCAGACTCTCCTGCCGAGTCCTTCTTACGGGTACTTCGGACGCTCCCTTGCCATCAGTGAGGACACGACCGTGATCTGTGAAGGGGGTTACCTCCAGGTTGGCCGGTGTCACATCTTCCGCCTTCAGCCTGGGGATCTCTGGTCGCACGAGGCAGTGCTCTCGCCAAGCGACGGCGGAACATGGGATCTCTTCGGGTCATCCCTCGACCTGGACGCAAACTGGCTCGCTGTGAGCTCGCCCGGACACGTGGTGGCTGGCCACGAATGTGGAGCGGTGTACCTCTACGCATGCGATGCCTACGGCAACTGGACTCTGCGCACGAAGCTGGTGCCGAGCGATCCCGCCGGGGCCCCTGGTTTTCGCCGCATCGCACTGAGCGGCAACAGGCTTGTGGTCGGTGGATCCGACGTCGTGCATCCTGATGTGGCCTACGTGTTCGACCGGCAGGCCGACGAAACGTGGCTCGAGATCGGGCAGGTCGTGGCCCCCGATGTCGCTCCTGATGACGGCTACGGCGAAGTGGTCGCGTTAGACGGCAACGTCGTCGTCGTGGGCTCACCGTGTGACGACGATGTCGGCGCACAGGCCGGCGCGGCCTACGTCCTCGACCTCGAGCCCTCTCCGTTCGTCGCGTACGGCTCGGGCTGCCCCGGCACGGGCTGGATCGTGCCGACGCTGAGCATGAGCGGGGATCCCGCTCCGGGCGGGCTGGTGCAGGTGGACATCGCGCTCGGAGTCGGGAGCGGCATGGCGTTCCTGCTGGTCGGCCTGCAGCAGGCGGCGCTCAGCATGGGGTGGGGCTGCACGCTGAACGTGGCGCCGGTGCCTCCGCTCGTCGTCGGCCCGCTCTTCCTGGTGCCGATCGGCGGCTACGGCCCGGGCGCGGGTTCCCTGAGCCTCCCCGCCCTACTGCCGCCGAACATCGGCACGAGTTCCCTGACCCTGCAGGCCTTCATCGTGGACCCGGGCGTGCCGTAGGGCTTCTCCAACACGAACGGCTTCGAGATGTCGATCGAGTAGGCTCGGCCCGGGGCCGTTGGCAGCGACGCCTTGCTGCGACCACTGGCCGGAGTCGCGGCCTCAGGGCAGGAGAGCCCCGGCGGCCGGGACCTCCCGCATGCCGATGAGGCCGCGCTTGCGCCAGCCGAGTCCGAGCAGCCAGGTGCGCGCTCGCGGCAGCGGAGGGTCGCCGTCCCCACCGCTCAGGCCGCGGGGCAGCCGGCCTGCGGTCTCCTTCCAGCCGCCGAACCAGAAGCCGCTGGCGAAGGGATCGAGCAGCGCCTTCCCCAGCCGCGCCGCGTGGCGCCGCGCGTTGTTCAAGACGTAGCACAGGGCGCTTCTCACCTCGCGCGGCGTCCTCAGGATGCGGGCGTGGTAGCGGTCAGCGAACACCCGCCCATGCCGCGCGCCAGCGCGTCCTTGTCCTTCCCCTCGCAGATCAGGTGCACGTGGTTCGCCTGCACCGAGTAGTGGGCCAGCCGGAATCCGAAGCGGTCGCAGCCGGCCAGAAGCGCCTGTTTGAGCAGGCGGTAGGTCTTCCCGTCGCGCAGTCGCGGTGCCTCCGGCGCCGGGCCGCCTGCCGCCGCGCCGGGCAAACGCGAACCGCTGCTGGGTCGGGATCGATCGTCGCTTCCTGTTCATGTGATTGGGCAGATATTAGTCGCAGTCCACTCTGGAGTCAAGGAGATGCCCACGATTCATGTGCGTCTCATGACAAGAAGGCTCTCGACCGCGGCGGGAAAGTGCTGAACGGCGTAAGGAGACACGGTCTCGGGACTCGCTCAGCGGCGCACAGGCGAAGCGCGCGCGCGGCAAGGTCTGATGGGCTGCATGGCGGCGGGCCGCGCCTGCCGCTGAGGCCTGATAGGCTGGGCGGACGAGGAGCAGCAGCATGGCTCTGAGCGTGTTCGACGACAAGGCGTGTCCGCCGACCGAGCAGACGCTCGCGGTGGCGCTGGGCCGGGCGAGCGGGCTGTGGGTCCAGCTCAAGGATGATCTGCAGGCCGCGCACGGGCCGCTGGCCGAGGAGTGGAGCTTCGCCGGCAAGGCGTTCGGCTGGTCCTTCCGCCTGAAGGAGAAGAAGCGGGTCCTGGTCTACATGACGCCGTGCCGCGGGCACTTCCTGGCCTCGTTCGCGCTCGGCGAGAAGGCCTGCCTCGCGGCGCGCGCTGCGAGCCTTCCTTCGGCCATTCTCGAACTCATCGACGCCGCGCCGAAGTACGCCGAGGGGCGCGGCGTGAGGATCCCGGTGCGGAGCGCGCGCGACCTCGCCCACGTGGAGACGCTCGCGGCGCTCAAGGCCGCGCGCTGACCGGCGCGGTGCGTCAGGCCACTGGGAACCGAACTCGGAAGTACTCGGAACTCGCGCGCTTCCGAGCTCGCTTCCGAGTAGGCCGCCACATCGGGCCGTTCGCGGCCCCAAGCGCCGGCACGCGCGCCCAACCTTGTAGACTGGCGCGCGTATGAACTCGCCCGTGGCGCCGTTTCTGGAGGATCGAAGATGGGGCGCAGACTTCTCGTCCTGGCACTGGCCGCGATCGGACTCGCGGCGATGAAGCCCGAGCCGCCGGCCGACCCCGAGGCCCAGGCCTTCCTGGACGCGCACACCGCGGGCCTGCTCGACCTCTACTACGAGGCCGAGAAGGCCGCGTGGCTGGCGCAGACCGACGTCAGCGACGAGCACACGCAGGCGTCGATCGAGGCCGGGAAACGGCTCTCGGCCTTCACCGGCCGCGCCGAGACCATCGAACGGGCGCGCGCCCTGCTCGCGCGCCGTTCCGAACTCCCGGAGATGCAGGCCCGCCAGCTCGAGAAGCTGCTGCTCACGGCCGCGGAGAATCCCGGCACCATCCCGGAGGTCGTGCGCCAGCGCATCGAGGCCGAAGGCAAGCAGGGCCAGACGCTGGACGGCTTCGTCTTCCACCTGGAGACCGCGGACGGCGCGGTGAAGGAGGTGACGCCGAACGACATCGACGACGTCCTCAGGAAGTCGACCGACCTCGCCGAGCGCCTGCGCGCCTGGAACGCGGCCAAGGCCGTGGGGCCGGTCCTGAAAGACGGCCTGGTCACGCTGCGCGGCCTGCGCAACGCCGTGGCGCGCGAGATGGGCCACGACAGCTTCTTCGCGCTGCAGGTCGCCGACTACGGCATGACCTCGGCCGAGATGATGGAGATGATGGGGCGCTTCGTCGAGGACATCCGGCCGCTCTACGAGCAGATCCACTGCTATGCCAAGCGGCGCCTGGCCGAGCGCTACGGCCAGCCGGTCCCCAAGCGCATCCCCGCGCACTGGCTCAGCAACCGCTGGGGCCAGGAGTGGCCCGGCCTGGTCGAGGGCGTCGACCTCGACCCCCTCTTCGCCGGGAAAAAGCCCGAGGAGCTCATCCGTTACGCCGAGGACTTCTACGTTTCGATGGGCTTCCCCCGGCTGCCGGCGGTCTTCTGGGAGAAGTCGGACCTGTACGAGCTGCCGGCCGGTGCGCCGCGCAAGAAGAACACGCACGCCAGCGCCTGGCACCTCGACCTGCAGAACGACGTGCGCTCGCTCATGAGCGTCAAGGCGGACTTCAACTGGTTCACCACCACGCACCACGAGCTCGGGCACATCTACTACTACCTGTGCTACTCGCGGCCGGAGGTGCCCGTCCTGCTCAGAGAGGGCGCGAACCGCGGCTTCCACGAGGGCATCGGCGAGCTGGTCTCGCTGGCCGTGTCGCAGCGGCCATACCTCGAGGACGTGGGCGTGCTGGGGAAGGACGTCGCCATCGACGAGATCCGCTGGCTCCTGAACGACGCCATGACCTCGATCGTGTTCCTACCGTGGGCCGCGGGCGTGATGACCGGCTTCGAGCACGACCTCTACCAGGAGAACCTGCCGGCCGAACGCCTGAACGCGCGCTGGTGGGAGCTGGTGGCGCGCTTCCAGGGGATCGACCCGCCCGCGCCGCGCGGCGAGGAGTGGTGCGACGCGGCCACCAAGACGCACATCAACGACGACCCGGGCCAGTACTACGACTACGCTTTCGCCACGGTCTTGAAGTTCCAGTTCCACGACCACGTGGCGCGCGCCATCTTGAAGACCGATCCGCGCCACGCCAACTACCGTGGCAGCAAGGAAGCGGGGGCGTTCCTGCGTTCCATCATGGAGCGCGGCGCCACGCGCGACTGGCGGAAGCTCCTGCGCGAGACGACCGGCCAGGACCTCTCGGGCCGCGCCATGCTCGAGTACTACGCGCCGCTTCTGACCTGGCTGAAGGAGCAGAACAAGGGCTTCGATCCCGCGTTCTGAGCGCGGCGTTCAGGCGCGCGGCGCGGCGGCGGCGATGGCCTGCATCGCCGCGATCGCGGCGTCCACGTCCTGCTCGGTGTTCGCCGGGCCGATGCTGAAGCGCACCGTGCCGCGCGGGGCCGTGCCCATGTGCTCGTGGATGAGCGGCGCGCACTGCAGGCCGGTGCGCGTGGCGATGCCGTGGTCCACGTCGAGGAGCGAGCCCACGTCCGCGGGATCGCGCCCGCGCACGGTGACGCTCACCACCGGCAGGCGCTCCTCCAGGCCGGTCGCGCCGTGCACGGTCACGCCGTCGATGTGCAAGAGTGCCTCCTGCAGGCGCGCCAAGAGCTTCATCTCGTGGGCGTAGATCGCGGCCACGCCCTTCTTGCCCAGGTACTCCTGCGCCAGGTGGAGGCCGATGATGCCGAGCGTGTTGTTTGTGCCCACCTCCAGGCGGTAGGGGTACTCCTCGAGATGGAAGGGGTAGGCCGACTTCACGCCCGTCCCGCCGGAGCGCGTGATCTTCACCGTCACGCCCTCGCGCACGTACAGGCCGCCGATGCCGGTCGGGCCGAGCAGCGACTTGTGGCCGGTGAAGGCGAGGGCGTCGATGTGCATGGCCTGCATGTCGATCGGCGCCACGCCCGCGGTCTGCGCCGTGTCGACCACGAGCAGGATGTCGCGCTCGCGGCACAGGCGGCCGATCTCGGCCAGGGGCTGGATGGTGCCGATCACGTTCGAGCCGTGGTTCACCACGGCCAAGCGCGTGTTCTTGCGGAAGTGCCGCTTGAACTCGTCCGGGTCGAGCCGGCAGTCGGCGCCGCAGGGCACGAAGTCGCGCGTGATGACGTTGTCGCGCGCCAGGTGGTTCAAGGGGCGGATCACCGAGTTGTGCTCGAGGACCGTGCTCAGCACGTGGTCGCCGGGGTTGACCAGGCCGTGGATCAGGATGTTGAGCGCGTCCGAGGCGTTGTACGCGAAGCACAGGCGGCTCGGGTCGGTGCCGTTGAAGAAGCGCGTGAGCCGCACGCGCGTTTCGGCGATCAGCTCGCCGCCGACCAGGCAGAGATCGAAGCCGGAGCGGCCGGGGTTGACCCCGTACCGCTTGTACATGTCCAGCATGCGGTCCATGATCTCGGCCGGCTTGGGGTAGACCGTGGCCGCGTTGTCCAGGTAGATGACGTTCTCGATGCCGGGGGGGATGTGCATCGCCTGTTCACCTCGGCGGCCCGGGCGCGCGCGGGCGGGCAGCGCCGCCCACCGCCAGATCGGCCGCTCAGTAGGAATGCGTGCCGAGGACGACCTCGACGCCGAACTTGGCCTTGAGCGTGGCCTTCAGGTCGTCGAAGTCGATCGGGCACTGCGCGGTCTCCATGGCGAGCTTCATGCATGTCGCCAGGTGCACCACCTCGATCTCCCGGCCGAAGTTCTTGAGGATCTCGTTCACCAGCTTCATGCGCGGCACGGTCAGCCCGGGGCAGTCGCCGCAGTGGGTCATGGCCGCCAGGTCGATGGTGTCGTAGCGGGCCAGCTCGCCGTGCTTCTCGTGGATCGCCTTGTGGCACTTGATGCAGGCGACGCACGATTCGTCCTTGATCTTCTTGCAGTAGAGGATCGCGATCCTGGTCATCAGAGTCTCCGCGAAGGGGAGCGGCGGGCCCCCGGTCCGGCGCGAAGTCGCAGGAAGAACGAGGATACGCTCCGGGCGGCGCATGGCAAGGCAGCAGCGGCGGGAAACGCGCGCGGCTGGCGCCCTGCGCGGCCGGCGAAAGCGCTTGCCAACGCCGCCCGGCGACCTAACCTGGCTCCTTCCTGCGCGTCGCCGCGCGCTGCTGGAGGATCGCCCATGCCCCGTGCTTCGTTCGCCGCCCCCCTCGGCCCGCCCGTTTCCTCGCTTCGCTTTGCGCCGCTCGCCCTGGCCTGCTTCGTCCTCGCCGCGCCGCGCGCCGCCGCGGCCCCGGGCGACGGCAGGGCGGACTGGGTGGGCGGGAGGCCCGACGGCTGCACCACGATCACCGCGGGCAAGAAGGCCACGGCCGACGGTTCCGTGATCACGTCGCACACCTGCGACTCGCACCGCACCTGCTCATCGCTGGACATCGCTCCGCCGGGCGACTACCCCGCCGGCGCGACGCAGCCCATGCTGCGCCGCATGGAGGACGATTCGCTGCCCATGCCCGCCTACAAGCGCCCTGAGGTCGGCCAGATCCCGCAGGCCGAGCACACCTACGGCTACATCAACACGGCTTACCCGTGCATGAACGAGCGCCAGCTCGCCGTGGGGGAGTCGACCTTCGGCGGCCGCGAGGAGCTGCGCTCGGACAAGGGTCTGATCGACTGCCAGCAGCTCGTGCAGCTCATGGTGGCGCGCTGTGCCACGGCGCGCGAGGCGATCCTCCTGGCCGGCGAGCTGACCGGCCAGTACGGCTACAGCGACGAGGGCGAGTGCCTGACCATCGCCGACCGGAACGAGGTCTGGCACTTCGAGATCGTGGGCCCGGGCAAGGACGAGGTCGGCTCGATCTGGGCGGCGCGCCGCGTGCCGGACGAGCACGTCAGCGTCAACGCCAACGCCAGCCGCATCCGCGCCCTCGACCTCGCGGACGCGGACAACTTCCTGGCGTCGGCGAACGTCCTCGAGGTGGCGCGGGCGCGCGGCTGGTGGGACCCGGAGCAGGGCCCCTTCGAGTTCTGCTACGCCTACGATCCGGCGGGCCGCACCTCGCTCGCCGCGCGCCGCCGCGAGTGGCGCGTCTTCGACCTGCTGGCGCCGTCCCTCAAGCTCAACGCCGAGTCCGAGAACTACCCGTTCTCCATCAAGCCGGACCAGCCGGTCACCGTCGCCCAGCTCGTGACCGTGTTCCAGGACTTCTACGAGGGCACGCCGTACAACTTCGTCAAGAACATCACGGACACGGACAAGGACGGCAAGACGATCATCTCGCCGTTGGCCAACCCGTTCATGCCGTATGACATGAACCGCATCTTCAAGGTCAACGCTGGCTGGCAGGAGCTGGGGGAGCGCACCATCGCGCGCTGGTACACCATGTACGCGACGATCACCCAGTCGCGCGCCTGGCTGCCGGACGAGGTGGGCGGCGTGACGTGGCTCGCGCTCGACAACGTGGCCACGTCGATCTACGTGCCGCTCTACTGCTCGATCACGGACTTGCCCCGGTCGTACAAGACATGCGGGCGCGTCACCGGCTTCAGCCGCGAGGCCGCCTGGTGGGCCTTCAACCGCATGGGCACGCTCGCGGCGCAGCGCTGGGGGGACATGCGCCGCGACGTGGAGGCGGTCTGGCAGCCGCTGCAGCAGGAGTTGTTCGCCGCGCAGCCGGGAGTGGAGGCGCAGGCGCTCGAGCTCTTGCCGCGCGACCGGGAGGCGGCGCGCGCGCTCTTGACGCGCCACGGCTGCGAGTGGGGCGAGAAGGTGGTGGAGCGCTGCTGGAAGCTCGGCGACGAGCTCTGGACCAAGTACGACGAGAAATTCTAGGCGAGGTCCAAGGGCGGCCGATGCGGTTCATCGCCGCATGTACGGTCGCTCGTTCAGCTCGCCGTGATCACGATCATCTCCGGCGCACTGAAGACCTCGAACACGCCGTCATGGTCGAGGTCCTGGGCCACCACGGCGTAGAACACGAGACCGACCAGGCCTGGATCGGCCGGGATCGCGATCTGGAACTGGCCGTGGCCGTTTCTCTCGAGCGCCTGCCGCATGCCGCCGCGCACAGCGAGCCCCCATGAGGCGGGTGGCGGGTTCGCGGTGTCGATCCCTACCGACTGGCCGTTTGCGTCCACGACTCCCTCGGGAAGGAGCGACAGGGAGAGGAGCAGCTCGGCCGCGTACTCCGATTGGTCGGCGGCCACCTCGGCGATGAAGGCCTCGCCGATGGCGGTGCTGCCGCCCGGATGAGGGGATAGGCCGATCGAAGCGACCGGGAACTTGAAGGGCTGGTTCGGCTGGGTGGGATCCGGAGCCGTGCCCGTGTCGCCGCTCGCGATGACGTCACCACTCGTGTACAGCCGTTCCCCGTTCCGCGTCAGCTTCCAATCGACCTTCCGGTCCGTCAGGACGGACGTTCCGACGACGTAGATGAGCTGGAAGGTCGCGGACTGGCCGGGCCCGATCGCCGCGCCCGTGCTTCCTGCGAAGAAGTGGAAGCCCTCCGAAGACGTCCGCGCGGACCATTTGGCCGGTTGAGCGGTGTAGTGCTCCCCGCAGGGCGGCTTGTCCAGGCTTTGGCCCGGCTTGGGGAGGACATGCACGTCCTTGATACCCTCGGTCCCGGCCGTGACCGTGAAGGAGTACGTGGAGATGCCTCCCGAAGTCTGGGAGACTGGCTGAGACACGGACTGGGCCTCGGCCGTGCAGGCCAAGGTCGTCGCGGCAAGTACCAGGAGATTCATGAAACGTGGCATGGGAGCCTCCGCTACGAGCCGATGGTGACCGCGAGGGGCGGCACGTTGAAGACATCCGGAACGCCGTCGCTGTTCAGGTCGATGGTCGCCACGATGTACAGGGTCTTGCCAGCCAGCTCGGGATTCTCCGAGAGGATGATTCTCGGCTGCGCCCTGCCGCGGCCGTCCTCGGCGCGCAGAGGCGCGCGCTCCCCCTCGATGCGAACGCGCCAGGCCGGCGGCAGTGGAGCGTTGACATCGAGCCCGATGCCCAGAGGGTCCGCGTCTTCGCTCTCGGCCAGGGCGGTCGCCACGTGGAGGTCGTACACCGAACCCAGCGCCTCGGTGCTGACGTCCACGCGGATAACGCCGCCAACCACGAGAGTGCTGCCAGGATTCACCGCAGCGTTGAGTGCGAGCACGGGGAACTTGAAATCACCCGTGCCTCCGCCGGGAACGGTGAAGGTGGTTGTCTGGTACTTCAGCGTGTCGTCGGGATCGATCCTGGCCGTTCCGGTGCTCGTGAACCGAACCGTGGTGATCTGGGTGCCTGGCGGCTTGTCCTTCGGGTGCTTGACCGTGACGGAGAAGCTCGCCCCGGCCGCTGCGGCGTCCCCACCGGTGCCAGCGTTGAACCGGATGCGTTTGCCGTCAACGGTGCGACCCCCGGACCAGCCGGCGGGAGCGGTCGAATCCGAGATGGCCGGAAAGGCGTTCCCCTCGGCATGGGTCAAGTGGATGTCCTTCACCGTGTTGCCTTTGGGGTCGATGCTGAACGAGTAGGTCGTCGACTTCCCATCGGCGGACGTCGACTCGCTCATCGAGCCCACGGTCGGGTCGGCGGCGAGCAATGCGCCGGTCAACCCAGCCGTGGCGAGCAACATGAGCGCAGGGGCGGGGAAAGACGTTCTCATTCTCGGGGTCTCCGCGGCGGACAGGGAGAAGCAGTCGCGTTTCGCCCCTTCTTGTCGCGAGATGGGCGAAAACGGTCACGAAATCCGCGGGACGGGAAAGAAGAGTGGCCGCATGCTGCGGCCACAGGGCTCGGCCTGACGAGGTTCTAGGCCGGAGGAGCGGCGCGCTCGATGGAGAGGACCTCCAGGCGGCGGGCGCCCTGCTCGCTCGCGACCTCGACCACCTCGCCCACCTTCTTGCCGAGGAAGGCGCGGGCGAAGGGCGCGAGATAGGAGTAGACGCCGCGCTCCAGGTCGGCGTCCCAGGGCCCGAGGAAGGTGTAGGTCTGCTCCTCGGCGCCGCCGGCCTCGCGCACGCGGATGGTCGTGCCGACGTTGACCTTGTCGGTGCCGATCGATTCGAAGGGGATGAGGCGCGCGCGCCGGATCTCCTCGCCAACGTCGTTCGCCCGCCGCGAGAGGAAGTCGCGCTGCTCGAGGGCGGCGGTGAACTCCGCGTTCTCCGACAGGTCGCCGAATGCGGCCGCGTGGCCGATGGCCGTGCTGTTCTTCACCATGTCGACGTTGACGATGCGCTGATACTCGTCCTCGCGCACCTTGAGCCCGCGCGCGCTCACGTAGATGACGTCCTCCTCCCACAGCTCCTTGCGGCCGAGGATGGCGTCCGCGAACCGCGCCTTGAGCGCTTCCTGGAGCTGGTGGCGCGCCACGTCCGTGACTCCCTGGTTGAACGCGAGCGCCTGGTGGAGCTGCACCGCCCCGCCGCCGTCGCAGTCGTCGAACACCACGTTCATCGCCTGGTACTTGTTGGCGGCGACCGCGACGCGCATCCTGCCGAGCAGGGCGCGCTGCTCTTCGGTGACCTGGTTCTTCGCCGACCTCGCCCAGCGGTCCATGAGGCGCAGGAGCGCCAGCGTGATCGCCACCCGGTCAATGGTGCACGGCGCGCCGTTAAGCGCGCCCGAGGTGGCGGCTTTCCACAACCAGAAGAGCCCGTGGCCGTGGCGGTCGGGCGTCGCCAGGATGAGCTGGATGGCGCGCGCCAGCGCCTCGCCGCGGCCCTCGGCGAGCAGCGTCCGCGCCAGCATGTCGGTCAGCCGGCCCGGTGCGCCCGGGAGCGCCTCGGCGTAGGCCTCGGCCCAGCCGGCGAAGGCGCGCTCGCGCAGGAAGACCAGGGCGCGGCGGATCAGCTCCTCGTCTTCGAGCAGGGCGGAGGCGTCGCCGAAGCCCCCGGCGCGGGCGAACAGCGCGTCGAGGCCAGGGAGGGGCGGCGCGCCCGCGCCGATCCTCTCGACGACCTCGGCGTGCACCGCGGCCGCGAGCAGCGCCACGGGATTCGGCGCGCTTGCGTCAACAGCGATCTCGGCGAGCAGGCGGGCGCAGTCCCGCAGCAGCGAGTCCTGCGGCGCGTGCCCGGCGCCGATCGAGCCGAGGTACTCGACGGCCAGTCGGATGCGGTCGAGCGCGCCCGGCGCCGCCGCGATGCGCGCCACGATCTCCTCCTCGTGCGTGATGGGCGTGGTGCGCAGGATGAGGATGGGCTGCTTGTCGCCGTAGACCTGGATCATCGGACTGCGCTCGACCAGACCGCGGGCGCGGTTCCACCAGCGGGCGAAGCCCGCCTGCGGCACCACGCCGCGCAGCAGGAGCTTTTTCAGGGAGTCCCACTCGAGGCGCCCGCCCGAGGCCGCGAGCGCCGCCTGCACCAGGCTCGACGGGTCGCTCTCGGCCTTCTCCTTGAGCACGGCCACGTCGAAGCGCAGGAGCGCGCGGAAGTCGTCCGGCGCGAGCAGGGTCAGCTCGGCGGCGGCCGCCGCGGGCGTGAGCGCGCGCTGGTCCGAGCCGTCGCTCAGAACGACGGCTCCCTGGGCCGGGTCGATGTGCTCGATGCGCTCCGGCCCGCTGCGGCCCGCGGCCTCGACATAGCTGCCCGACTTCAGAGGCAGGCAGCGCAGGACCACCTCGCGCTGCTCGGCGCCGTCCTTCTGCTCGAGGGTGGCGAGCAGGGCGCCCAGCTCCGGGCGGCCCGCGCGGCGGTGGAGGGCCGCGGCCTGGGCGCGCACCGAGCGATCGCCGAGGGCCAGCTTGACCGCTTCCTCGGCGAACGCGAGCAGCTCCTCGTCGGGCTCCGTGTCCGGGAGCTGCTCGAGCAGGCAGGCGAGCAGGGCGCCGGCGGTGTCCGCGGCCCCGGCACGGGCGAGCAGCGCCGCCGCCTCGCGGCAGTCGGCGAGGTCGAAGCGCCCTTCCTCCACGCTCGCCATCCACTGCTCCTCGAGTTCGGCGAAGCGTCCCTCGGCCGCCAGGTTGGCCAGGGAAGTGGGAGGAGTTGTGTTCATCGCACTCGGATCCGGGACCGGACGTGAAACGGGACAGTCTACGGCATGGAGCGGCGCGGCGGGCGAGGAAAGTGCGGGGCCGCGCCGCACGGCGCAGCCCGGGCCGGGCCCTTGTGCCGGCGCGTGCGAGCTGATCTGATCGGCCTGGCGGCCGCGGCGCATGCGGCCGAGCCAGCGCGGAGGACAGCAGGTGCGGGCGACGCTCAGGATCCAGACGCCGGGCCGCGGCATGATCGACGTCACCGGGAGGGTGCGCGAGGTGGTGCGTTCCTCCGGCGTGCGGGAGGGCCTCTGCCACGTCTTCATCCCGCACACCAGCGCCAGCCTGGTCATCCAGGAGAACGCCGATCCCTCGGCGCGGCGCGACCTGGAAGCGTTCTTCGACCGCATCGCGCCGGACGGCGACCCCGCGTACGAGCATCGCTCCGAGGGGCCGGACGACATGCCCGCGCACCTGCGCGCGGCGCTGACGCGAACGTCGGAGACCTTGATCGTGTCGGGAGGAGAGGTGGTGCTCGGCGTTTGGCAGGGGATCTTCCTGTTCGAGCACCGGCGGGCGGCGCATGAGCGGAAGCTGGAGATCATGGTGATCGGGGAGTGAGGGGGGGCGTGAGAGGAGCGATCGCGGCCGCTTCCCCGGGGTCCGCGGCCGCATCGCGACTCCCGGTGCTCGTGGCGCGGTCGGCGACTTCCTGCTGCGGAAGGTGGACACTTCTCCTGATCGCTGGCCCCCGTCACCAGGATCCGCGCTCCCTGCTTGCCTGTGTTCAGGGTGTGGACCACCGCGCGCAGCAGGAGCCCTATACGGCGTTGATCCGCATGACGTCAGGCCCGAAGAACTCGTAACCGACAGGAGCAGCGCGCGTCCTGCAGGCAGCGGACGCGCCCCAAGCCGAGACCCGTCTCGTCAGGTTTGGGCGAATGGCCCCCGCCGCTCTCTCGCGCGGACTGGATCGACCCGGTGCGGCCAGCGCCGGGCACGCTTCGCGGCGGTCCGGTCAGATTCTGGACAGCCGCCAGCGAGTACTTGCTTCTGAGGACCTCTTCCGGTACACCAATGTGCCAACAGGGATTGCGATGCTGGCGACGGCGCCTCGAAGAAGACTGCTCCGTCCAGCCCTGCTTCGACCGGCTCCATGGGAAGCGGAAGGGCGAGGGGGTTCCCTGTCTTCTGACCGAACCTGGACGAGCACAGTGTG
Source organism: Phycisphaera mikurensis (assembly GCA_020723465.1). Lineage (GTDB taxonomy): Bacteria > Planctomycetota > B15-G4 > B15-G4 > JADJEK01 > JACQZJ01. The sequence continues at coordinate 47,192 of DYIW01000005.1, forward strand.
CGAGGCCGGGGCTGGCGCGCCCGACGAGCGGAGGCGACCCACGGGCACGGCGCCCGGCGCCTCGGCCCAGGATCGGCCGCCCAGGCTCGGCGAGCGCGCGCGCATGGCCATGCGCCTGCGCCACTTTAGCCCGCGCACCGAGGAGGCGTACCTCCAGTGGATGCGGCGCTACCACGAGTTCCATGGCAGGCGCGACCCCGCGCTGCTCGGGGCGGAACAAGTCACGGCCTTCCTGAACTTCCTGGCGACGCGCGCGCGGGTCTCGGCTTCGACCCAGAACCAGGCCCTGGCGGCGCTGCTTTTCCTTTACAAGCAGGTGCTCGGACTGGACGTGCCCTGGCTCAGCGACCTGGTGCGCGCAAAGGACCGGGAGCGCCTACCGGTGGTGCTGTCGCGCGAGGAAGTGCGGGCCCTGCTGGGGAAGATGGACGGCGTGCCGCGCCTGATGGCCATGCTCCTCTACGGATGCGGCCTCAGGCTGCTCGAATGCTGCCGGTTGCGCGTCAAGGACGTGGACTTCTCGCGGAACCAGATCATGGTCCGCAGCGGCAAAGGCAAGAAGGACCGGGCGACCATGCTCCCGCGCGCGGTCAAGACCGTGCTCGCGAGCCACCTCGAGGGCGTACGCCTGAAGCACGAGCGCGACCTCGAGGACGGGGCGGGTTGGGTTGAGATGCCCGGGGTGCTCGGGGCGAAGCTCCCGAACGCCGGCCGCGAATGGCCCTGGCAGTGGGTCTTCCCGGCCACCCGTCACTACGTGGAGCGGGTGACGGGCCAGCGCCGCCGCCATCACCTGCCCGAGACCGTCCTCCAGCACGCGGTGCGGAGCGCGGTGCTGGCCGCCGGCATCCCCAAGCGGGCCACCTGCCACACTCTGCGCCACTCCTTCGCCACGCACCTCCTGGAGGACGGCAGTGACATCCGCACCGTCCAGGAGCTGCTCGGCCACAAGGACGTGACGACGACCATGATCTACACTCACGTTCTCAACCGCGGTCCGGCCGGCGTCGTGAGTCCGGCGGACCGCCTCCTCGGATGTTGATCCATGGACGATCCACACGCGCCCACGGTGCCTCGCCGGCTGCCCCACGCCGCGCTTGGGGTCCAAAGGCAGGTCCGCCTAACGCCCAGCGCCACCGTTATGCGGTCACGTGCTATCGTGAGTGCTCCCAAGGGCTTGCCCCGCGGTACGGCTCGGCTTTCAGCCGTCCTTACGCGGACCTGCTCGCGGCCTCCGGGGGGATTAGACAGGTTGTCCAATAATGCAAGTTCGGCGCGAGCAAATCCATGGACCCCGACAGGCCAGGGTGAGGGTA
>DYIW01000292.1:0-4636 GCA_020723465.1 Phycisphaera mikurensis
TCCAGACCGTCAAGATTCGAAGAGTGCGCGCCGGGCACGTGGCAAGATCAGGACCGGGCTACGCACCATAATTTGAGCTCTTCCAGTCACTTATGGCACCCAACCGCCTATTGACGCCGTAGCTTCAGGGGCTCCGCGGATGGGAGGCGGGGTGCAGCGGTTGATCGGGCGAGTCGATCGCCGCGGCCTGGTCGCGGACAGCGCGCCAGTGGCTGGCGCGATCGTTCCGGCCGAGGTGTTCGGCGGTCTCGATCAGGAACTCGAGCAGGTCGGGGTGGAGCGTGAACTCGGCCGCGCGCTCGCCCAGGGCGATGGCGGCCTCGTTCCCCTCGCGCTGAGCGAGGGCCCGCACCGTCGCAGGGATGCGCTCCACGTCGAGGCGCATCTCCTCGAGGAGACCGCGCTCCACGCGGAAGGCGAGGTCCTCGTCGCCGAGCAGGTGCGCCGCGTCGCTCACCCAGAGGCATGTCGCAGCCCAGGGCGCGGCGAGGTCATGGGCGCGCGCCAGGACCTCGAGACCGCGCGAGGCGTGCCCCGCCTGGCCGAGGCGCACCGCGACAATGCAGAGAAGTTCTGCGGCGAGCCGGCGGGAGAGGCGCTTCGCGGCGAGCCAGGACTCGAGCGCCTGCATCACGCTCTCATACCCCGCCGCGGCCGGCTCGGGCGCGGCGCCGGGCTCGGGCAGAAGACTGGCGAGCTGCTCGGGACGAGACCTGGCCACCTCGTCCCCTCTGCCGCACAGTGCGATCTCGAGCGCGCACAGGCCGTTCTCCCACTCGCCGGCGTGGAAGTACAGCTCGGCGGCAGAGAGCGCCGCGCGCCGCGGCGGGCTCTTACGCTCCTCGAGCAGGGCGTCGCACAGCCTGCGGTTCCGCTCGAGTGCCTCTGCCGGCGCGGCCAGCTTCTTCCACGCTCCGAGCAGGCGTGCCCCGTAGTCGTCGAGCGCGGCGTCGTCCAGGCCGTCCAGCGGACCGGGACCCGCGGGCACGAGGGCTGGCCGGCCGCGCTCGATGATTGCCGCCGAGGTCGCGACCATGAGCTCGCCGTCCAGGGCCTCGCGCACCTCCTCGAGGAGGCTCTCCGCGGACAACCGGCCGAAGGAGAAGCCGCCGTCGCCCTCGCCGAGGTCCACGAGCACCGCGGCCCAGAGGAAGAGGCGCGCGGCTTCCTCTGGCTGGCCGAGGCGGGCGAACAAGCGCGCGAGCCGCGTGACCTGGGCGCGCTCGCGCGGGCTGACGGCCGAGAGCAGGTCCGCGGCCGTCTCACCGGCGTTCGGCAGGGACGCTTCCTCGCCCAGAGTCAGCAGGGACAGGAGCAGCGCGCGATCCGTCCTGGCCGCGCGGCCCTGCCGCATGAGCTCGAGGACCTCCTCGACCGCGGCCGCGGCTCCGAGGCGCCGGGCCGCGGCCCGGGCAATGGCGTCGACCAGCATGCCCGCCCTCTCGAACAAGCGTGGTTCCAGGCACGCCAGGGCACGGCGCAGCTCGTCCTCGCCGAAAGGCAGGTCAGCCAGCGCGTCGCAGACGCGCGGCTGTTCCTCTTCGAGCTTCTCGCGCCCGCTCGGGCCGAGGTCGGGCAATCCCGTGCGGTGCTGCTCTGCTCTGTCCTCGGTCCAGGGCTGGGTCAACTGCCTTTGCCAGCCATACCCGCTGTACTCGTCGTCGTCGAGGCCGCGCCACATCCTGCGGGTCGTGCGCCGCGCTTCTTCCAGGTCGCCCCGGTCGAGGGCCTCCCTGATCGCTTCCGGCGTGGCGAGCTCGCGTGACCCCCCATCGGGCCTCGGCCCCCGCTGGGCGCAGCGCTCGGCACGGACGGGGTTCTGCGCCTGGCGCCAGGCGCGCACCAGCATGGAGCGACGCCAATCGTCGTCCGGGTCTTGTTCGAGCAGGCGCTCGTCCACTCGCAGCCGCTCGAACTCGCTGCCGGTCTCCTCGAGCACGTTCCGCAGGCGCATGAGCAGCTCGACCTCGTTCGGGAGCGATTCGAGCGCGGCGCGCAGACAGTCGCCGCTGCGGCGCGGATCGCTCTCGGCGCGCAGCAGGATCTCGCTGCGCGCGAAAACCGAGGGGACCGTCACGCCCCTCTTGCCTTCCCTCTCGTCGATGCGCGCCAGGAGATCGGCGTAAGAGTCGCGGCTTGCGAGCAGTGCCCGCAGCGCTTCCCTCGTTTGCCAGACCACTTCGCCCTGGTCGACGATGCGCGCGAACGCCTCGTCCTCGAGGCTCCGCGCGGCCGCCACCCGGCCGGCCTGGGCCAGGCAGAGCGCATAGCCGGCCAGCACCTCGATGCTCCTGGAATCCTGCTCGTAGGCAGCCGCGAGCAGGTCGGCGGCGAGGTCGAGGTTGTGCTCGCGCCCGAGCAGGTTGTTCTCGATTGCGTAGAAGCGCAGCCCGTCCTCGAGCTCGCCAAGGCTCGCCGCGAAGCGTTCCTTGATGAAGTCCCTGAACTCGGCCGGCGCCTCCTCCTCGAGCGAACCCACCAGGTCCAGGATGAACAGGGCGCGATCATCACCCGGCACGTCCTGCCAGATGGCCCGGACCAGCTCGAGGCGCTCCGGCGTCGGGCACAGCTCGAGCAGGCCGGACACGGCGTAGAAGCGCTTCGCGTCCACAGCGGCGATGGCCTCCTTCGCCTGCTCGAGCGTGATGAGCCGTTCGCCCAGGGCCTGCTGCAGGAGTGCCAGGAGGCTGGCGATGGCCGCGCGCTTCCCCGGCTCCTTCAGCAGCAGCTTGACCAGGTCGTTGGCGAGACTGCGCCGCTCTGCCGCATCGAGCACCGGCCAGACGAGCGTGCACGCGCGTTCCGCCTCGAGGCGCGCGAGATAGCCCATCTCGAAGCGCGCCGCGGCGCTGATCCAGCGGCGTACCAGCAGGAGCGACGACTCCGCGTCCTGGATGTGCGCGGCATAGGCCGTGAGCACGGGCAGCACCTCCAAGTCCGCTTCGGCGAGCGGCTCGAAGCCGATCTGCTGCAGCGCGCGGCGGCCCGTCTCTACCCGCCCCTGCGCGATCAGCCCGAGCAGGCGGCGCAGCACGTCCCTCTGGCGGAGCTGGCCCGCGCCGCCTGCCGCCGGCCCGCTGGACAGCAGGCGCCGGGCGCGCTCCTTCTCGTCCTCGGGCCGGGCGCAGCGTTCGACCAGGTCGCGCGCCGCGGCCTCGAAGCCCCACTCCAGCCGCTCCTCGACCAGCGTGGCGAGCAGCTCCCGGTCCTGGTCGAACGCGGCCAGCAGCTCGAGGTCCACGACGTTGGCGCGCTCGGGCGCGCGGCACACGCAGGCCAGCCGGCGCAGGAACGCGGCGCGCGCCGCGGTCTTCGGGAAGTCGGCGAGCGCGCGCGCCGACGCGCCCGCCGCGCGCTCGGCCCTCGCCTCGGCCAGGTCGGCCGCGAGCGGCTCGGCCGCGCGCAGCAAGACCTCGCCGGCCGGCGCGTCCGGCGCCAGCGTGGCCAGGAAGCCGGCGAGCACCCGCTCGAAGTGCTGCTCGTACGCGTCCACGTTGCGCCCGGAAGCCCGGCCGCGCCGCACCTCCTCCACGCCCGTGGTCTCCTTCGCCGCCACGACCGGCCGGCGCGCGAACATCAGGTCCAGGGCGCGTGCGTACAGCTCGTGCGCGGCCTCGTCCCGGCCGAGCGCTTCGTCCAGCTCCGCCACCTTGGCCAGGAGCTCGACGTCCGCGGACTCGAGGGCGAGCAGGCCCTCGTACTGGCGCAGGGCCTCGGCCGCGTAGCCCTGCTCCTCGAAGGAGCGCGCCACCCGGCGCTGGAAGGCGTTCTGGTCCGGCACGTCCTGGGCGCGCGAGAAGGTCTGCGCCGCGGCGCGCGCCTCGCCCCTCTTGAGGAGCTGCTCGCCCAGCGTCACGTACACTTCGGGCGGCGCGTGCTCGCCGAGCAGCAGCGCGCGGCGCCCGTACCTCAGGCTCTGCTCGTCGCGGCCGTTTTCCGCGGCCAGCTCCATGAGCTCGCGCAGGAGCGCCAGGCGGCGCTCGCCGGCCGCGGGCAGGGCCTCCTCCAGGGCGCGCAGCAGCAGGTCCGGGTCGTCCAGCGCCTCGGCCACGTCCGCCAGGAGTTGGTACAGGTAGGTCTTGTCCGGGTGGAGCGCGATGCGCTCCAGCACGGCGCGGCTGGCCCACTCGAGCGCGCGGCGCTCCGCGTCCACGTTGAGCAGCCCGTCGATGGCGACCGTGAACAGGTCGTCCTTGTCCGCGGCCGCGGCGAGCTGCTGGAACAGACCCACGGCGCGCGGCTTGTCTTCACCCTCCTGCGCGAGAGAGCCGCCGAGCAGGAGCCACGCCTCGATGCGATCCGGATGCAGGACGAGCGCGCGGCGATACGCGGCGATGGCCTCGTCGCGCAGGCCGGCGAGCGCCAGCACCCCGGCCGCGAACTCGTCGTGCTCGCCGCCTTCCTGCCCCTGCGCTTCCTTCAGCTCCTCCAGGATCTTCTTCGCCTCCTCCGGCCGCGCGCGCTCCAGGGCGCTCATCGCGAGCTGGGTGAGGTAGTCCTCGCGGCCGGCGGGATGGGCGGCGAGGAGCTGCCGCAGCGTCTTCTCGTAGTTCTTGAAGTTTTCCATGACGCTGAGCGCCTTTACAAGCTGATCGTCGAATTCGAGATCGTATATCTTAGGGATTTCAGTTTCGCG
>DYIW01000292.1:4646-7259 GCA_020723465.1 Phycisphaera mikurensis
GCCGCAGCGTCTTCTCGAAGTTCTTGAAGTCGCTGCAGGTCAGGTAGACGCGCGCCGTCTCCTCGAGGCTCGCGCTCTCGCCGCCGCTCTGGCGCGCGTGCTCGGCCAGGACCTCGGCGGCGGACACGGGATCGTCCGCCTGCGTGTACAGGTTGACCAGCAGGCCGCGCTCGCGCGGCGTGGCCGCGCCCGCGGCGACCTTCTCTTCCAGGTCCACGGCGATGTCCGCCAGAGTGCCGGTGCGCGCGGCCACGTTGGGCAGGCGGTCCTCGGCGTAGCGCTGCCGCGGCAGCGACGCCGCCCCTTCCCAGATCTCGCGCCAGAGCCTGAGCGCGTCCGCGTCGCGGCCCACCTGCGAGTAGAGCCAGGCGAGGCGCATGTCCACGTCCTCGGCGCGCCGCTCCTGGCGAAAGACCTCGAGGACCTGGATCGCGTCGGCTTGCCGGCCGATGCGCTCGTAGGCCTCGGCCAGGCGCACGCGCTCCGGGTCCGCGGCCGGGAGCGCGTCCCGCAGGACGTCGAGCGCGGCGCGCGCTTCTTCCGCCTGGCCCAGGCGGTGGTGGAGGTCTGAGAGGAAGAGGGCCGCGGCCGCGGCGCCGCCGGCCGCGCTCGCCTGCCTGGCGAAGCGCTCGGCCAAAGCGTTCTGCCCGAGGCTGGCGAGGGCGGCGGCCGAGCGCATGAGGCCCCCGGGATCCTCCCGCCAGGACTCGAGGAGGTCGAGCCAGACCGCTTCGGCCGCCTGTGCGTCGCCGCGCTCGAGCAGAAAACGCGCGAGTCCCTCGCGCCACTCGAGCACCGCGGGCTCGGCGGCGATGAGCCGCTGGAAGCTCTGCACCAGGACCTCGCCGTCCCCGGCCTCGCGGCACAGCTCGAGCAGCTCGCGGCGCATCTCCGGCGTGAAGCGCCCGTCCGCCGAGGTCTCGAACAGGCGCATGGCCTGCTCCGCCTGGCCCAGCTCGCGCAGCAGGTCGATCCACACCTCGCGCGCCTCGGCCGAGAGGTCCGGAGCGGCGGCGAAGCGCGCGCACAGCTCCGCGAGTGCGTCCCCGGCGCGGTAGGCCTCGACCAGCAGGGCGAGGGCGTAGCGCCGGTCGCGGGGAAGGCGCGCGGCCGCGAGCGCGCGCTCGGCGTGCGCGCGCGTGTCCGGCAGGTCCCCGCCGGCGAGCGCCCAGGAAGCGCGGCGCACGCTCTCGATGAAGTCCTCGGCTGCGCACTCTCCCGCGCGCTCGAGGCCCGCTGCGGCCGCGAACTCGCCCGTCACGGCCAGCAGGGGCAGGACGCGCTCCGGCCATTCTCCGCCTGCGGCGCGCGCCAGCGCGAGGAGCGGCGGCTCACCGCCGCCGCCGGCCTTGCCCGTCCGCAGCAGGGCCATGCAGAGCTCGGCGCGGCCGCGCTCCTCGGCGTCCGGGCTGAGGTCGAGCAGCCGGGAGTAGGCGGACAGCGCCTCGTCCCGGTCGCCGAGCATGTCGCGCGCGGCAGCGAGGGCGCGCCAGAGCGCGGGATCGGCGTCGCCGGGCGGCGCGGCGGCGAGCTCGGCGAGCAGGCTCTCCGCCTCCCTGAGGTCGCCGTCGCGCGCGAGCAGCAGGGCGCGCAGGCGGCGCTCGGGGAAGGCCGCGCCCACGGCCTCGAGGTGCTGGAGAAGCGGCGCGAGCGAGCCGTGGCGCAGGAGCGCGGCCGAGGCGAGCGCCTCGAGCGCTTCCGGGGCGGCCCCTTGAGCCGCCGCGTCCACGAGCGGCAGGATCTCGGCGGCGAGGGCTTCCTGCTGCTTCTTGCGGCCTTCTTGCGCCAAGGCGGCGCCGTCTGGCGCAAGGAGGGCGCCGCCGAGGAGCAGTGCGGCGCCGAGAAGAAGCGTCAAGCAGGCGCGCATCAGCTCGCCTCCGGGGCGCGCGCCCGGCGCGGCAGGCGGCGCACGAGGATGTCCACCAGGTAGGCGAGGAGCGCCAGGCCGAAGAGGAAGGGCTCGAGCGCGAGCACGGCGCGGGCGGCCGCTCCAGCGGGCGCGAGAGCCAGCGGCCAGTCCTCGCCGGAAAGAACGCCGCCGCCGGAGGCGGCGGCGAGCGCGGGCAGATCAAGGCGCCGCTCGGGATCGACCTGCAGCTCGTCTTGGGCGTCCGACCAGGGAGCGAGCGCGAGGCGTGACACGAACCGCGTCCTTGTCCCGTCCGGCGCCACGGCGCGCGCCTCGATCCGCACTTCGATCGCCGGATCGGCGCGGAGCGTCGCCACGAACAGGCCCGGCGCGCGCTCGCGGAACGAGACCTCGGCCTCCGCGGCTCCGGGCGTGAGCGCGAGCACGCGGGCCGCGGGCAGGTCAAGGCCCTGGTCCAGGCGCTCGGCCTTCATGGTCACCACGTGGCCCCTGCGCTCCGCCTGGCAGCGGAAAGGCGGCTGCGGCGCGCCGAGCGTGCGGCGCAGCGCCTGCGCCAGCAGGGGGCCGTAGCCCGGCCACTCGCGCCAGCTTTCGGTGCCGGGCCCGGTGGGCTCGGTCAGGAAGGCGCTGGCGCGCCCCAGCCCGTACTGCCAGGAGGCGAGCAGCGGCCGGCCGGTCTCGTCCTCGAGCAGCGTGCGCGCGCCCTCGCGAGCGCGCGCCTCGAACAGTCCCAGGAGCGGCGG
>DYIW01000293.1:0-5984 GCA_020723465.1 Phycisphaera mikurensis
CGCAGGCCTTCGTGGCCGATGCCCTGACCGTCAACGGCTTCTCGGCCAGCAGCGGGCTGACGCTCACCTTCCAGTAGGCGGCATCGGCTTCCCCGCGTGCTCCGGCGTCGTCTCGGCGCCCTTGCCGCAACCCTTCCTTGCTGCCCGAGCGGAGGCCGCAGGCGCAGCGAAGCCGCGGGCCAAGCGGCGGGACGCAGCAGGACTCGCTCGCAAGATCGAGACCCGTCCCGCCCCGGAGCGGGTCCACCGAGGCCGCCGGATTCGGCGCGATCCGAGCTGACAGGCAGAAGCTGGAAGCTGACAGCTCCCATCCGCAGGCGGGCCTGGCGGAGTTCCTGGCAGTTGGTGCTACAGGCAGCATGACTTACTCAACGCGCTGCCTGCTGGTAGGATCGCTCGCATGCTCCTGGCACGATGCTGCGCGCCCGTCTGGACCGGCCTGTGGCTGCCGCTGCTCCTGATGTCGCCCGCGGCCGGCCAGGAAGCCAGCGCGGCAGCCGGCGGCGCGCCGCACGATCTGATCTCCATCGCGCGCCTCGAGGCGACGCGCGAGCAGGCCGCCCTGCGCGCCCGGGTCGAGGTCCTGCTGCGCGACCTGCAGTCCTCGTCCGACGCCGGACTCGGCTTCATCTCCGGCAAGATCGACGAGCTGGTCGGGATCGGCTTCCCGGCCGTGGAGCTCTTGACCGCGGCCATCAACCACGAGACGGCCGCGCCCGGACCGATGAACGCCGGCGTGAACGCCGCGCGCGCGCTGGGGCGCATTCCCGGCGAAGAGGTGACGGCGGTGCTCCTGCGCGTGGCGCGCGAGGGAGGCACGTTCGGCCGCAGGAACGCGGCTCTCGCCCTGGGCCTGCGCGGCGACCCGGCGCTCCTGCCAGCGTTGAAGGAGTTGCTCAACGACGGGGAGCCAGGGGTGGTCCGCGAGGCGCTGCGCGCCCTCGGCCGCCTCGGCGGCGCCGAGGCGCGCGACCTGCTGCGTGGCTTCATCGCGGCGAAGGAAGTCGCGGTGGCGGCCGCCGCCATCGAAGGGCTGGGCGCGGCGGCCTCCGAGGACTGCCGCGACGACGTCCTGGCCCGGCTGCGCGAGGATCTCGGCGGCGCCAGCCCGTCGGAGGAGCTGGTCGCCGCGGCCCTGGACTACTTCACCGCCTTCCCGGCGGCGGAGGCCGTTCCCGAGCTGGAACGTACGCTTCAACTCGGTAACGCGACTCCGAGAATGCAGACCGCGGCCATCGCCGCGCTGCGCGCCACGGGCCTGGCCCACAGCCGCACGCGCAAGCGCGTGCTGGAGATCCTGCAGGCCGCCACCAAGGTGGGCCTGCGCGCGACCGTCAAGGCCGCGGCGCTCGCCATGCTCGACCTCGGCGACGATTCCGGAATCGCCGCGGTCACCGCGGACCTCGACTTCGAGCTCAACCGCAATCCCAAGAACTACACGGCGCGCTACCGGCGCGCGGACCTGTTCCTCGAGTTTCGCCGCTGGCGGGAAGCGGCCAGCGACCTGAAGGAAGGCCTGAAACAGGAGAAGGACCCGCGCGAGCCGAATGATGTGTACCTGGCGCTGGCCCGGGCCTACGCGGGCATGGGTCAGTCCGGCCCGGCCGCCAAGTACTTGAGCCAGCTTCCGGAGCAGGACCTCTCCGGCCTGCCGGCCCAGTACCCCGAGTTCGCGGAGATGGCGGCCGACCCGCGCTACGCGCGCTTCTTCAGGCCGGACTAAGAGCGTGAGCAGGAATCCCTGCTGGATTCGACCGGCTGCGGCTGCGCCTGGCTTCGCCTTGCCTCCTCCCCGTATCTCTCCGCTGATACGGGTCGTCGGCGCGGCTCGCCAGGCTTGTCCTCGCTCGGTCTCGGTCCGACGCATGGATCCTGCTCACGCTCTGACGGGAAGGGCACGCGGCTTGCATCGGCGTGCGGCAGCGAGGCATTCGAACCCATCCGGCCGCCGGACCGCATCGTGAGCGCACTGATCGTCCACCTCCTGCAGAAGTCCTTCGGCCAGCAGCCGGTCCTGCGCGGGCTGTCCTTCCAGGTCGAGCCGGGGGCCTTCACCTTCCTCCTGGGTCCGTCGGGTTGCGGCAAGACCACGGTCCTGCGCCTGATCGCCGGTCTGGACGAGCCGGACAGCGGGACCATCGTGCTCTTCGGTGCGACGGCGAACGACCCGCGCTCGCGGCTGCCGCCGGCCCGGCGCGGCATCGGCATGGTCTTCCAGCACGACGCGCTCTGGCCGCACATGACCGTGGCCGGACATCTCAGGTTCGCCCTGCGCGGGCGCGCCGCCCGCGGCGAGCGCGACCGGGAGACGCGGCGGCTGCTCGAGCTGGTCAGGCTGGCGGGGATGGACGAGCGCCTGCCGGCCACCCTGTCCGGGGGCGAGCGGCAGCGGCTCTCGCTGGCGCGGGCGCTGGCCGCGCGGCCGCGCCTCATGCTGCTGGACGAACCCACGCGCAACCTCGATCGCCCGCTGGCGCGCCCGCTGCGCCGCGAGTTCGCGCGCGTGCTGCGCGAGGAGGGCGTCACGGTCCTGTACGTCACACACGATCACGAGGAGGCGTTCAGCCTGGCTGACCGCCTGGTGCTGATGGACGAGGGCCAGGCCATCGCCGAGGGCACGCCCGAGGAGCTCTACCTGCGGCCGCCCGACGCGCGCGCCGCGCGGCTGCTCGGCCTGACCGCGGCCGTGCGCGGCGTCACCGGCGCGGGCGGCGAGGCGCGGACACCGCTGGGCTCGTACCCGAGCCGCCTGGCGCCGGGCACGCCGTTCGTCGCCTTCTTCCGCCCCGAGGACTTCCAGGTGGGCAGCGGCGACCAGGGCGAACCGGCCCTGGTGCGGGGCAGCCGCTTCCTCGGCGCGGAGCGTGAGATCGACCTCGAGATCCGTGGCCAGGAGTTCCGCGCGCGCTTCCCGCCGGAAATCGACCCGCGGCCAGGGAGCACGATCCGCGTGCTGGCGCGGCGCGCGCCCGCAACCTTCGCGGAGAGCGCGCGATGACCCGGGCGCTGCTGGCGGCTGGCCTCCTCGTCCTGCTCATCGGCGCGGCCGTGGCCCTGATCGCGCGCGACCGGGGCGAGAAGGGCGGCCCGGCCGGCAGCGGCGCCGAGGCGCGCGCCTTCACCTCCTCCGAGGAGTGCCGCGCCTGCCACACCCAGGTGTACGAGGAATGGCAGGCGTCGCAGCACGCCTTCTCCTACGTGAATCCCCTGGTGCGCCGCGCCGACATGACGGACGGCTTCAGGAAGAAGGACTGCGTGCCCTGCCACGCGCCGCGCCCGGTCTTCGAGCACGGCCTCGGCAAGGCGGCGCGCGTGCTGGCGCGCGACACGAACCGCTTCCTCGGCGTGGACTGCCTCGCCTGCCATTCCACCGGCGGCGGCATGGCCTCGGCGCGGGCGGGCCTGCGCGCGCCCTGCGCCCCGGTGGAGCGCCAGGAGCTCACGTCCACGGACCTGTGCGCGCCCTGCCACAACCAGCACGACACCGTGGACGAGTGGGAGGCGAGTCCGCCGCACCTCAAGGGCCAGAGCTGCCTGCATTGCCACATGCCGCCGGTCGAGCGCGCGCCCGAGGCCGGCCGCGGCGCCTACACCGGCAGCTTCCACGGCTCGCGCGGCGGCAACGACCTCGAGCTGCTGCAGAAGTCCGCGACGCTCGCCTGCCAGGTCGCGGGGGAGGAGGGAGCCCGCTGGCTCGAGGTCACGGTCACGAACTCGGGCACCGCCCACCACCTGCCCGCCGACGCGCGCCATCGCGCCGTCGACCTGGTGGTGCGCCTGCGCGGCCCGGGCGGCGAGGCCGTGGGCGAGGTCGTCGACCTCGGCCCGGGCGAGCAGGGCGGCAGCGCCCGGCTGCGCTTCCGCAACCCCTACCGCGAGGAGTTCGGCAAGGTCAACACGCAGATTCCCTCGGGCGAGGCGCGCACGCTCGTCGTGCCGTTCGACCCGGCCGCGGCCCGGTCCGCGGAGGTCCTGCTGCTCTACAAGCGCACGCCGTTCGTGCCGGATGAGGAGGCGACCGTTGTCATTCGCCGCACGCTCGATCTCTAGCGCGGCGCTGGCCGCGGCGCTCGCGGCGAGCTGTGGCTCCGGGGACGAAGGGGAGGGCGCGGCGCGAGAGGCTCTGCCCGAGCAGAACCAGCGCCTCGAGGTGTCCTGGAACGAGCGCCTCTCGGTCCCGCCGCCGCAGGAGCCGCTCGCGCTCACCGCCGAGCAGGACGCCGCGGCGGCGGCGCTTTGCGCCGAGCTGGCGGGCGCTGCGCTCCCAGCCCTCGGGCCGGCGCTGGCGCGAGCGCGCTCCCTGGGCGCCGCGGCCGTGCCACGGCTCGCGCGCCTGCTGGAAGAGAACAGCGACGCCGGCACGCGCGTGAACGCGGTCCTGGCGCTTACCGCGACGGGAGACGCCCGTGCCGCCGCGCCCTTGTGCGGCGTGCTGCACCGCCAGCCGCCGCAGGTGGCGCTCCTGGCGGCGCGCGGGCTCGGACAGCTCCGCGTCCCCTGGACCCTCCCGCGCCTCATCAAGGTCATCGGGCGCTACGACGTCACGAACGACCTGATCGTGCGCGTCGAGGCCGCGGCCGCTCTGCAGCGCTTCGGGAACTACTCCGGCGTCCCCTTCCTCATCAAGGTGCTGAAGGAGCACACCGCGCTGCAGGAGGACGGCGAGCGCGAATGGGCCAGGCAGGTGCGCGTCGCTTTCGAGAAAGAAGCAGCGCTGCGCGCCCTGGCGCAGGTCATCGGTGACGACTACGGCTTCTCTCCCAACGCTTCCTACCGGCGCCAGGAGGAAGCCATCCGCCGGATCGAGGCGTGGTGGCACGAGCAGCGGCTGGCTCTCTGGAACGCCAGCCCCCCGCTCGAGGATCCCCCACTGGTCGAACGCATCGGCTGGCTGGTGGATGGCCTGACCGTCTACCAGATCAGCACCGTGGACAACGCCCGCTACATCCTGCAGGCGCTCGGCCCTGCGGTCCTGCCGCTGCTCACGGGAAGGCTTGCCGACGAGCGCGTCTACGTGCGCGTGCATGTCCTCGAGGTGATCGAACAGATCGGCGACCTGCTGGCGCCGCGGGCGGACGAGGTGCTCGCGGTGGTCGCCCCGCTGCTGGCGGACGGCTCCCCCGCGGTGCGGGCGCAAGCCGGACGCGCGCTCGGCGCCCTCGGCGTGAAACGGGCGGCGCCGCTGCTGGTTCCCCTGGTGCAGGACGCGGACCCGTCGGTGCGCGTGGCCGGCATCCAGGCGCTCGGCCGGGCCGGCGGGGAGGACGCCCTCGCGGCGCTCCTGCCGCTGGCCGGCGCCGCCCAGCACGACGACGCGTGGGCCTCGGCGAGCGCAGCCCTCTACACGCTCGGGCGGCGCGAGTTCATCGAGCCGCTCCTCCAGGACCTGCTGGACGGGGACCTCGGCCGCCAGGCGCGCGCGCTGGAGGTCCTGGGCGGCCTCGGCGCGCCCGTTGCGGAGTTCCCCCTGGGAGGTTCCCTGGAAGCGCGCGCGGGCGCGGCCCGTCTCATCCGCGCAACGCTGCAGGCGCGCTGAGCTTCTTTGCGCGCGGTGGATGCGCGAGGGCGAGGCATAGGTCCCGCGGGCGAAGCGTCACGCGACCATGCTGACGAGACACTTCAGCGACGCGTCGCGCCTGGCGAACAGTCCTGCGGTGAGGAGCGCGCCCCGTGCGGTCAGGTGATAGCGGTGTGAACGCGGCACCTTCTGTCGGTTGCGGGCGCGCCGCGCCCGGCTACAGGTCGATGCGCGCGCGGAACACCAGCTCGGGGTCGTTACGTTCCGCGGCGGTGCGCAGCAGGGTCGAGAGCGTGTCCGGCGCCGTGCCGTGGAAGCGCTCGGCGCCGTTCACCTTCACCACGATCGGCTGGTCGAGCGCGAAGAGCCGCTCGTCCACCAGGATCGACAGGCCGGCGACGTCGGCCTCGGTGACGATCTCCACCGTGTTCTCGCCGGTCACCTCGGCCGTGATGAGCGACCGCGG
>DYIW01000293.1:5994-7258 GCA_020723465.1 Phycisphaera mikurensis
ACCGGATCCTCCCACCACAGCCAGTAGAACATGCGCTTCCACGGGCGCAGCGGCTGCCAGACGATCTTGCGCGGGCGCGGGTCGCGCTCGTGCCGCATGGCCCAGGCGATGCCCGGCCCGGGCCCTTTCTCCGGGAAGGAGTGGCCGCGGCCGTCCACCTGCTCGTAGAGGAACTCGTAGCCGCCGTGCTGCTGGCGCAGGCGCGGCAGCTCCCGGGCGGAGAACATGTTCGACCAGGGGGGAACGTTCGTGTCGTCCAGGCTCTGGTAGAAGAAGATCGGCAGGTTGCGCAGGTTGGGGAGGACACCCTCCTCGATGCCGAGCACGGTCTTTCTCTCCGGATCGGCGGGATCGAGGATGGGCGTGGCGCCGCCGGCGAAGGCCGCGAGCCCGGCGAAGACGTCGGCGTGGCGCGCGCCGATGGTCCAGGCGCCGTAGCCGCCCATGGAGTGGCCGGCGAGGTAGACGCGGTTGGTGTCGATGGCGCGCGTGCGCTTCAAGGCCTCGATCAGCTCGAGCACGAAGCGTTCGGTGTCCTCCTCGCCCCAGCCGTACTCCGTCTTCCGCAGCACCTCGGGATACAGGGTGACGGCGTCCACGCCAGCGAGAGCGCCGCCCAGCCCGGAGAGCGCGCTCGCGGCGTCGCCCTCGCCCTCGCCGCCGCCGTGCAGGCCCAGCACCAGCGCCTTGCCGGCCTTGCCCTGCACCAGGTACTTCCCGGTCTTCTCCTTCTCGTCGTAGAGGTAGCACGTGCCGGACAGGGCGGCGCGCCGGCCCTTGCGCGCCAGCTTGAGCAGCGTCCTCTTCCACTCGTCCAGCTTGCGCGGGTCGAGCACGTCCTGTGTGCCGAGCCGCGCTTCGAGCTCCAGACGCTCGGCGTGGTCCGCCTCGAAGTAGCGTTCGACCAGCGCGTCCAGCTCGCGGCGCGTCAGCTCGCCGCAGGATGCGGGCGGCGCGGGCCAGGCGGCGGCGAACAGCAAGGTGATGAGGATGAGCTTCATGAGCGGACGATTCTAGCGCGCGGCGCGTCTCCCGGATGGATGCCGCAGGCGCGCGCGAGGGATCGACGTACTCTTGGAATCGCGCCGAGCGGCGACTTCAACGAAACGGCGGCATTCCCGCTCGATTGGAACGGATAGCGCCGGCATTGCTCCAGCGGGCGGGAGTGTTTGGCCGTCCTGGCGCAACTCAGTGGAGTTCCGGCGGTTTCTAGCGGGACCTTCGCATCCGGGTCCTCGGAATCGTGGCAGGATGCCGAGAATCA
>DYIW01000294.1 GCA_020723465.1 Phycisphaera mikurensis
GTCAGGCCGCGGGCAATCGTGATCCGAGGGACCCGCAGGAGCGCGGCGCCTTACAGCGCCGGGCGCCGCTCTCCTGCCTGGCGTGCGGCGGAGCGGCGCGGGAGGGGCGCCTCTTTCATCGGTCTTGACCGCGTGCGAGGATGAAGCGCCTTGCGCGGCGCGCGCGCACCGCGAGAGTGACCACGGACAGAATCCGGGAGAAGACCCCATGAAGACCTGCTGGGCCGTTTCCGCTGTTGCTGCTGCTTGCCTCGTGGCCCCCGCCGAGGGCGCGAAGCTGAAGGTGCCGGCCAATTACGCCACCATCCAGGCGGCGGTGAATGCCGCTGTGACGGGCGACGTGATCGAGGTCTCCAAGGGGGTGTACGCCGAGCACGTGACCATCACGAGCCGGGACCACCTGACCCTCCGAGCCAAGAAGGGAGACGCCGTCTACATCGACGCCGCGGGCAGCGGCATCCCGCTGAGCATCACGCAGTCCCACTACATCACGGTGCAGGACATCCGCTTGCGGCACACCGCCGACTCGGTCGGGCTGAACATCGATCAGTCGAGCCCGATCCGCGTCAAGCGGTGCACCGTCGACGATGCCGCCGTCGCGGGGATTGCGATCGTTCAATCGGGCGGGGTCGTGATCGAGGACTGCCTGGTGAAGAACAGCGGAGGCGATGGAATCGAGCTGTTCGCGGCCTCGTCGGTGGTTCGCGACACGACCGTGAGGGACGCGGGCGCGAACGGGATCTCGGTCGTGGGTTTCGCGAACACGTTGGAGGGGAATCGGGTCGAGGGCGGAGGATCCGCGGGGATCAAGCTCGGCGGGCTCATGGCATGCGAGTCCTGCCTGGTGGTGGACAACCGGGTCGAGGGCGCGTGGGACGGCATCCTCCTGGCGGACAACGCGGAGGGCAACACGGTCCTGGAGAACACCATCGTGGACACCGACCGGGACGGGATCGAGCTTCTTGACGGAGCGGAGTCGAGCGTCATCACCGGCAACACGATGAAGGGGATCGGCGCGAACGGGATGAAGCTCGACTCGGCGTACTGCCTGCACAGCAAGAACGACATCAAGGACACGGCGGAGCACGGCGTCTTCATCGGCGCCAATGCCGACGCCTGCCTGTTCTACAAGAACAAGGTGACGAAGGCCGGCACGGACGGTTTCCAGGTGAACGGCGTGGGAAACGCTCTGACGGAGAACCTGGCGAAGCAGAGCGGTGGATACGACCTGAACGACAACACAGCTCCCGGGAGCAACGTCCTCCTGGGGAACAAGTTCGGGACCGTGGCGCCGTAAGGGGGCACCCGCTCCGGGCCGCTGGTCTTCTGCCGCCCACCGCCCGAACCGGTCGCGGCGGGCCTGACCTTCTGCGAGAATGGCAGGAGACCCGGCGTCCGCGGCGCGTTTGCGTCGCGCGGCGCGTTCGCCTACCGCAGTTGGGAGTGCTTGCGATGAGGACCCGCTCGATCGCGCTGCTGTCCGTTCTTGCCGCCTGCCTCGCCGCGCCCGCAGAGGGCGCCAAGCTCAAGGTTCCGGGAGACCACGCGACCATTCAGGCGGCGGTCAACGCCGCTCTGGCGGGCGATGTGATCGAGGTCTCGTCGGGAACCTACGGCGAGACCGTGTTGATGTTCGGCACGGACAACCTGACGCTCCGGGCGAAGAAGGGACACGTGGTCACCATTGACGCCAGCAGCTCGGCCACGCCACTGTCCGTCGGGCTTGCTAACGGCATCACGGTGCGGGACATCCGGCTGAGGAACGCCATTTGGGCCGGCCTGGACGTGGTGGGCGTCGACGGCATGCTCATCACGGGGTGTACGGTGGACGGAAGCACGTCCGGCGGCATCCGTGTCTACGGGTCGAGCGGCGAGGTCGTGATCGAGAAGTGCATCGTGAAGAACACCACCGATGGCGGCATCTACCTGGACGCGGATAAGTGCGTGGTGCGCGATTCGGTCGTGAGGAACGCCGGCGGCGACGGCATCGTCGTGGAGGGGGGAACGGCCAACACGATCGAAGGCAATAGGATCGAGAACGTAGGGGGCACGGGGATCCAAGTAGGCGTCTACCCCACGCCCTGCGAGTCCTGCCTGGTCGCGGACAACCGCATCAAGGGCGCCTGGGACGGCATCGTGGTCGACGACTCATCGACCGAGAACTCGATCTTCGACAACACGATCAAGAAGACCGACTACGACGGCATCGACCTGGAGGACGGAGCCGACGACAACATCGTCAGCGGCAACTCGATCCAGGGGACGGTGGACACCGGAGTAGAGTGCGATTCGAACGACTGCCTGGTCTGCATGAACCAGGTGAAGGGCTCCTGGAACGGCATCTGGATCGAAGACGGCGCGTACCAGTGCCTCTTCTTCAAGAACAAGGTGAAGCAGAGCAAGGACGATGGCTTCGAGGTTGACGGCACATCGAACACGCTGGTGGGGAACTGGGCCAAGAAGAGCGCCGCGTACGACCTGAACGACGACACGGCGCCTGGGACCAACACCTACCTGAGCAATACCTTCGGCACCGTCGCTCCGTGAGGGCAGCACGGGGCTGGCGGCCCGCCGGCCCTCTCGGGCATCAAGGCCCCTGGAACTCGTAGGCGCCGACGTCGGCGAGCGCCGTCCCCGTGCCGGCGATGTCCACGCGCGCCAGGCCGCGCTGGTCAGCCGTGGGGCAGCCGGCGTCGTTGCCGGAGTCGATGGCCGGGCTCGAGGGCTTGAGGGCGTGCGTGGGCGTCGGCCCGCCGTTGTTCGCGAGCGGGCGCAGTTCGGGGTTCGTGTTGCTCAGGTCGCCCGCACCGAAGCCGCACTTCGTGCCCATGTCCAGGTTGCCGCCGTTCGAGGTCAGGGTGCCGGTGCATTCCTTCTTCTTGCTGTTGGCGAAGATGGTGTTCTGCGCCGTGACGGTGTTCGGCCCGTAGTAGTCGTCCGAGGCCGAAATCCCCCACGCCTTCTTGGCGCGGTTCTTGGTCAGGGTGCAGCACATCAAGGTGAGCGTGCCGCCGTCCTCGACGCACAGGGCGCCGCCCTCGTCCTTGGCGCGGTTGCCGCTGAAGGTGCAGTTGACGAGGTTCACCACGTTCCCGGATGTCTCGAGGGCGCCGCCCTCGTTCTTGGTGCGGTTCTTCTTGAACGTGCAGGCGCTGATGTCCATGGTCCCGCCGTCGACGTCGATGGCGCCGCCGTCGTCCTTGGCCTTGTTCGTGGCGAAGAGCACGTTCGCGATCGTGGACGACCCCTGCTGCTGATCGAGCCCGCCGGCGTCGTCCTTGGAGCTGCACTTCGAGATGACCGCGTCGTGGAGCGTGAGGCTCCCGAAGTTGCGGATGCCGCCGCCGCCGGTCTCGCTCCCCCCCGGCGCCTTGCCCTTGGTGATCGTCACTCCCGAGATCGTGACCGCGACGAAGGGATCCACGTCGAACACCCGGTCCTTCGCCTTCCTGCCGTCCACCTTGGTGCTCGCGGCGCCGGCGCCCGTGATCGTCAGGTCGTCGAGAATGTCGAGGTCGCCGGTGGCGCACTGGTCCTCTTTGGCGCCCTTGATGCGCAGGCGGTACGTCCCGGCGGGCAGGTTGATCGTGTCCGGTCCGAGCGTGGCGTTCGCATGCATGATGGCGGCGCGCAGCGTGCGCTGCTCCCCGGCCAGCACGAGATCGGCGTCGCAGACTCCATCCAGCAGGTCCGCGTCCGGCAGGTCCGCGGTCGAGTTCACGTCGATCGTCGCGGCCCTGCTGGTGGCGGACAGGGCGAAGCAGGCGAGGGCGGCCAGGGAGAGGCTGTGGCAGGGCTTCATCGTGATCCTCCAGGTTGGGGAATCTCCAGCATACCACGTTTCGCCGTTGGGCGTTTCGCGCGCGTGGCGCCGCCGCTTCGGGCCGCCCGCCGGCTACCATCGCCGGGCACCTTGCTGCAGGAGGCCGCATGAAGTCCGCACGAGCCGTCCGCGCTGCGATCCTGGTGGTGAGCTCTTTTCTCTCGGCTGCGGCCAAAGCCGCCGGCGAGGGTCCGTCCCTCTCGGCGAGGATCGACAGCCTGGTCTCGCCCCTCTACCCCGCCGGGCAGCCGGGCGCGGTCGTCTTGGTCGGCGCGCGGGGCGAGGTCCAGCATCGCAAGGCCTACGGCTCGGCGAACCTGGAGTTCGGCGCGCTCATGACGCCGGAAGCG
This sequence comes from Phycisphaera mikurensis, assembly GCA_020723465.1. Lineage (GTDB taxonomy): Bacteria > Planctomycetota > B15-G4 > B15-G4 > JADJEK01 > JACQZJ01. The sequence goes on from DYIW01000294.1 coordinate 4,174, forward strand.
GTGTTCCGCGTGGCCTCGGTGACCAAGCTGTTCACCGCCGTGGCGGTGCTCGTGCTTGAGGAGGACGGGAAGCTCGTCCAGGACGACGACGTCACGCGCTTCCTGCCGGACTTCCCGGCGCGAGGCATCACGCTCCGCCACCTCCTTACCCACACCTCCGGCATCCACGACTACCTCGACCGTCCGGACGCGAGCGAATGGATCCGGCAGGAGCGGACGTTGCCCGAGCTGCTTGCGTCGTTCCAGGACCGCGACCTCGACTTCGCGCCCGGCACGGCCGCCGCCTACAGCAACTCGAACTACGCGCTCCTCGCCGCGGTCGTCGAGGCGGCCTCGGGGAAGGAGTACGCCGCGTTCCTGCGCGAGCGGGTCTTCCTGCCCGCGGGCATGAAGGACACGCTCTGCGGCGACGACACGCGCATCGTTCCGCGCCGCGCCGCGGGCTACAGCAGGGGGCCGGACGGAGAGCTCCGCAACGAGCGCTTCTCCAGCATGACGGTGCTGCGCGGCTGCGGCGACGTCCTGTCCACGGCTGACGATCTGCACGCCTTCTTCGACGCTCTCCTCGCCGGCCGGCTGATCGGCCAGGAGGCGCTGGCGCGCTCTTTCGAGCCCGCGCGCCTGCCAGGCGGCGAGAGCGCCCGCTTCGGCGCGGGCTGGGAGCTGGACCAGGTCGGCGGGCGCCGCGTGGCCCTGAAGGGCGGCGCCATCTCCGGTTTCTGCCACTACGTCTGCGTGCTGCCCGACGAGGGCGTCCACGTCATCTTCCTCACCAACCTCGGACCGGAGCAGGAGCATCGCCCGGGCCAGCTCATGCTGAAGATCGCCGCAATGACGATCGAGCGCTGACGCGAGAGGGAAGTCGCATCCACCGGTGTGGGGATGCTCCATAGCGAGTCCGCCGTGGACGCGAGGGCCGCGGCGCGGCAGGTGCGTGGATTCAGGGCCCCTGGAACTCGTAGGCGCCGATATCGGAGGTTGCGATGCCCGTGCCGGCGATATCGACGTGCGGCAGCCCGCGCTGATCGAACCCGGGGCAGCCCGCGTCATTTCCCATGTCGATGGCCGGGCTCGAGGGCTTGAGAGCGTGCGTGGGCGTCTGTCCGCCGTTGTTCTTGAGGGGGCGCAGGCGCGGAGCGGTGCTGCTCAAGTCGCCCGCGCCGAAGCCGCAGCTCGTGCCGATGTCCAGGTTGCCACCGTTCGAGGTCATCGGCCCGCTGCGTTCCTTGTGCACGCCGTCCGCGAAGACGGTGTTCTGGACAATCACCGTGTTCGGCCCCCAGTAGTCGTCCGCGGCCGAGATTCCCCAGGTCTTCTTGGCGCGGTTCGCCTTGAGAGTGCAGTTCATCAGGGTCACCGTGGCGACGTGGTCGAGACACAGGGCGCCGCCATCCTCCTGGGCGCGGTTGCCGCTGAAGGTGACGTTGACCAGATTCAGAACGCCCCCCGAGTTCGCGATGGCGCCGCCTTCGTCCTTGCTGCGGTTCTTCTTGAAGGTGGACGCGCTCACGTCCATGGTCCCTCCCGTCAGCTCGATGGCCCCCCCGTCCCACCTGGACTTGTTCCGGACGAACAGCACGCCCGCGAGGGTCGAGGTTCCTTCCACGTGATGAAGCGCGCCGGCGACACCCTCGGAGCGGCACTTCGAGATGACCGCGTCTTGCAGCGTCAGGTCCCCGCGGCTGCAGATGCCGCCGCCGTCCACCTCGCCGTTTGGCGCCCGGCCCTTCGTGATGGTGAGCTCCTCGAGCGTGGCCGCGACGCCCGCCAGGACGTGGAACACGCGGTCCTTGGCTTTCCTGCCGTTCACCCTGGTGCTGGCCGCGCCGGCGCCCGTGATCGTCAGGTCGTCGAGGATGTCGAGGTCGCCGGTGGCGGCCTGGTCTTCGCCGGCGCCCTTGATGCGCAGGCGGTAGGTCCCGGCGGGCAGGTTGATCTGATCCGCGCCGGGCGTCACGTTGGCGTGCTGGAGGGCGGCGCGCAGGGTGCGCTGCTCGCCGGCCTGCGCCAGGTCGGCGTCGCAGACCCCGTCCAACAGATCCGCGTCCGGCAGGTCCGCCGTCGAGTTCACGTCGATCACCGCGGCGCTCCCGGTGACGGACAGGGCGAGGCAGACAAGGGCGGTCAGGCCGAGGCGGTCGCGGCGGCTCATCTTCGACCTCTGCGTTGCGGACGTGCACTGTACCGCGTGGCGGCGGCGCCGTAACCGGCGCCGGGTGCCTCGGTCCGTCCGAGACGCCCGGCCCGTCCTACGGCAGCGGCCCGAAGACCGCGACGTTGTCCGCCTCGTCCGCCTCCACGACGTCCTCGCCGGCGTCGATCAGCGCGATGACATACTTGCCGGACGCGCTGGCGCCGCCCGGCAAGTCCGCGCTGAAGGACTTCTTCAGCGCCTTGCCCGCCGCGATCTTGCCGTAGTTCTTGGCGCGCAGCAGCACGTCGCCCGCGTCCAAGGCGGCGCCGGTCGGACCCGGCCAGCGAGCGCGGACACGTTCGGTGCGGCGCCGCCGCGATGTGGTCGTCGCGCTAGAATGCCCGGCCGCGATGGAGCGCGACCCGATGTCGATCCCCCTGCGACCCGCCCGCGGAGCGTGCAGGCGATGAAGGACCTGGAGAAGCTGCGCCTGCTGCTGCTCGAGGTCGCGGCCACGGCGCGCGACGCCATCGACCTTCCTGCCTTCGCGGGCTCCACTCTGCGCGGGCTGCTTGGCCGGGCGTTGAAGGATGTGATCTGCGTCGCTGGCGGCGTGGAGTGCGGCGCCTGCCGCCTGGCGGACGCCTGCTCCTTCCCTTATCTGTTCGAGACCGCGCCCCCTTGCGGCGCGCGCCGCCTGGCGCGCCTGCCCTTCGTGCCGCACCCCTACGCGCTCTGGGCGCCGCCGGGACCGCGCGCCCTGCGCGAGGGCGAGGAGTTCTCCTTCGGCCTGGCGCTGATCGGCCGCGCCACCGAGCTTCTGCCCGTCGTCCTGCAGGCGTTGCTGCGCGCGGGCGAACGCGGCCTCGGCCCGGCGCGCGGGCGCTTCGGTGTGCGCGGCGTGCCCGCGCGCCGCGGCCGCGC
>DYIW01000006.1:0-32360 GCA_020723465.1 Phycisphaera mikurensis
AGGAGCGGACGGCCTCGTCGCTCGCCCCGGCGATCGCCGAGACGAAGGCCGGTTCGGGCGGGCTCTCCGCGCTGTCGTCCTCGAGCGACCGGCCGAGCGGCATGAGGAGCAGCGCGGCCTCGACCTCGCAATCGACCTCGAGGAGCGCGTTCAACGCGGCGTCGTCGAAGCGCATGACCACGGGCGCGGCCAGACCGAGGGCGGCCGCGGCCACGCCGAGGTTGTACGCGGCGTGGCCGGCGTCCATGTTCACGTAACGGTAGGCCCGGCCGCGGTACTTGAACCCGGTGCGGCCGAAGGTCACGGTCATGATCACGGTGGCGGCGGCGGCCTGATAGTCGCGCGAGCGCTCGGCCAGGGCCTCGAGGCGCGGGAAGAGCAGCCCCTCGCGCAACAGGACCAGGGCGTGCTCCTTCACTGAATAGTGGTAGAGGCCGGGCGGGACGCCCGCCACGCGGTTCACCACCACGTAGAGATCCACCGGGTAGAGCGCGCCCGCCGAGGGCGCGGCGCGGAAGTCCCAGAGGCCGAGCGCGAGCGTCTCGGTCTTGGTGATGCCCTGCGAGCAGAAGAGCAGCTCCGACAGCTCGGCCAGCTTGAGCGAAGTGGTCTGCAGGCGGCCGCATCCGCGGCGCCACGCCTCGGTCGCGGCGAGCACCGTGCCGCCCCCTTCCAGACGCGGCTGCGGCAAGGGAGTCGCCGGCCGCTCCGGATACGACTTGTACACGGGCGGCCGCGCCTTCCAGGTGACGCCGGAGAGGCGCGTGCGCTCCGGGTAGGAGCTGCCGCGGTGGTAGAACTCGGCCATCGAGATCATCTCGCCATCCGCCTCCACCAGGGTGCCGGCGCTCGGCGCGCGCGCGGCTGGCTCGAGCGCGGGCTCCTGCGGCGCGGACTGTGGCGCCGGCGCTCCGGCCTGCTGGCCGCCCGCGGCCGGAACGTGCACCACGATCCGCTCCGAGGCGTACTCCCCGCCGGCCAGGAAGAGGGCCGTGCCCGCGAGCGCCGCGAGAACGAGCGCGCCCGCTGCCTTGACCCAGCCGCGAAACGCCCCGCCCGGCGCGGTCTTCATGGACGCCGGCGCCGTGCGCCGCAAGAGCGCCGCCACCGGGCCCCAGTTCAGAGCCACGTGCGCGATCACCAGCGCGAGCGTGATGTAGCCGAGCAGGTAGTGCCAGTCGAAAACCGGCAGCTCCTGTCGCGCGACCCAGAAGATGCCGGTCCCGGCCACCGCCGCGAAGTAGAGCAGCAGGACCAGGCTGAAGGTCACGTTGACCGTGAAGCGCGTGGTGCGCCGTCCCAGGAGAGCGCGCACGCCGAGCCAGACGAGGAACAGGGCGACCGGAAGCAGGAAGAGGACGAACCGGTTCTCGAGCACGTGCCGCGGCCCTCCGCGTTCAACTCCATGCGCCCGCGCCGGGCGCGCCGCGCGGCGCACGGGAGCCGGCCCACTCTACGGCATTCCCGCGGCGCGCCAAGACGGCGCGGCCGCGCCGTCTACTTGCCCACGTAGCCCAGCTCGAGCAGGCGCCGCTCCACGTCCGCGTCCACGACGTTCTCCGCCGAGGAAGCGCGCAGTGCACGCTCGCGGAACTCCTCGATCGCGCTTTTCAGCCCCTCGTACTCGCGGCCGGAAAGCGGCAGCGGCGTGCGCTCGCCCGGATCGGCGGCCAGGTCGAAGAAGGCCGGCTGGTCGGGCTGCGCCTCGCGCCAAGGCAGGACCAGCTTGCGGCCGCCGCGCGCCCGCGCCGCGGTGAAGAGCGTCGTGTTGGAGAACACGATGTCGCGCCCGGCGGGCTCCTCGCCGGCGGCCAGGCGCGCCATGCTGGCGGCGAGGCTCTTGCCGTCGATGTCGTCCGGCGGCTCCAGGCCGAGCAGCTCCAGGATGGTCGGCAGGATGTCGACGTTCTCCGCCAGGCCGGGCAGCACCGCCCCCGCGGGAACGCCCGGACCGTGGAGGACCAAGGGCACGTGGATCAGCTCCTCGCTGAGCAGCACGTTGTGCGTGGGCTTGAACACGGTCAGGAGGTCGCCGGTGTCCGCACCGAGCAGGCCTGACGGAGCCTCGCGGCGCTGCCACAGGCACTCGCCGTGATCCGCGGCCACGACCACGAGGGTCTGGTCGGGCCGCGGCAGCAGGGAGAGGACGTCAGCGAGCACCTTGTCCGCCTGCAGGATCTCGCCGTCGTAGCGCGCGGCCGCCGCCGCCACCTGCGCGGCCGCCCGCTCCAGCACCTGCGAGCGCTCGGCCTCGCTCCAGCTCGGGTGTGCCTCCTCGAGAAACGCCGCGTAGTCATCGATCTGCCCGCGCGGCAGGGGCTCCGGCTTGAAGACATCGAACTGCGGCACCGGTTCGTACGGATCGTGCGGTTGCGTGAGGTGCACGTAGACGAAGCGCGGGCGGCCGTCGTCGCGCCGCAGGATGTCGATGAACTGCGGCGGCAGCGGGCGCAGCGCGTAGTCCTCGAAGCCCCGCTCCAGGCCGCTGCCCTCCTCCAGCAGGATGTTCGACTGGACCGCCGCGGCGCGGTAGCCGGCCTCTGAGAGCATCTCCGCCAGGGTTGCGCCCGGCGGCATCTTCACGAAGTCATCGGCCACGTGACGCGACAGCATCATCGAGACCATGGACGGGCCGGTCCAGGAGGACTGCGCCGTGGCGTGTGCCACGCACGTGCCCTCGGCCGCGAGGCGGTCGATCGTGGGGCTGGTGGCGCGGGAATGGCCGTAGCAGCCGAGGTGGTCGGGGCGCAGCGTGTCGATCACGCAGAGCAGCACGTCCAGGCCGTTCCCGCGCGGCGCGGCCTCCTTCTCGGCGCAGGAGGCGCACAGGGCGGAAGCGAACGCGACGCAGCACAGCGCCCGCGCCCCCCGCGGCGGGCGCGGCGGTTGCGAGTGCACGAGCCCGGTCAAGGCGTTCCTCCGTTCAGCGGCCGCTGGGCGGCGCGGCCGCCTCCAGCTTCTCGATCACGTCCAGCCAGTCCGCGTCCGCGCCGCTCTCCGCGGCCGGACCGCCCACGTAGCCGAGCGCCTCGAGCTCGGCCTTGCGCTCCGCGCTCAGCTCCTCGGGCGCCGCCCCGCGGTACTTCGTGTTGGCGCTGTTCCGGCGGATCAGGTCCTTCAATGCCGCGCGCATCCGCGCCGCCGCCTCGGGCCGCGCCGCGGCCACGTCGGTCTTCTCGGCCGGGTCCTCTTGCAAGTCGAAGAGCAGCTCGCTGGGCCGGCGCAGCGACAGGATGTACTTGTACTCGGCGGTGCGCAGCGACTTGAGGGCGAGGGTGTGCGAGTTCTCGCCCAGGGCGGCGAGACGCGTCTGCGCGCCGCCGGCGATCGGCAGAAGGCTGGTTCCCTCCCAGACGGCGGGCGGCTCGAGCCCGACGATGCCGGCGATGGTGGGAGCGACATCCAGCAGCCTCACCTGCGGCGCGACCCGGCGCGGCGTGAGCGAGCGGTGATAGAGGATGAGCGGCACGCGCAGGTTCTCGTCATACAGATTGTAGCCGTGTCCCGAGCCGCCGTGCTCGCCCAGCTCCTCGCCGTGATCGGAGGTCACGATGATCAGACTGTCCTTGAGCAGGTGGCGCTCGTCCAGCACCTGCAGCAGGCGGCCGAGCTGATCATCCACATAGGCCACGGAGGCTTCGTAGAGATCGCTGGCAAAGCGCCAGTCCGCGGCGCTGAAGGCGGCGACCCGCTCGCGGTTGGTCCAGGACTGGAGGAAATGGGCCACGTCCTGCTCGCGCGCCAGCGTGGAGCTGCCGGGCGGCGAGATCCACGCCGCGCGGTAGCGCGGCGGCGGTGCGTAGCGGTGCACGTCGTAGGTATGCAGGAAGAGGAAGAAGTTCTGGGCGCGCGGCCGGGCGGCGAGCAGATTGAGCGCGCGGTCCACGATGTCGCTGGTATGGAAAGGACCGGCCTGATACTCGTCGAAACCCTGGGCGAAGCCGAAGTCCGGGCCAACGAAGCCGCCGGCGGTGACCGCCAGCGTGCGATAGCCGTGTTCCTTGAGGAACTCGGCCAGGCAGAGCGCCTCGTCGCTGATGCGGCCGGGCGCGGCGAAGTGCCCCAGGTCGAGCACGGACGGCGGCAGCGACGTGAAGAGCGCGGCGTGCGCGGGCAGGGTCCACGGCGCCTGCGTGATGGCCTGCTCGAAGACCACGCCCATCTTGGCGAGCTGGTCGAGGTTCGGGCTCAGGCCGCTGGTGCGGCCGTAGGTCCCGAGCCGGTCACGGCGCAGCGTGTCGATGGAGATGAGGATGACGTTCGTCCCGCCGCCGCGCTTCGCGCAGGACGGGACGGCGAGGACGGGCAGCAGGAGCCCCAGGAGAAGCAAGTAGAGTCGAGAATGCACCATCCCCGAATGGTAGCGAGCCGTGCGCGCGCCGGCCACCGCCTCCGCTAGAATGGACCATTGCGCCGCACCGCGCCGCGGCGTGCGGGCACGCGCATGCTCTCGGGCCTGGTCTTCAACATCCAGCGTTTCTCGGTCCAGGACGGGCCGGGCATCCGCACCACCGTCTTCCTCAAGGGCTGCCCCGCGGCCTGCCCCTGGTGCCACAACCCGGAGAGCCAGTCGAGCCGGCCTGAGATCCTCTTCGCCGAGGAGCGCTGCATCGGCTGCGGCCAGTGCCTGCTGGTCTGCCCGCTCACGGAGGCTCCCGCGAAGGGAAAGCCCGGCGCGCCGGGCACGCGCTGCCTCGGTTGCGGCGCGTGCGTCGCCGCCTGCCCGAGCGAGGCGCGCCGCCTCGCCGGCGCGTCCCTCTCGGTCGCGGAGGTCATGCGCGAGGTGCGTGCGGACCGCATCTTCCAGGAGGAGTCGGGAGGAGGCGTCACCTTCTCCGGCGGCGAGCCGTTCGCCCAGTTCCCCTTCCTGCTCGCCCTGCTCGAGGCCTGCCGCGCCGAAGGCATGCATACCGCGATCGACACCTGCGGCCACGCGCCGCGGGAGCACGTGCGCGCCGTTGCCCCCTTCACGGACCTGTTCCTCTATGACCTCAAGCTGATCGACGCGCGGCGCCACCGCGACGTCACCGGCATCCCGAACGCCCAGCTTCTCGCCAACCTGCGCTTCCTGGCGCAAAGCGGCGGCGCGCTGCGCCTGCGCGTGCCGGTCATTCCGGGCGTGAACGACGCCGCTGCCGACGTCGACGCCCTCGCCCGCTTCGCCGCGTCGCTCGACGGAGTGCGCGGCGTGGACCTCTTGCCCTTCCACCGCACGGGCGCGCGGAAGTTCGCCCGACTGGGGCGGGCCTTCCCCCTGGCCGACATCGTGCCTCCCTCCGCCGAGCGCCTGGCCGACATCGCCGCGCGCTTCCGGGAGCACGGGTTCGAGGCTGCGATACTAGGATGATCCAGCATGAACGAACGCACCACCCGCCTGCGGCAGAAGAGCCTCGACGCCCGGCCGGCGATCTCCCCGGAGCGAGCCGAAATCCTGACCGCCTTCTATCGCGAGAATGAGGGCAAGCACTCCGCGCCGGTCATGCGCGCCCTCGCCTTCCACCGCCTGTGCGAGCGCAAGACGATCCACATCGGCGCGGGCGAATTGATCGTCGGCGAGCGTGGCCCGGCGCCCAAGGAGGTGCCGACCTACCCCGAGCTGACCTGCCACAGCCTGGAAGACCTGGACATCCTCGACACGCGGCCGAAGACGAGCTACGCCGTGTCCGCGGCCTGCCGCATGGCCTACGCCGAGCGCATCATCCCCTACTGGCGCGGCCGCTCCCTGCGCGACCGCATCTTCGCCGCCTTGTCGCCCGAATGGCACGACGCCTACGCGGCCGGAGTCTTCACCGAGTTCATGGAGCAGCGCGCGCCCGGGCACACGGTGCTGGACGACAAGATCTACGGCAAGGGCCTGCTCGACTTCAAGGCGGACATCGCCGCGGCCGCGGCCGCCCTGGACTTCGCGCGTGACCCGCGCGCGTACGACCGGAGCGAGCAACTGCGCGCCATGGATATCGCCTGCGACGCGGCCATCCTCTTCGCCGCGCGCCACGCCGCCCTGGCGGAGCAGCTCGCCCGCGCGGACAGCGACCCGCCCCGGCGCGAGGAGCTGCTGCACATCGCCGCGGTCTGCCGTCGCGTCCCGGCACGCGCGCCGCGCGACCTATACGAGGCGTTGCAGTACTACTGGTTCTGCCACCTCGCCGTCATCACCGAGCTGAACGGCTGGGACTCCTTCAACCCCGGACACCTCGACCAGCACCTCCTGCCGTTCTACCAGCGCGGCCTCGCCGCTGGCACGCTCACCAGGGAAGGCGCGCGCGAGCTGCTCGAGTGCTTCTTCATCAAGTTCAACAACCACCCGGCGCCGCCCAAGGTCGGCGTCACCGCCGCCGAGAGCGGCACCTACACGGACTTCGCCAACATCAACATCGGCGGCCTGCTCCGGGACGGCAGTGACGGCGCCAACGAAGTGTCGCACCTGCTGCTCGACATCATCGACGACATGCACCTCCTGCAGCCCAGCTCCAACCTGCAGCTCGCCAGCAGGACGCCCGAGGAGCTGCTGCGCCACGTCCTGCGCGTCGTGCGCAAGGGCTACGGCTTCCCCTCGCTGTTCAATGCCGACGCGGTGGTCGCCGAGCAGTTGCGCCAGGGCAAGAGCCTGGAGGACGCGCGCGCCGGCGGTTGCTCCGGCTGCGTGGAGACGGGCGCATTCGGCAAGGAAGCCTTCATCCTCACCGGCTACTTCAACCTGCCGAAGGTCCTGGAGCTCACCCTCAACGACGGCCTCGACCCGCGCAGCGGCAGGCAGCTCGGGCCGAGAAGCGGCACCGCCGCCAGTCACGCCACCTTCGACGACCTGTTCGCCGCCCTCCGCCGCCAGCTCCAGCACTTCGTCGACATCAAGATCGCCGGCAACCAGCTCATCGAGCGTGTCTATGCCACGCACATGCCGGCTCCCTTCCTCTCGGTGCTCATCGACGACTGCGTGGCGCGCGGTACCGACTACAACGCCGGCGGCGCGCGCTACAACAACTCGTTCATCCAGGGAGTCGGCATCGGCACCATCAGCGACAGTCTGAGCGCCATACGCGAGCTCGTGTACGAGCGCACCGAGCTGCCGCTCGCCGACCTGTGCACCGCATTGAGCGCTGACTTCGCGCAGCACGAGCCCCTGCGCCAGCGGCTGCTCAACAAGACGCCCAAATACGGCAATGACGACGCGGCCGCCGACCGCATCATGACGCGCGTCTTCGCGGCCTTCTGCGAGGCCATCGACGGCCGGCCCAATACCAAGGGCGGGCACTACCGCGTCGAGATGCTCCCCACCACCTGCCACGTCTACTTCGGCTCGCTCTGCGGCGCGAGCGCCGACGGCCGCCGCGCGGGAACGCCGCTCTCCGAGGGCATCTCGCCGGTGCAGGGCGCGGATCGCAAGGGGCCGACGGCGGTCTTCCTGTCGGCCGCGAAGATGGACCAGATCAGGACCGGCGGGGCCCTGCTCAACATGAAGTTCACGCCCGCGCTGCTCGCGGGCGAGGAGGGAATCGCGCGCCTGGCGCAGCTCGTGCGCTCCTACTTCCGCCTGGGCGGCCACCACGTCCAGTTCAACGTGGTGGGCGCCGACACCCTGCGCGCGGCCAAGGCGAGGCCACAGGAGCACCGCGACCTGATTGTGCGCGTGGCCGGCTATTCGGACTTCTTCTGCGATCTGTCCGAGGCCCTACAGGACGAGATCATTGCGCGCACCGAGCACGCGGCCTTCTGAGCGCGGCCCTCAGTGGCTCAGCGACACGCCGGCCGTGTAGCCGCTCGCCCAGGCCCACTGGAAGTTGTAGCCGCCGATCTTGCCGTCCACGTCACAGATCTCGCCGCAGAGATGCAGGCCCGGGCAGGCGCGCGCCTCCATCGTCTGCAGACGGATCTCGGAGAGCGGCACGCCGCCGGCCGTGACCTCGGCGTAACGGAAGCCGCGGTCGCCGCTGATCGGCAAAGGCAGGCGCGTCACGGCGCGCACCAGCGCCGCGCGCGCAGCGCGCGTGAGCTGGCTGCCCGGCGCGGCCACGTGCACCCCCGCGTGCTCGCACAGGGCGCGCGCCAGGCGCTCGGGCAGGCGGCCGCGCAAGAAGGCGAGCGGCCGCTCGGCGCCAAGCGGCCGCAGGGCCCGGTCCAGTTCGGCGGGAGGCGTCCCGGGCAGCCAGTTGGCGGTGAGCGTTGCCTTCGCATCGCGGTGGCGCGCCTCGTTGACGTGCCGGCTGATGTCCAGGACCGCGGGCCCGGAGAGGCCGAAGTGCGCGCACAGCACGGCGCCGCTGGCGGCGGCGAGGCGCTTGCCGGCGCCCGACCAGAGCTCGAGCAGCGCGGGCGCGCTCACGCCAGTCAGCGCGCGCAGGAAGTGCCCGGGCGGCAAGGTCAGCGGCACGAGCGCGGGGAATACGCGCTCCGTCAGAGCCAGGCCCAGGGAGCGGGCGATGGCGAAGCCGTGCCCGTCGGAACCGGTCTCGGGCAGGCTCTTCCCGCCCGTGGCAAGCACCACGCGCCGCGCGCGCAGCAGGCCGAACTGCCCGGCCAGCACGAAGCCCTCGGCCGTGCGCGTCACGCTCTCCACGCGGCAAGGAGGGAAGAGCTCCGCCCCGGCTTCCTTTGCCGCCTTGAGCAGCGCCTCGAGCACGCTGCGCGCGCGGCCGCTCGCCGGGAAGAGCTTGCCCGTCTCCTCCTCGCGCACCAGCGGCACGCCGATCTCGGAGAAGAACGCCGCCGTGCGGCACGCGTCGAAGCGGCGCAGAACCTTGCCGATGGCGTGCGGCGAGGAGCCGGCGTAGGCCGAGGCGTCGACCTGGTCATGGGTGACGTTGCAGCGCCCGCCGCCCGACACCAGGATCTTGGCCCCGGGCCGGCGCGCGCCGTCGAGGAGCACGATCCTGCGCCCGGCGCTGCCGCGGCCGGCCCAGATGCCGGCCATGAGCCCGGCCGCGCCCGCGCCCACGATGGCAACGTCCGCGAGCTCGGGCGGGCAGGGCGGCGCGCTGCTCACAGCGCGGCCAGGGCCCGGGCGTAGTCCGGCTCCTGCGCGATCTCCGGCACCTGCTCGGCATGCAGCACCTTGTCGCTCGCGTCGAGCACGAGCACCGCGCGCGCGCAGAGGCCGCGCAGCGGGCCATCCGTGATGCGCAGGCCATAGTCGTCGGGGAAGCTGGAGCGGAACGCGGACAGGGTCTCGGCGTTCTCGATGCCCTCGGCCGCGCAGAAGCGCCCGGCGGCGAACGGCAGGTCGCAGGAGATGTTCAGCACCACCACGCCCGGCAGGACGCTCGCCCGCTCGTGGAAGGTGCGCACCGAGGCCGCGCACACGCCGGTGTCGATGCTCGGGTAGACGTTCAGGACCTTCTTCTTGCCGGCGTAGGTCTTGAGGCTCGCCTCGGAGAGGTCGTGGCGCACCAGGGTGAAGTCGCGGGCCTTGCTGCCCTTCTTCGGCAACTGCCCGCTGGTGTGGATGGGATTGCCCTTGAGCGTGATCTCTGCCATCGCTGCCTCCGTCTCGCCTGTCGAGACGCCGTTCCTCGACGGGCCCGGCCGGAACGGCGCCGCGCCGCCGCCGGGCCGCCAGCCGGCGTCCCGATCATGCTAGCACGCGGCCGCGGCTCACTCGCGCGGCTGGATCGGCTTCACGTTCCAGATCTTCTCGGCGTACTCGAGGACCGCGCGGTCACTGGAGAACCTCCCCATGTTGGCGGTGTTCAGGATCGAGCGCCGCGTCCACTCCTCCTGGTCGAGGTACACGCGGCTGACCTCCTCCTGCGCCGCGACGAAGGCGCGATAGTCGGCGAGCACGAGGAAGTGGTCGCCCCAGTCGAGCAGGGAGCGGCGGATCGGCTCGAAGAGGCCCGGTTCGCGCGGGGAGAAGCCGCCCGTGGCGATCGCGTCGAGCGCGCGCTTCAGCTCCGCGTCGGCCTCATAGACGGTGCGCGGGTCGTAGCCGCGCGCCCTCTGCTCCGCCACCTGGTCGATGTCCAGCCCGAAGATGAACATGTTCTCCCGGCCCACCTCCTCCATGATCTCGATGTTGGCGCCGTCGAGAGTGCCGATGGTGAGCGCGCCGTTCAGGGCGAACTTCATGTTGCCGGTGCCGGACGCCTCGAAGCCCGCGGTGGAGATCTGCTCGGAGAGGTCGGCGGCAGGGATGACCTTCTCCGCGCGCGACACGCAGTAATTCGGCAGGAAGACCACGCGCAGCAGGCCGGCCGCGGCCGGATCGCCGTTCACCACCTCGGCCACGGAGTTGATGAGCTTGATGATGAGCTTGGCCTGGCGGTAGGCCGGAGCGGCCTTGCCGCCGAACATGATCGTGCGCGGCACCCCGGCGCCGCGCGCGCCGCCGTCCTTGATCCGGTGGTAGAGGGTCACGGCGTGCAGCACGTTCAGGAGCTGGCGCTTGTACTCGTGGATGCGCTTGACGTGCACGTCGAGGAGCGTCCCTGGGTCGAGCTCGATGCCGAGGCGGCGCTCCAGGTAGCGCGCGAAGCGCTCCTTGTTGTGCCGCTTCACCTCCCGCCAGGCCGAACGGAACGACGGATCGGCGGCGCGCGGCACGAGCCGCCGCAGCTCGTACAGGTCGGTGATCCAGTCCGGACCGATGGTGTTCGTGATCAGCTCGGCGAGCGCGGGATTGGCCTGCAGGAGCCAGCGCCGCGGCGTGACGCCGTTGGTGATGTTGATGAACTTGTCGGGATAGAGCTCGTCGAACTCGCGGAACAGGTCGTGCCGCAGGATGCGCGTGTGCAGCTCGGCCACGCCGTTCACCTTGTGGCTGCCGGCGATGGCGAGATGCGCCATGCGCACGCGCTTCTCCGGCGACTCCTGGATGAGCGAGAGGCGCGACTTCAGGCCGTCGTCGCCCGGGCGCCGCTCTTCCAGCTCCTCCAGGAAGCGGCGGTTGATCTCGTAGATGATCTCGAGATGGCGGGGCAGCACGCGGCCGATGAGGTCGACCGGCCAGGTCTCGAGCGCCTCGGGCAGCACGGTGTGGTTGGTGTAGGCGAAGGTGCGCCGGCAGATGTCCCACGCCTCGTCCCAGCCGAGGTCCTCCTCGTCGAGCAGGAGTCGCATCAGTTCGGGGATGCTGATGGCCGGGTGCGTGTCGTTGAGCTGCACCGCCACCTGGTCGGGGAACTCGCTGAAGGTGAAGCCCTTCTTCTTGAAGCGCCGCATGATGTCCTGGAAGGTGGCGGCGACGAAGAAGTACTGCTGCCTGAGGCGCAGCTCCCGGCCCTCCTCGGCCTGGTCGCTCGGATAGAGCACCTTGGAGATGTTCTCGGTGAGGACCTTGGCCTCCATCGCCTTGACGTACCTGCCCTGGTTGAAGAACTCCAGGTCGAGGTCGCGCGTGGACTCCGCGGCCCAGAGGCGCATGTTGTTGACGTTGTCATTGCCGCAAGCGGGAATAAGCACGTCGCAGGCCGCGGCGCCGGCCTTCTGCGCGTCCACCCAGCGGTAGCGCACGCGGCCGTCCGCGCCGTGGTAGGCCTCGGAGCGCCCGTAGAACTTGACCTCGTACTGATAGCCGCGCCGCCGGATCTGCCAGGGATTGCCGCGCGCCTGCCAGTTGTCGCACTCCTCGACCTGCCAGCCGTTGCTGATCTTCTGGTGGAAGATGCCGTAGTCGTAACGGATGCCGTAGCCGTAGCCCGGGATCTTGAGGCAGGCCATCGAGTCGAGGTAGCACGAAGCCAGCCGCCCGAGGCCGCCGTTCCCCAGCCCGGCGTCCCACTCCTCCTCCTCGAGGTCCTCCAGGTGGAAACCGACTTCCTCGAGCGCCTCCTCGCACACCTGCCGAATGCCAAGGTTGGTGATGTAGTTCATCAGGAAGCGGCCGGGCAGGAACTCGAGCGAGAGGTAGTAGACGCGCTTCGCCTTACGGTCGTAGAAGGAGCGCTGTCCCTCGAGCCAGCGCCGCAGCAGGCGGTCACGCACGCTGTACGCCAGGCCGTTGTAGTAGATGTCCTTGCGCGGCACCGAGAAGTCGTTGCCGAGCGTGGAGACGATGTGGCGGTGGATGTCCTCCCTCAGGGCTTCCGCGCCGTGCTCGTCGCTCAGGGAAGGCATGGCCAGCAGCAATTCGGACATGTCGGCGTGCTCCGGGCAGACTGTCTGCCGGAGCGCTTATCGGCAAGCGGCGCGCGCATCTGAAGGCGGACGGGCCGTGTTCTGCCCCGTCAGTCGAGCCGCGCGCTCAGGTCTCCCCGCAGGGCGAAGGGCCCGGTGTCGAAGTGCACGGTGAAGGTCAATCCGGTGGTGTCTTCCTGGCGACGCCAGGTCTTCGACAGCGCGCCTCACGTGTTCTCGAACACCACGCGGTAGATGTCCTGGTCGCGGACGTCCCTGACGGAGAACTCGGGAATGCACATCTCTCCGCCCCGCGACAGCGTAAGCACGCTGACCTTCTCGTTCCGCAGCGCGAGCGCGACCTTCACCCCCTCCTCGACCCGGGTCACGCTGAGCGCGCCGTGCATCTCGGGCGCGAACGGAAACTCAGTTTCTCCGTCCGGCGCGACCAGGATCTCCGCGCAGCCGTTCACGTCCGTGACCGAGAGGGTCCACAGGCCCGGGGAGGCGTCCCCGGACGGGCGATAGAAGCGGTAGTTGATCACCTGATAGCGGCCCGCCGGCACGGCCAAGGCGCGGCCCGCCTCGCTCGCCTGCCAGTAGAGTCGGATCTTGGGCGGGCTGCCGGAACGGATGGACTCGCGGTCCGCCTTGAGGTAGGCGCTGCCGGAAGTGGCGGGCACGCGTACGAGCCCACGCGCACGGCCCTCCGGCGGCGCGTACTTCTCGTCTACCAACACAGGCCGCTGCGTCTCGCTCGAGCGCAGGAACACGTCGAGCGCCTCCCGCACCCGCGGAGTCATCTCACCGGCGTCGATGCAGTTGGTCACGCCGTTCAGGAGGAGCCAGTCCTCGTCCTCCTTCAGCGTCGGCTCGCTGGTGCAGTGGCACGCGGCGCACGAGCGAAAGGCCTTCTTCCCCTCCTGGTAGAGCTCGGCCTGCTTATCCTCGGCCGCGACGGCGGGCGCCGCAGCGAACAGAGCGAACAGCAAGAACCTGGTCTCTCTCATGGGAGTGCCTCATTCCAGGGAATGCGGATCGTGACAGAACACGCAGCGTCCCGCGACCTTCTGGGCGTCGATGCGCGTCACGTGCTTCTCGGACACGTGCCGCAGGTGCTCATCGAGGCTGCCGACCTGAGGAGGGCTGGAAACGAAGGCGCCCTGGCCGTGGCAGGAGAGGCAGAGGTCGGCCTGGCCGCGCAGCTCCATGCGCGGCCGGGGCTCGCCCGTTGCGAGCGAATGCTCCAGGCCGGCGCCGTGGCACGCTTCGCACGGCACGTCCCGGTGGCCGCCGTCGCTCCAGGGACGGTGGTGGTCGAGGTGGCAGGACGCGCAGGACGCGCTGCCCGCAAGCGCGCCGCCGGAGGCGGAACCCGCCTGCCCGGCACCGCGTGCCGGCCCGCAGGCGAAGCCCGTGGCCGCGAGCAAGAGCAGGGCGGCGAAAGGCCGCCCGCTCGCGCCCATCCGCGCCACCACGCCTAGAACACCTCGGCCGCGAGCAGCTCGCGCCGCAGCCGGTCCGCGGCCAGGGCGAGGGGCGTGCGCGGCCAGCGCTCGACGAAGGCCGACAGATCGCGGGCCAGCGCCGCGCGCGCATCGGCGTCGAGGTCGGTTGCCTGCTTGGCGCCGGCCGCCGCGGCCAGCCGCTCCAGCTCCTCGCGCGCCGGGCCGGATGCCTCCTCGAAGAGCTTCTTCCCTTCGGCGGCCGTGTCCGTTCCCGCGGCGAAGGCGAACACGGCGAGCGCCCGCGCCGCCTCCTCGCGCTTGCCGGCCTCGAGCAGGGCGCGGCCCTTCTCCAGAGCCTCATTCCAGGTCTCGGTCAGGCCAGCGAGCAGCTCGTCCAGCGCGTAGAACGCGTCCGCAATCTCCTCCGGCGCGGCCAGCCCGGCCTTCAAGGCGTTGCCGAACTCGTCGGCCAGGACCGCGTTCCCCTTGGCCAGGCCGAAGCGATGCTTCGCCTCGACCGCGTCCTCGCCGCCGGGAGCGATCGACACCATGATGACCCGGCCCTTCTCGCCTGCGAGATCCCGGACGTCCTTCGGGAACTGCGAGTCCAGCAAGCCGAGGCTGATGACCAGCGGCACCTGGCGCGCCTTGGCCTCTTCCAGGGCGGACGCAAGACTCGCGAGCGTGCGGGTGGCCCCCACCTTGGGGGCCGGCTTCTTCGGTCCTCAGCAGCCGCCGGAGCCGGCCTTCTGCGGCGGTCCGGCGCTCTGCGCCACGGCGAGCAGCGCCGAGCCCAGCACGGCCACGGCGATCGCCAGGGAGTGTTTGATCACCCAACGCATGTACATGTCAACGCTCCTTGCGGCCGTTGCCGCACAGGACTTCCATGGGTACCTTCATGACCGACTTGAGCCGCCGGCCGTCCCGAGCGACGGCCGCGTCCCCGGCGAGCGCCTCCTCCAGCCAGCGCAGGCACTTGCACACGCGCGGCGGCGCGCCGGCGCCGGGCAGGCGGAAGTGGCGCCAGCGGCCGTTTCTGCGCACCCGCACCAGGCCCGCCTGACAGAGAAGCGACATGTGCCGCGACACCGTGGACGAGGCAAGGCCGAGCATCTCGATGATCTGGCAGAGGCAGAGCTCGCGGCCGCGCAGGAACATGAGGATGCGCACCCGACTCGGGTCGGACAGCGCCCGGGCGATGTTCAGCAGCTCCTGCACGCAGCGCCTCTCACACTTCGTCATCCATCGAAGTGTGCACTCTACCCCGCGGCCGGTGCCAGGCCAAGGGCGCAGCGCGGAAAAGACGCCGGACCGCGCGGGCTCCTTCAGGCGATGGGCGGCTTGGGCGGCTCGGTCTTGCGCCCGGAGCGCGCGCCGGCCTTCTTCAGCGCCTCGCGGCCGGAGCGGAACTCAGCCTTCTCGCCGGGCGCCTGCTGTTCGTCGATGACGTGCACCACCAGGTCCTCCCGGCGGCACAGCGGGCACATCTCCTGGAACATCTCGGCCGTGGCCGCGCCCTTCTTCGCCGCCGCCGCGATGCGGCGCACCGGCGCGAACAGCTCGCCGCAGTGAGAGCAACGCTGCATCGCGCCGCGCACCAGCAGGATCTCGCCCGGCGCCGCCGCGGCCGCCGGCGCCACCTGCAGCGCTGTCTCGGGGCAGAGCCGCTGACAGCGCGGCGCGCCCCCGCAGCCGTCGCAGCGCACGGCGTCGAAGTAGAGGGCCGCGATCTCTCCCTCCAAAGCGCGCCGCAGCGCCCCCTTGGGGCAGCGCCGCGCGCACGCCTCGCACAGCGAGCAGGCGTCCGCGTCGACCCGCACGGCGAAGCCGCGGCCAGCGCCGCCCTGGTTCTCTCCTGCGCTTCTCATGTCGCGTGCTCGCTCTCCGGCCCCGCAGGCGGCCCGACCATACACCGGGCCGGCGTGCGGCTACTTCTGCTCCACCGTCACCTTGATGATCTTGCCGGTGAAGGCGTTGTCGCCAGGCTTGTAGTCGTCCGACACGCTGGTCTCGAGGTCCACGCCCACATCCGCACCTTCATCGGCCGAGAATGCGAAGGGCTGCGTCCTGGGGATCCTCCCTTCGGCGACCTTCTGCCCGTCGACAGTCAGGATGGACCTGCCGCCCGTACCGGGCTTGGCCTCGTCCGGGATGAACTCGTACTCGATCGTGTGCTTCCCCGGTCCGAGTGCGGCGGGTGACGCGATCTTCGTACGCTCCAGTGCGAACCAGTTGTACTCGTGGTGCACCCTGCCGTCCTTTGCATACAGCGCCCAGCCGCCGAAGTAGCCCGCCTGCGCAATGATGACGCCGTTCGTCTTCGCATCGGTCAGCTCGACCTCGGCCCTCACGGTGTGGTGCACGCCCTTCACGTTGATGAACGCGTTCTCCGTGATGCCCGTCATGCCCGGGTAGACAGTCAGCGCCTTGCGGCCGTTCAGCAGGTCTGGGCGGCCGGCGAGGGCCGGAACGAACCGCTCCACCCGGCGATCGTCGATGGGCAGCACGTGGTTCCGCACCGCCTCCTTCATGAACAGCTCCTGCAGCTCTTTGAGCTTGTCGGGATGCTCCTGCGCCAGATCGTCGGCCTGGCTGAAGTCCTCGGCGACGTGGTACAGCTCCCACACGTCATCCTCGAGCGGCGGCAGAGGCACCATCAACCAGGGGATCGAATGCCGCGTGGCCGCCACCCAGCCGTCGTAGTAGATGGCGCGGTTGCCGAACATCTCGAAGTACTGCGTCGTCCGGCGATCCGCGGCCCGCGCGTCGTCCACGCTGTAGAGCATGGACACGCCGTCCATTGGCCGCTGTTCCACACCGTTCACCAGCCTGGGCTCAGGCACCTCGGCCGCCTCGAGCACGGTGGGCGCCACATCGATCACGTGATGGAACTGGCTGCGGATCTCCCCCTTCGCCCTGATCCCCTTCGGCCAGTGCACCACCATGCCGTTGCGCGTGCCGCCGAAGTGGCTGGCAACCTGCTTGGTCCACTGGAAGGGCGTGTCGCCCGCCCAGGCCCAGCCGATGGCGAAGTGCGGGAAGGTCGTCGGGCCGCCCCACTCCTCCAGATGGCCCATCATCTGGCTGGCGTTGCCCACGATGCCGTTCAGTGCCATCAACTCGTTGTAGGTGCCCTCCGGCCCGCCCTCGGCGCTCGCACCGTTGTCGCCCACGATGTAGAACAGGAGCGTGTTGTCCAGTTCGCCGATGGCCTCCAACTGGGCAACCAGCCGGCCCACCTCGTGGTCCGTGTGCTCGGCGAAGCCCGCGAAGGTCTCCATCTGGCGCTCGAACAGGCGCTTCTGGTCGGCGCTCATGCCATCCCAGGCCGGGATCTCCTTGGGACGCGGCGTCAGCTTGGCGCTGGCGGGAATCACGCCCATCGCCTTCTGCCGCGCGAACGTCTCCTCGCGCAGCCCGTCCCAACCACCGCTGAACCGTCCCTGGTATTTGCCAATCCACTCCTTCGGCACGTGGTGAGGAGCATGCGTCGCGCCCGTGGCGAAGTAGAGGTAGAAGGGCTTGTCCGGCGTGAGCGCCTGCTGCGCGCTCACCCAGTTGATGGCCTGGTCGGCCATGTCCGTGGTGAAGTGGTAGTCCGGGCGATGCGGCGGCTCCACGCGAACGGTGCCGTCGAAGATCGCGGGGGCCCACTGGTTGGTCTCGCCGCCGATGAAGCCGTAGAACTTGTCGAAGCCTGAGCGCGTCGGCCAGCGATCGAACGGGCCGGAGATCGAGACTTCCCACGGCGCGGTCTCGTGGTACTTGCCGAAGGCCGCCGTGCTGAAGCCGTTCTGGCGCAGGATCTCCGCCAGCGGCGTGACGCTGTTCGGCCGCACGCCGGTGTTGCCCGGGAAAGCGGTAGCCAGCTCCATGATCGCCCCGGCGTTGTTCACGTGATGATTGCGGCCGGTGAGCAGGGCCACCCGCGTGGGACTGCACAGAGCCGTGGTGTGGAAGCGGTTGTAGCGCAATCCGCCCTCAGCCAGCCGCTCCAGCGTGGGCATCGCGATCGGCCCACCGAACGCGCTGCTGTGGCCGAAACCGATGTCGTCGATCAGCACGATCACCACGTTGGGCGCGCCCGCGGGAGCCGTCACCTCGAAGCGCGGCGGCGCCTTGGCGTCGCGCGCATCCAGCTCGGTGATCGGCTCAAGCGCGGGCTCGTGGATCGGCAGCACCGTGCGGTCAAGGGCCGCGGGCTCCTGCGGCTGCGCCTGGCTCCACCAGCCGATCAACAGCCAGGCCGCCAGCGCACCCGCAGCACGAGGAGTGTGTCGCTTCACGTCGTTTTCCTCTCTTCGACCAATCAGACCCCTTGCGGGCTTCCAGCGCGCTGCCGCCCCGTGAGGATCGGCTTCTCGCGTGGACACGAATCGGGAGTATATAGCACGGCGCGGGCCAAACGCTGGAATCTCCGCGCCGCGAGTCGTGGTCCTGGTGCCGTCTGGTCCCGGGCCCGGCGGACCCGGGTAGGGCCCACCCCCTCCGGGGCTGGGCCCCTCCCGCCTGAAGGGCGAGCCACCCCTATCGGATGTCTCTGGGTGGTGCTCGCTGTCGTGGCGGGTCCGACCTTCGGGCGGCCGTCTTGCCGCCGAACCGGACGCGCGCAGACGCTCGCGGTCCGTCACTCCAGGATCTCGTCCTCGAGCACGTGCTTGCCCGTGAACGTCCACCAGTCGGTGCGCTCGCGCATGCGCTGCTTCACCTGCTCGTCCACGTAGGACATGCCCTCGCGCACCTCCCAGCCGCCGCCGAGCGCCTTGTACAGAGCGACCAGGCGCAGGGCCGCCTCGCCGCGCGTGGCTGCCTCACGCTGCTCCACGCGCAGCCGCGCCTCGATGGCATCCAGGACCCACGGGAACGACACCTCTCCGCTGCGGTAGCCTGCGGTGGCGCGATCGAAGGCCTCGCGCGCCGCCTGGGCCGCATCCTGGACGAGCGGCAGGGAGCGGCGCGTCGTCTCCATCGCGCAGGCCGCGTCCTCCACTTCCTGGGCCGCCCGCAGCACCGTGTCCTTGTAGAGGAGGATGCGCTCCTCGTACAGCGCATCCTGGATGCGCACGTTCTCCACGAGCCACGGGTAGAGCAGGATGTTCCAGCCGAAGCCGGCGCCGTAGGCGGCGGTCCTGGCGCTGTTCTTGTCCAGGTCGGAGACATCGCTTGCGGCGACGCCGAGCGAACCGAACAGGCTTAAGGAAGGGGCGATCGCCTGCACGCGCGCCACGCCGATACGTGCGCACTGGGCCGCGGCGGCGCGCTCGGCCACGCGCACATCGGGACGCCGGCGCAGGAGGTCGGCCGGCACGCCGAGCGCGACCTGGCTTGGCGCCTGTGGAATCGGCGCGGGCCCGCCCAGGCGCTGGGACAGATCCTGCGGCGGAAGCGCGAGCAGGATGCACAGGGCGTTCTCGGACTCGCGCAGCACCTGCTGCAGGAGGAGCTGCTCCCGCTCGGCCTCGTTCAGGGCCACGCTGACCAGGCGCCCATCCAGCTCGGCCGTGGCGTGGTGCCCCTCAGCCACGTCCGCCTGAACCGCCTTCAATGCGTCGATGTGCGCCTGCCCGATCGCGAGCCGCGCCTGGGCGGTGCGGATCTGGATGTAGGTGAAAGCCACCTCGCCGGCCAGCGAGACCAGCATTGCATCGAAGACCCCGATGGCGGCCTGGATCTCGGCGCTCGCCGCCTCGATCCGCCGGCGCGTCTTGCCGAACAGGTCGGGCTCCCATATCGCGTTCAGGGCGGCGCTGTAGACGTCGACGTGGTCGCTGATCGACACGTCGAGCTGGCCGTCCTTGGTGACCTCGGGCAGGAAGTCCCTGAGGAACTCGGCCAGCCTGGGCCTGATCTTCTTGGGCGGCTGGACCTCGATGGTCGGGAAGGACACATCGACGTCGGGCGCGACCTCCTGCGAGTAGTACGAGCGCGCCGCGCTGGCTTGCGGAATCACGGCGGGAAACAGCATCTGGAACGCCATCGATCGGCCCAGCCGCGACTGCACGATGCGCAGGCCGGCGGCCTGCAGGGAGAGGTTCTGCTGGTGCGCCTCGCCCACTAGGCCGGTCAGGACGGGGTCAGCGAACACGCCCCACCATTCCGCCGGGTTGTCGGGCTGGCCGGTCAACGGCTGCTCGACCGCGTCTCGCCACTTCTCCGGCAGGGCGATCTCGGGCGGCACGTAGTCCGGCCCGAGCAGGCAGGCGCCAAGAACCAGCGGCAGGGCCAGGATCGGCAGGAAACATCGCCGGGGAGTCCCACGCTCGAGCAACGACATCGCTGGATCACCTCCTGGCACGCGTCGCCCCACGGTAAGGCGCATCATGACTCGCCTGGTGCACGGCACCACGGTGCGTGGCGAGAGGCTACCACGTGTGTCACGCCCGACAAGCTTCTCTTCAGCGCAACAGTGGGACGAGCCTCACCGAGCCGAGGAGTCGCTCATTCGACCTTCGTCCATTCGCCCCCCGGGTCGAACGTCTCGATACCCTGGACCTCGCGCGCCGTCTCCGCGCCGAGGTCGCGCTCGTACACGGCGCCGTCCTCCCCGGCCAGGAAGGTCATGATTCCGGTGCTGCCGTACTCGGCCGGCCAGGCGACGAGGGCGAAGCCGCCAGTCATGCGGCCGTGCTCATCGACGTAGCTCCTGGCGCCGCCGGGCGCGCTGGCTCCACTCCCGGTCAACACTCGAAAGTAGTAGCCCCGGTACGGCTGCGGCCCGCTGGCATCGCGCAGCAGCTCCCCTGACTCCACCGCGGCCGCGACCACCGGTCCGAGCGGCGACAGGGGCGCACCCTCCTCGTCCGGCCACCACAGCCCGTCGCGCAGGCCCGCGCTGCTCCGCAGGCGCGCGGCAAAACAACGGACGCCGTCGTTGTCCGGATCCGCGGCGAAGTACTCGCGCTGTGCGTTGACCAGGTCCAGGCAGGTTGCAATCGCGGAAAGCTCGCCCCAGCCGATGCGGCGGCACCTCATCTCCTCGATGCCAGCGGCCGTGTCAAAGCGGTACCCGGCGCCGTCACGGACGATCGGAGCGGGAAACTCGAACTCCTCGGGACCGACGAGCAGGACCTGGAGGCCGTCCTCGCGTGCCACGACGCGGCGCTGGCGCTCCAGCGCGGCAGCGAAACGCTGGAAGTCCGCCCGATCGCGACGCTCGTCGCCCGATCCGAGCTGCGCGAAGTCGGGACCCAGCACGCGCCGCATTGCCGCGCGATCGCGCGCCGCCGTCGCTCCGGCGAGTGCCTCCGCCGCGGCCGCTGGCGTATCGAAGGTCCGCTGCGCGCTCGTGCAGCCGGCCGGAGCCAGCAAGCAGGAAAACGCGGCCGCCGCGGCCAGTAGCGAAGCAGCCTGGAATGTGCTCCGCCCGCCGCGTGAGCCGAAACCACCGTATCCGCTCATGCTCGACTCCATGACTATCGCCTGCCACGCCGGCCGCCGCCGGCGCTGCGTGCGCCCCGGGAACTCACGTCGCGCGCGCTCCGGCTGGGAGAGAATCCGCTCGGCGGACTGGGTTTGTGCGCCGGAGCCACGGCGGAGGGGGACGACCGCTTGCTGAATCCAGAGGACGACTTGCTGCGCGCGGCGCTGCTCGGAGGCTTCGCGCTGCCGCGGCTGCCGACCGCGGTCGGCGGCTTGGCAGCGCTCGCGGCGTGCTCGCCCGGCGCCGGACCAGTGCGGGCCTGGGGATGGCTCGGAATCGAGCCGCGCCGGCCGGCAGCGCCGCCGGCGCCACGGAACTTGTCGAGCGCCGCGGCCGAGCCGTCGCCGCCCGGCTTCAGCTTGTCCTGATTCGGCCGCCACGCGGTGCCCTCCCGCCCCGGCCGGGTCTCGGGGCGCGTACCCCGACCGGCCTCGCCCCGCTCGCGCGGCTCGATGGACGTGTTACGTTCGAACCGGTTGTTGATCTCGGTGTTGGACTTGAACTTGTTCTCGATGTCGATGTCGACGTCGCCGTCCCAGCAGACGTCGCCGTGGTGCCAGTCGCAATCGATGTCATCCAGCGCGGCACCAACCAGGACACCCGCTCCGAAAGTGATGGCTCCGGCCGCGAAGAGCGACCCCGGCGGATAGACATAGGCCGGCTCGTAGACCGGCACATAGACCACGTCAGGGCTCGCCGACTCGATCACGATCGTCGTATCGTCCTCGACGACCGTGACCTCCTTGCCGCTGTGCAGCGCGCCGTTTTGGAACGCCTGCTCGCGCAGGCGCTGCACCGCCGCCATCACGCCTTGCGCGTCCGCGAGGAAGGCGGCGCCGAGCGCCTCGGTCCAGTCGAGGTTCTCGCTCATCATCTGAATCACGACCGGGACCTTCGCGACCGCCTTGACCGCCGGCTCCCAGTCCTGGGAGTCGATGGCCGCGGCGCCGGCGCCTTCCTGCGCCAGACGGCCGGCCTTCACGACCTCGAGCGGATAGATCGAAGCCGCGAACACGTTCGCCAGCAGGGAGTCCGGGTAGAGCGCGATCGGCTCGAGCATCGCCTCGAGGTCCGCGGGCGCGAGCGGCTGCGGCGCCTCTGCGGGAGGGAATGCCGCGGCGAGCGCGCAGGAGAGCAGTCCAGTGATCAGCATGTTGCTTCCTCCGACCGACGACTTGGCGATCGCGGCGGATAACAGTAGCTTCCGGCGCTGCCTGGTGCATGAGAAAACTCCCGGCTGGTCGTGACGCCGGCGGGGTAGTCCGCGAGGAATGCCGCTGGCAAGACGCCCTGGGACTTGCCCGGGATCGGCACGAGATGCAAGATGAGCTGTCAATCCAGGAGGATTCACAATGTTCCGACGGCAAGCGACCGGTCTCGTTTTCCTGGCGCTCATCGCCACTGCCTGCGGCACGTATCGCAGCGACGATGTCCGCACGTCCGGCTTCCTCGGCGACTACTCGATGCTGCGCGAGGGCGGCAAGGGCGAAGCGCAGCTCGTCTACGTGAACCCGCGCGCAGACTTCTCGCGCTACGACAAGATCCTGATCGAGCCGGTGACCGTGTGGGCCGGCGGCGATTCCGACCTGGCCGAGATCCCCGAGCAAGAGCTTTCCGATCTCGCCAACTCGCTGCGCCTGGCGCTCGAGGATCACCTCAGCAGCGATTACCGGATCGTCAAGGAACCCGGTCCGGGCACGCTGCGCCTGCGCGGCGCCCTGACCGAGGCGACGGATCCCAGCCGGCCCATGCGGATCATCTCCACGGCGCTGCCGGTGGGCCTGGCGCTCTCCACCGCCAAGCGCCTCACCTTGGGCACGCACGCGTTCGTCGGCAGCGCCGGAGCCGAGATGGAGATCGTCGACGCTGAGAGCGGCGAGCGCCTCGCGGCGGCCGTCGACCGCCAGGTCGGGCGCAAGCTGCCCGAGTCGCTCTCGACCTGGAGCGACGTGCACACCGCGTTCGAAGGCTGGGCCGAGCGGATCGCCTCGCGGCTCCGGGAAGAGCGCGCTCGCGGCTGACCCGAGCGCCGCGCCGCGCGAGCGTTGGCCCCTGGTGCGCGCCAGGCCCAGAGGCTAGGCTGTCGCCCGGTTCACAATGATGGCGCGCTGAGCGCAAGTCCGCTCCCCGCGAGGTGCACGAAGATGCGTACTACCCTATTCTCCAGTCTTCTCGTCGTGCTCTCCTGCCTGCTTGCCTGCGCTTCCGCGGATCGCACCGGCGCCCTGATCGGCTCCGGGCTCGGCGCCATCATCGGCTACGCGATCGGGGAGGACACCGAGGCCACGTTGATCGGCGCGGGCCTGGGCGCGGGCGCGGGCTACATCATCGGCAACGAACTGGACAAGCAGAAGGCGAGGAACCACGACTTCGACGAAACCACGCCGCTCACGGGCTCGCGCTGGCAGGTGGAGAGCGTGGCTCCGCAGCCCGAGCCGATGTTCATCTCCAAGGTCGTGGAGTTCCGCGAGCGCGGCATCCTGGTGACGACGACGACCGAGCACGGGGGTCTGGTCACTGTCGCGGAAGAGCGCTACCGGATCGTCGGCGGCACCCTGATCATCAACAAGCCGGGCTACATCATCAATGTCCGTTACGAGATCCAGGGCGACCAGATGACGGTGGACGCCGGCCGCTTCACGGCGGTGCTCGTCCGGCTGTCCTGAGATCGGGACGGGCGGCGCGGCGCATGTCTCTCCTAATGCGGATGGCCACGCTTCGCTGCGTCGCGCGCACGGCCGCGCTCCTGTTCGCCGCCGCGCTCGCCGCCTGCGCCAGTCCCTTCCTGCTCGAGCGCGCGGACCTGCGCGAGGTCCTCGAGTCGTTCAGCGAGAGCGCCCTGGTCCAGGGCACGCCGAACGCCCAGACGCGCCGCGTCCTGCGCCAACGGGGGCTGGAGGAGGCCTACGCCAGCGACCCGCTGCTGACGCTCGAGATCCTGCATGACGCCGCCGTGCGGTCGAGTGACGCGGACATCCTGTTCGCGCTCGCGGAGCTCTGCTACCTGGCGGGCGACGACGGCGCGGGGGGAGAGCGGGACCTCTTCCTGTCGAGCGCCGTCTACGCCTGGTTCTTCCTGTTCGGCCAGGAGCCGGGCCGCCGGCCGAGCCCCTATGACGTGCGCCTGCGGCTCGCCTGTGACTACTACAATCACGGGCTGTCCCGGGCGCTCTTCGACGAGGAGAGCGGCGGGCTGCGGGTGGAGGCGGGCCAGCGCCACCTGCTCCTGGGCCGGCTGGAATACGACGTGGAGGTCAGCCGCTTCCCGTGGAATCGGCGCTTCGACCTGTTCCTGCCCGCTGACCACTACGACATCCGGGGCCTCGCGATCCGCAACTGGTATTCAGGTCTCGGCGTGCCGCTGGTCGCCACGAACCGCGTGGCCGGAACGTCCCTGCGCGGGAGCGAGCCCTTCGCGCCCAGCAACCTGAGCGTCGCCGCCACGGCCGTGCTCCACCTGCGCGGCACGCTGGCCGACCTGGCCCGCTCGCGCGTCCAGGGCACGCTGGAGGTGCTGGCGACCGCGCAGCTCTCCACGATCGAGCTGGCCGGCGCGGAGGTGCCTCTCGCGCGCGACTTGACCGCGCCCCTGGCGCACCTGCTCAGCCGCGGGGAGGGTATCAACCTCGAACTCAGACGCTTCTTCGGCGCCGCCGACGACGCGCAGGACTACGGACTCTATATCCTCGAACCGTATCAACCCGGACGCGTTCCGGTGGTCTTCGTGCATGGCACGGCCTCCAGCCCGGCGCGCTGGGCTGACATGTACAACCATCTGGTCGGGGACGATGAGCTGCGCCACGGCTGCCAGTTCTGGATCTTCACCTACCCGTCCGGGCAGCCCATTCTCCAGTCCGCGGCTGACCTGCGCTCGGAGCTGCTCAAGGCGCGCGCGACCTTCGACCCGAGCGGCCGCGACGCCGCGTTCGCCCAGACCGTCTTGATCGGCCACAGCCAGGGCGGACTGCTGACGCGCCTCGCCACCAGCAACTCCGACGGGATCATTTGGGCGCAGGTCTCCGACCGCCCCCTCGAGGAGCAGGACGCCAGCGAGGAGGAGAAGGCGTTCGTCCGGCGGCTGGTTCGGTTCGAAGCGCTGCCCTTCGTCACCCGCGAGATCTTCGTGTGCACGCCGCACCGCGGCAGCGTCCTGGCCGCGTGGCTCCCGGCGCGCATCGCCGCGCGCTTCATCAGCCTTCCGACCCGGGTCCTGGCCGGCGCCTCCGGGCTGCTGCTGCGGAACCCGCAGATCCTGGCGCGCCTCGGCCACGAGAACCCCACCAGCATCCACGCGATGGAGCCGGGCAGCCTGCTGGTCACCACGCTCGAGCGCATGCCGCTGGCGCCCTTCGTGCACTACCACTCGATCATCGCCATCGATGACCCAGACGACGAGCCGCCCGAGGGAGGCGACGGCGTCGTGGCCTACACCAGCGCGCACCTCGACGGGGCGGAGTCCGAGTTCCTGGTGACCAGCGGCCACTCCTGCCAGGCGAATCCCCTGGTCATCGAGGAGGTGCGGCGCATCCTGCGGCTGCACTTGAGGGCCCTCGTCGCGGCCACGCCGCCAGAGGGAGAAGAATGAAGCGCCTCGCGCTGCGGCTGCTGTTGCTGCCCTTGATCCTGCTGGCCGTGGCCTGGACCGCTGCCGCGACCTTCCTGGATGGATGCGAGAGCACGCTGCTCTCCGGCGCGGTGGCCGCCGCGCTGCTCGCGGCCGCCGCGGCTTCGCTCTTCGGGAAGCGCCGCCGGCGCCTGGCCACGGCGGCCTTTGCGGCGCTCTTCGCCGCCGTGCTGTTCTGGTGGTTCTCGATCGAGCCCAGGAACGACCGGCCCTGGCAGCAGGACGTGAGCCGGCTGGCGGAGGCCGAGATCGACGGTGACCTGATCACCCTGAGAAACGTGCGCAACTTCGACTACCAGAGCGAGACCGACTACGTCGCGCGCTGGGAGGAAAGGACGTACGACCTGTCCCGCCTCGCCGGTGTGGATATGTTCCTCTGCTACTGGGGATCGCCGTCCATCGCCCACACCATCGTGAGCTGGCGCTTTTCGGGCGCGCCGCCGCTTGCCATCTCCATCGAGACGCGCAAGGAAGTCGGCGAGTCGTACTCCACGATCCGCGGCTTCTTCCGGCAGTACGAACTGCACTACGTCGTCGCCGACGAGCGCGACGTGATCCGCCTGCGCACGAACTGCCGCGGCGAAGACGTCTATCTTTATCGGCTCGACGTTCCCCTCGAGACGGCGCGCCAGATCCTGGTGGACTACCTCGAGACGATCGACGACATGAGGCGGAATCCCCGCTGGTACAACGCGCTCACCCACAACTGCACCACCGTCATCCGCCACCACGCCATGAAGGTGGCCGCGCACAAGCCCTGGAACTGGCGCATCCTCCTGAACGGGCACCTCGACGAGCTGGGCTACATGCGCGGGACCGTGGACACGAGCCTGCCCTTCCCCGAGCTGCGCCGCCGCAGCCGCATCGTCGCGGCGGCGCGCGCCGCGGGCGCGGCGGCGGACTTCTCGGCGCGCATCCGCGCCGGGCTGCCGGGCTTCGCGGGCGGCTGAGGCGACACTTCTGCGTCAGCGCGGCGCAGCGTCCATGCTGTCGCGGACGTCGAAGAGCGCGTCGTGGCCGACCTGGAGGAAGCCCTCGTGTCCACGGTCCAGATCGATGATCAGCGACAGAACCAGCACGAAGGCGAACGTGACGATCACGTTGGTCACCGATCTGCCGGGACTCGCGAGCCCGTCGTGGAATCCCATCACGAACATCGACAGGACCGCAAGCACATAGAGCGTGATCCAGATGACGGCCGGAATCCGGTACCGCACGGCGACCGCCATCCTCTCGCCGTGCAGATCGATCAGCTTGTTCAGCGAGTCAACGAACAGAGCGACGATCTCCGATCCTGGCTGCGCGTCCGTCACGATCTTGGTCTTCAACCACAGCTCCTCATGGAGTTCCTGGGACCTGCGGATCGCGCCTACGAGGACCTCTTCGGTCTTCAGGCGGACGAAGTCCTCCGGCCCCTTCGCTCCCAGCAGGCGCACGTTCACGTACTCCCTCAGGAGATTCTGGATCTCCATGGCCTGCGGCTCCGCGAGCAGCCTGGCGCGCAGGAACGTGGTGCCGATGGCGTTGGCCTCTTCCACCACCAGCCGCTTCCTCGCATCGAAGCGGTTTCCCGCCAGCCCGAAGGTGAACGCCAGCATGAACGCCAGCAGGCCAACCGTGGCCGCTGCCCAGGAGCCGGCGGTCGCCTGGTCTTCCTTCAGTGGCAGCCGCGTCCGGCGCCGCCCGAGCCGGTAGCCCAGCTCCACCGCCGTGCACAAGAGCAGGACCGAGAGGATGAGGATGATCCAGAGCGGAACGGCATCGAGCGTTTGATAGATGGTCATCGCCTGGTACCTCGGCTCAGGAACGTGCACCAGGAAAAGGCGCCCGCGTGCACGGAAGCCGCGGCAGATCGTATCCCTGGCTGGAGGTGGTGCAAGCCGCCACGCTCCTCCGGCAACCGAGCGGACGAAGGCAGGGCCTCTTGCCGGGCCGCAGAAGGACCGCCGTGCCCGTCGATGCTGCACGGGATCTTCGCGCCACGCGAAGATCTTGGCAGTTACCGGTACAGCACCATCGGCTTCGTGATCCCGGCACAGCGCCGCGCGGGGGAGGGCGTCGCCATCCTGGCTCGCCGGCGCGAGATCCACCTGCGGGCCCGCGCACGGCGGCCCAGCCGCTGGTCGGGCAAGACGCGCGACTGGTCCCGCAACGACCTCGACACCTGCCGCGTTGCCTGGCTACCCCACGACGCGCCGCGCGTGCGTGAACACGGTCGCGCGCGCCTCGCGTACGAAGGCGCAGAGGGTGATGCCCCAGCGCTCCGCCGCCTCGAGCGCGAGCGAGGTCGGCGCGGACACGGCGCTGATCAGCTCGATGCCGGCGCGCGCGCACTTGCCGACCATCTCCAGGCTGACGCGCCCGGAGAGCGCCGCGCCGCGGCCGGCGGTCTCGACGCCGGCGAGCAGGCACTTGCCGATCGCCTTGTCGAGCGCGTTGTGCCGGCCGATGTCCTCGGCGCAGGCCAAGAGCTCGCCCTGCGCGTCGAAGATGCCGATGGCGTGCGTGCCGCCTGACAGGCGGAACACGGGCTGGCTCTCCAGGACCGCCCGGCTGGCGGCGCGCAGCGCCCGGCGGCCGAGGCGCAGCCGGTCGCCCACCGCGGGAATGGCGGCGAAGCGCCGCGCCAGGTCCTCGTTGGCGCGCATGCCGGACGAGGCGATGACCAGCAGGCCCGCTTCCTGCGACGCGCGCGCGGCCGGGGCGCCTTGCGCCAGCTCGACCAGGAGCAGGTCGGGCGACGCCTCCGACTCGCGCAGGGCCGCGACGTCGGTGGCGCGGCCGATGATCCCCTCGGAAAGAAGGAAGCCCACGGCCAGCGCGCGCCGGTCATTGGGAGTGCAGAGCAGGGTGTAGCGGCCGCGGCCCTCCACCTCGATGGAGAGCGGCCGTTCCACCGCGACCTGGCACTCCTCTTCGGCTTCTTCAGCCGAGACCGTGGACAGGCGCCGGGCGCGCACCGCTCTCAGGACTTCCGGCTCCATGCGCGTCCTCCCGTCAGCTCGCCGCGATGGTCCGCGCCAGCGCCGCGCCCGCAGCGACCGCCTGCGCGCTCGCCGCGGCGAGCTCCGGCTTGAGGAACTCGGCGAGAGTCCCCTCCAGGGCTGCGCGCGGAAACATACCCTGGTGCTCCAGGAGGCAGGCCAGCGCCAGCACCCCCAGCGACGTCTTGCCGGTCTTCTGCGCCGCTTCGGCCAGCGGCAGGCGATGCACGCGCGCGCGCGTGGCCGGCAGTTCGAGCGCCTGGTCGGCATAGACCGTGCTCGTCTCGGGCAGCGTCGCGAGGCGCGCGCGCATCTGCTTCACCCCTTCCGGCGCGATGAGCACCACGTGGTCAGGAACGTCGATGCCGGTGAAGTCGATGCGCTCCTTGCCGAGGATGACCTCGGAAGTCGAGTGGCCGGTCATCACGGTGATGGAGTAGTCGTCCTTCTGCGTGGCGTGGAGGCCGCTCGCGATCGCCGCCTGCGCGAAGAGCGCGGCCGCCGAGCGGATCTTCTGTCCCGCGCGGCCGGCGAGGACGACGCCGAGCTGGCGCTCGAGCCGATGGGCGTGGCGCACCTCGATCTCGCGGCGCGGCGGCAGGGCGCCGCCCGCCGCCTGATACGCCTGCCTGCAGCGCTCGCTGTATTCCGCGCGCGGATCGTCCGCGAGCTGGCCGAAGCGCATCGTCTGGCCATTGAGCAGGCCGAGGAGGTCGGCCTTCTTGAAGTCATTGCGCGGCGAGTAGTAGGCCACGCACAGCTCCCAGATGTCGATCATGGCGAAGCCCGGCTGGCGAATGGCGCGCGCCAGGGCGTCGGGCAGGTCCTTGTCGTAGGCAGTCGCGCGGTACACCCACGGCGCGCCCGCGGCGATGGCCGTGGCGCACAGGTCGAGGGGGCGCTCCACGTTGCCAAAGGGCGTGGTGGCGGTGAACGACGCGGACGGCGTGGTCACCGAGTGCTGGCCGCCGGTCATGCCGTAGTTGAAGTTGTTGGCCACGATCAAGCTGATGCCGATGTTGCGGCGCGCGGCGTTCAGGAGGTGCGTGCCGCCGATGCCGCAGGCGCCGTCCCCCATGAGCGTGATCACGGTCAGCTCCGGCCGCGCCAGCTTCAGTCCGCAGGCGTAGGTGATGGAGCGGCCGTGCAGCCCGTGGAAGGCGCTGGTCGTGAAGTTGCGGTCCGCCAGCCCGATGCAGCCGATATCGGTGACGATCACGGTCTTGCGCGGATCGGGCTTGATCTGCTGCAACGCCTTGTCGATGGCGGAGACGATGACCGTGTGCCCGCAGCCCGGGCAGTAGGGCAGAGGGACCGTCTCGGTCGACAGGTACGAGCCGGCCTTGGCCTCGCTCACAGGAGGCCTCCCTTCTCGAGGATCTCGCGCGGGCTGATGAGGGTGGTGTCCATCTTGTTCACGCCGGTCACTTGCACGCCCGGCGGCGCCAGCCGCTCGATCTCGCGGCGGTACTGACCCATGTTCAGCTCCGGCACGATCACGCGGCGCACGCCCGCGCAGGCCGCGCGCAGGGCCGTCTCCGGCACCGGCCAGAGCGTCTGCAGCACCAGCGAGGAGACCTTGCGCCCGCGGCCGCGGGCTTCCCTGACGGCGGCGGCCACCGACCGCGAGGTCACGCCGTAGCTGACGCACAGGTCTTCGGCCCCCTCCTGGAAGTCCCTCTTCAATAGCGTGAGTTCCTGCTCCGCTCCGCTGATCTTCGCCTCGTAGTGGTCGATCATGCGCTGAATGGTGGTGGGGTCGGAGGTGAGGAAGGCGCGCTGATCGTGCGTGGAGGTCGTGTAGCGCGCGATGTGCTCGCCGCCGAAGTCCGCGAACGCGGGCACCTCGCGCGCCTCCGCGAAGGCGTGCGGGACGTACTCGCGGTCCGCCGCGGCGCGCGCACGCTCGACCCGCGCCGGCAGCTCGAGAGCGCCGAGATCGACCCGCTCCCTGGTCAGGCTGACCTCCTTGCTGCTGAGCAGGAACACCGGCGCGCGGAAGCGCTCGGCGAAGTTGAAGGCCGCGCAGGTCAGGACGTAGGCCTCCTCCACCGTGGCCGGGCTCAAGGCGATGATGGGCAGGCCGCCGGAAGTGCCCCAGCGCGTGAACTGGATGTCGCCCTCGGCCCCCTTGGTCGCCGAGCCCGTGGCCGGCCCCTGGCGCTGCACGTTGACGATCACCAGCGGCGTCTCGCCGATGATGGCCAGGCCGATGTTCTCGCTGTAGAGGCTCACGCCCGGTCCGCTGGTCGCGGTCATGGCCTTGCGCCCCGCCATGGCCGCGCCGATGCAGAAGCCTATCGACGCGATCTCGTCCTCGGCCTGGATGGCCGTGCCCCCGGCCGCCGGCAACAGCTCCAGCATGTGCTGCAGGATCGAGGAGGCGGGCGTGATCGGATAGCCGGCGAAGAAGTCGCAGCCGGACCGGAGCGCGGCGCGCGCGATGGCCTCGTTGCCTTCGATGAACTCGTAGCCCATGGCGGTTGCTCTCGTTTGCATGCGGGCGGCCCGCGCCGCCCGGCGTCAGATGACTCCCTCTTCCCGCAGGCGCGCGATCTCGCGTTCGTCCAGGTTCAGGAACTCCCGCAGGATCTCCTCGCTGTGCTCGCCCAAGAGCGGCGGCGGGCGCCGCACGCGGAGCTGCGCAGCGGAGTATTTCACCGGGATGCCGGCCAGCTTGAGCTGGCCGATGGTCTTGTGGTCCACGACCTGGAGCATCCCGCGGTGCAGCACCTGGGGATCATTGAACACGTCCTCGATGCTGTTGATCGGCCCACAGGGGATGCCCTCGGGCACGAGCAGGTCCATCCACTCCTGGCGCGTCTTCCGCGCCAGCTCGGCGGCGAGGATCGGGATCAGCTCCCGGCGCCGCTCCACGCGCCGCGGGTTGGTGGCGTAGCGCTCGTCCGCCGCCAGGTCCGGGCGCCCGAGCACGCGGCAGAAGCGCTGCCACAGCTTGTCGTTGGCCGCGGCGACGGCGATGTGGCCGTCCTTGGCCTGGAAGGCCTGGTAGGGCACGATCGACTCGTGCGCCGTGCCCCAGCGGCGCGCTTGCTTGCCGGCCACCAGGTAGTTGCTGCCGATGTTCACCAGGGCGGCCACCTGCGCCTCGAGCAGCGACAGGTCGATCTTCTGGCCGCGGCCGGTGCGCTCGCGCTGCAAGAGGGCGGCGGTGATCGCCCCCTGCGCCATGAGCCCCGTGGTCACGTCGGTGATGGCGACGCCGGCCTTGACCGGCCCGCCGTCCTCCTCGCCGGTGATGCCCATGAGGCCGCCGACGGCCGAGACGACCATGTCGTAGCCGGTGCGGTCGCGGTACGGCCCGTCCGGGCCGTAGCCGGTGATCGAGCAGTAGATGAGGCGCGGGTTCAGCGCGCTCACCGCCTCCCAGTCGATGCCGAGCTTCGTCGTCACGCCGGGCGAGAAGTTCTCGACCAGGACGTCCGCCCGGTGCGCCAGATCGAGGGCGATCCCACGCCCCGCGGGCCGGGAGAGGTCGAGCGTGAGGCTGCGCTTGTTGCGGTTCAGACAGAGGTAGTAGGCGGCTTCCCCACCCGCGAAGGGCGGGCCCCAGGAGCGTGTGTCGTCGCCGCTGCCCGGCCGCTCGACCTTGATGACCTCGGCGCCGAGGTCGCCCAGCATCATCGTGCAGTAGGGCCCGGCCAGGATGCGGGACAGGTCCAGCACGACGATTCCGTCCAGCGGCAGGCTCACGGCGCCCTCCAGGCGAAGAACGGCGATCTTACCACGGCCGGGACGGCGCGCGCGGCGGCTCCCCCTGCGCCACTGGACAGCGGAGCGCGCCGACGCCCTCGGCGCGGTCTTCCTGAACAAGC
>DYIW01000006.1:32370-38079 GCA_020723465.1 Phycisphaera mikurensis
CACCGCCTCCACCAGGTCACCCGGGACGAGCGGGCCGACGCCCGCGGGCGTGCCGGTGGCGATCACGTCCCCGCGCTCGAGGGTGATGCGCGCGCTGATGAACTCGATCAGGGCAGGGACGCTCCAGAGCATGTCCGCCGTCCTGCTCTCCTGGCGTAGAACGTCGTTCACCGTGAGCCGCAGCGTCAGGTTCGCGGGATCGGGCGCCCGCGCCGCCGGCATGACCGCGGAGATGGGGCAGAAGGTGTCCAGGCCCTTGGCGAGCGTCCAGGGCAGACCCTTCTCCCTGGCCGCGGCCTGCAGATCGCGCGCCGTGACGTCGATGAGCACGGCGTAACCGAACACCTGGGCGAGCGCGTCTTCGGCCGCGACGCGGCGGCAGCGCGCGCCGATGACCACGCCCAGCTCCACCTCGTGGTGCACCGCGCCCGCGCCCTGCGGGATGATGATCACCTCGCCGTCCCCGATCACGGACGAGGCGGGCTTGAGGAAGAGCACGGGCTCGCCCGCGGGCGCGGCTCCCATCTCGCGCGCGTGGGCGGCATAGTTCCGCCCCACGCCGACGATCTTGCCCACGGCGACGCGCTCGTCGCTGTCCTTGACTTGAAGCTCCGCCGGCACGTCGCGCCAGCGCTACTGCGGCGGCAGCCGGCCGGCCGGGGCCTCGCGCGGCGGCGCGACCGA
This sequence comes from Phycisphaera mikurensis, assembly GCA_020723465.1. GTDB lineage: Bacteria > Planctomycetota > B15-G4 > B15-G4 > JADJEK01 > JACQZJ01. Next base: position 33,055 of record DYIW01000006.1, read on the forward strand.
CGGCGTGCGGAACTTGAAGCCCGCGGCCTCGATGCTGCTCTGCATGCCGGCGGCGAGCACGGCGCTGCGCAGCAGGAAGCCTCCCATCAGGCCGAGCACGCCGGCGGCGGCGCCAGCGGCGGCGAGCGTCTTCGGCGCCGCGTCCTCCATCCCGAACCACATGACCAGGAAGATGACCAGCGGCACCAGCAGCCCGGCAATGAGGTCGCCAGCGATGAAGGATGGGTTCTTGGCCATGGCTTCGGCCGCCTCGCGCGAGTCGTCGGTGCGGTAGGCCGAGTGCAGGAAGAAGAAGATGACCAGGAGCTCGACGACGATCAGGCCGGCGCCGGCCAAGGCCAGGTTGCGATACTGGACGGCCATGAGCGCGGACGCGTCAGCCAGCGCCACGGCGATCAGGTCCGCCAGGAGCCCGGTGAGCAGCGCGGAGACCATGAAGAGCACGGGCAACACGCCGGTGCGCCACAGCGGATAGCCCTTCGAGGCGCTGAGCAGGGCGCCCGTGTAGAGCATCACGAACAGCCCGCACAGGATGCCGGCGATGGACAGCACGACCGGCAGGGCGCTGTCCGGCGGCGCGTTGCTGACGTAGTCGAACGGAGCCACCTGGCCGAGGAAGTGGATCACGGCAAGCGCCAGGAAGGCGCTGACGATCACCACTCCGCGCGAGATCCAGGAGCTGCCCAGGCGCGACGCGGCGAGAAAGGCCCGCCCTGGGCTGCCGAGGTGCGCCAGCAGGAACACCAGACCGATGATCACCAGGGGGAAGCTCAGGCCGAGGCCGGCATGGAGCAGCGGCCGCCAGCCCTGGTCGAGCAGGCCGCTCACGGCTCCGACGACGTAGGCGCCCGCGCCCACGCCTCCCAGGAACAGGTACGCCGCCACCATTCCGCCCCAGGTCGTCTGGAACTGGCGCTGTTTCTCGATGCTCATGACTCCTCCCGTATGTTCTTCGCTCGCTCGCTCATCACGCTACCTCGGCGGGAGATAGTACACCCGCGGCTTGTTGCCGAGCTCGGGGTGCAGGACGAAGCCGCGCGACTTCTTGATGAGCTGCGACGGCTCGCTGTAGGGATCGTCCAGGTCGCCGAAGACGCGCGCGTTCGCCGGGCAGGCGTTGACGCACGCGGGGTCGCGGCCCTCCTCCAGGCGGTCCCGGCAGAAGTCGCACTTGGTCGACACGCCTATGCCCGACTTCTCCTCCCAGAGCTGGCGCTGCATGATCTCCAGCTCGGTGAGCGGCAGGCCCTCGGGGAAGTAGCTCTGCCACTCCTCGACCAAATAGCGCGCGCCGTAGGGGCAGGCCATCTTGCAGTAGCTGCAGCCGATGCACTTCTCCTTGTCGACGATGACGATGCCGTTGTCCAGCTTGATGGTCGCGCCCGTGGGGCAGACGGTGAGGCAGGAAGGCTCGTCGCACTGGAAGCAGAGCACGGGCAGCGCCTGACGCACGGTGCTGGGGAAGGTCCCGGTCTCGCCCTTGAGCACGCGCGCCCAGAAGACGCCCGGCGGCGTGTGGTTCTTCACCTTGCAGGCCATCGCGCAGGCGTAGCAGCCGTAGCAGCGCTTCAGATCGATGACCATTCCGTAGCGTGTCATGTCTTGACGCTCCCTCTCAGTCGGCCTTGTAGATCTTCACGCGGCAGCAGATGTCCTGGTTCAACGTCAGCGGGTCGGTGTGGGCCTTGTCCATCACCACCAGGTCGTTGAAGAAGGTGCCCTTGTCCTTGGCGATGGGCTGGTAGTCGGTCCAGTGCCCGGCCACGGCCGCCACGGCGATGTGGTGCGGCTCGATGCCGTCGGTGAGCGTGACCCACCCGCGGACCCGGTTGCCCTCCGGGTTCTCGAGCCACACCTTGTCGCCCTCGGCGATGCCCTTCGCGCGCGCCGTGTCGCGGTGCATCTGCAGCCCGTAGACGTACGGATCCTCAGCGGACAGCTCGTCCAGCCACGGGTTCTGTTGCGTCAGCGAGTTGCAGTGCAGGATCGCGCGCCAGTAGAAGGTGTACATGTCGTATTCGGGATTGTCCTCGGTGTGCGTCGGACAGGGGTACCAGTCGGCCAGCGCCTTGAAACGCGACCAGTCGAGGAAGTCGTGCGCCCCGAACGACTCGCACAGCTTGGTGATCTTCTCGCCGCCGTCGATGAAGTACTCGAAGTAGACGGGCACCCGGGAGGGGTTGAACCACTTCCAGTAGACGTCTTCTTTCTTCTTCGGCCATGTGAAGACGCCCTTCTTCCGCACGTGCTCGAGGCCGTGCTCGTTGCCGAAGCGGTCGCGCACCAGGCGGTCGCAGATGTCCTCCCAGGAGTGATCGACGCTGCCGTCCTCGACCAGCTTGTTCTCCGGGCTCATTGGCCCGCCATAGCGGATCGGGATGGAGTCGTTCAGCCCCTTGAAGTACTTGCCGGAGATGCCCAGGCGCTTGCAGATGTCGAGCATCACCTCGTTGAAGTCGCGCCGCTCGTAGAGCGGCTTGACCACCGGCTGGCGGATGGTCCAGCCCCAGTCGTCCTCGCCCTGCGGATGGGAGAAGGTCGAGGGGAAGCTGACCGCGGGCGTGAAGCGTTCGAGGTAGCAGGCGTCGGGCAGGATGATGTCCGCCACCGCGTCCTCGAACTCGGTGATGTAGAGCTGGAAGGAGAAGACGAAACCGAACTTCTTCAGGAAGTTCTCGGTCACGACCTGGGCGTTGCCCATGGTCATCACCGAGTTGGAGCCGAAGTTGATCATCACGTCCGGCCGGTACGGGATCTTGAACTGCTTGAGCAGATCGAACCACTGCGGGCTCATGATCGTCACGGCGTTGTAGATGGACGTCGGGAACATGTCGTGCAGGTCGAGGCGCGTGGGCGGCCGCGGCTCATGCAGCGGGTAGGGCAGGTGGTCATAGACCCAGGCGCCCGCCACCATCAATCCGTCCGGGCAGGGGTAGGGCTTCTGCAGCGGCTTGCCCGTGCCCTCGTAGCCGCTGTTCACCGCGGCGCCGAGCCCGAGCGCCGCGCCGTACGTGTCCGCCGCGCCGAGCACGTGGTTGATCATGTCGATCGACAGGCAGGTCCAGCCCGAGTTGACGTGCCCCTGCGAGCCGCGGAAGAAGTGCGTGGCCACCGGCCGCTTGGGGATGCGCTTCGGCCCCATGCTGGTCTGGATGGTCACCGTCGCGCCGATCTCCGCCGCCTCGCCCAGCTCCTTGGCCAGCCGGCTGATGGTCGCCGCCGGCACCCAGGAGATCTTCTCGACGTACTCGGGCGTGTACTTCTTGACGTGCTCCTTCAGCAGGTCGAAGGCCGGCCGGCAGCCCTGCACGCCCTGGACGGTGAACGTGCCGAGCAGCGCCACCTCGTGCGCCGTGTCCTCATACTGCACGCGCGTCACCGAGGGGTCGTCGAACACCTTGGGGCACTTGTCCACCACGTCCCAGACGAGCGGCTTCTTGGTGGCGTCGTCGCGCTTGTAGCGCCCGTCGGAGGGGCGCACCAGGTAGGGCGCGTTCGTCTTGTACATGAGGTACTCGGCGTCGTAGATGCCGTGCTCGTTGAGCAGCGAGTTGACGATGCCGAGGGCGACCGCGCCGTCCGTCCCCACGCGGATCGGCACCCACTCCCAGGCCTTCGAGGCCTGCGCGCTCTGGAAGGGGTCGAACACGATGTTCTTGTTGCCGCGCGCGCGCGCGTCAGCCGCCTGCGTGGCGTTCATGACCGCCGAGTGGCCGGCGCCGTGGCCCTTGGAGCAGCCGAAGTTCATGGTGTAGTTGGCGTGCGCGAAGTCGGGGATGATCGACCACGCCATGTGCATGATGCCGTTCATGAAGTGCGCGCCGTTGCCGCAGTGCAGCCCGCCGCCGGACACCCAGTAGTTGGGCGTGCCGAAGCCCTTCATGAAGCCGATCACGCCGAAGCGGATCTCGGAAGCCTGGGTCGTGGTCGCCTGGAAGTACAGGCCGCGCGGATCGCGCGCCTTGCACTCCTTGAGCTTGGTCACGATCGTGTCGAGCGCCTCGTCCCAGGAGATGCGCTTCCACTTGGGATCGACGCCGAGGCCTTTCTCCGGGTTGGTGCGCTTGAGCGGGTAGTTCACGCGGTAGGGGTCGTAGAGCAGCGCCGGGCCGGCGAGCCCCTTCGGGCAGATCGAGCCGCGTCCGGTGGGGGCGTCGGGATTCCCCTCGACCTCGGTCACGACGCCATTCTGCACGCGCACCTTGATGCCGCACATGCAGTAGCACTGCCCGCAACAAGTCGGGATCCAGACATCCGTACCGGTGGTCGTGGTGGCCATCCGTCGTTCCTTTCTCGATTCGGCGAGGGCATGGGAACCGGGCAGTATAGGAAAGGGACCCGGCCTCCGCCAGCCTGGGAGCGCGTTCTCGTGCGCTCGTCCGAGAGGCTCTCCTGCCCGGCGCGCCAGCGGCAGGCGCGGAGCCGCAATCGTACCGGACGCGGCGCCGCGGCTGCGCGAGCGGCCGCGGGCCGAGCGCGCCCGCCGCGGCCGGAGGTTTCGTTTCCTGAACGCCGCGGCCGGCCGCGGCACCGCTTCACAGGCGCGCGAGCCGCCAGAAGTAGAAGCGATCGAGCAGGCGCTTCAGCACCTGCTGGCCCCGCCCCGGACCGCTCAGTCGCACCGGCCCGTCGTACGAGGTGCGCACCAGGAGGGCGCGCCCGCGGCCGGTCTCCATGAGGTAGGCGGACGCTCCGTCGTAGGAGGCCCCCGGCGGCCGGCCGGCCAGCTCGCACGCCACGTTCCTGGCCGCGACGCGCGCCTGCAGCACGGCCGCCGAGCCGAGCTTGGGCGCCGGCAGGTCGGCGTTGTCCCCGATGGCGTAGATGCACGGCGCAGCGCAGAGCGTCCTGGGGTCCGCCGGGGCGAAGCCGTTCTCCCCCGCGAGTCCCGAGTCGCGCAGCAGCGGCGCGGTCTTCTGCGGCGGCACGAGGATCAGCAAATCGAAGCCGAGCGTTTCCCCCGAAGCCGCGCGCAGCTCGCGGCGTTCCGGGTCGATGGAGGCCACGACGAAGGAACCGTGCCCC
>DYIW01000006.1:38089-44268 GCA_020723465.1 Phycisphaera mikurensis
TCGATGCCCCACTCGGCGAACAGCCGCTCCGCCAGGTCCGCCACGGGCGCGTAGGCGCTGGCGCGCGCGTACGGGGAGACGAAGTGGATGCGCGTGCGCGCGCGGCGGCCGTCGCGCGCAAGCTGCTCGTCCAGCAGGAAGGCCATCTCCAGCGGGGCCAGGGGGCACTTGCACGGCAGGTGCGTGCCGCCCACGACCAGGTCGCCGCCCGGGAAGGCGGCGAGCTGCTCGGCGAGAGTGGCCGCCCGGTTTGCGCAGTGGAAATGGTAGGCGGCCTCGCGGAAGCCCGGGATCTGTTCGGGCGCCACGCGCGCGCCGGTCGCGAGCACGAGCGCGTCGAACCCCAGCGCGCCGCCGGCCTCGAGGGCGACGGTCCGCGCGGCCGCGTCGATGCCGACGCCGCGCTGCATATCGAAGCGCACGCCCAGATGAAGCAGCGGTCTCAGGGCGCGGCGGAGCACCTCCGGCCGTCTCACGCCGAGGGGAACGTGCGGCAAGAGCGGCTGGCAGATGTGGTCGTCGTGGCCGTCGAGCAGCACGACCTCGAGCCGCGGGGCGCGGCGCGCGAGGCGGTTGGCGGCGACGATGCCCCCGACGCCGCCACCCACGACCACCACGCGCTGCGTCATGACCGCTCCCGGGAAGGGGATTCACGCCGCGCGCACTGCCGGTCGAGTCCTGCCAGGCGCTGGCGAGCTACTCCTTGATGCCCGCTGACTCTTCCAACATCTTTGTGGTCAATGACTTCGGACGCTCGATTGCGTAGCCGAGCGCGCGGTCCCAGGTGATGTTGCAGAGCACGCCGATCGCGCGGCCCACGCCGAAGAGCACGGTGTAGAAGTCCCACTCGGTGAGGCCGTAGTACCACTGGATGACGCCGGACTGGGCGTCGACGTTCGGCCACGGGTTCTTGGCCTTGCCGTGCTCCTGCAGCACTCCGGGCGCCACCTCGAAGATCAGGCTGATGAGCTTGAAGAGCGGATAGTCGGGCAGGTGCTTCTGGCAGAACTCGCGCTGCGCCATGTAGCGCGGGTCGGTCTTGCGCAGCACGGCGTGACCGTAGCCGGGGACGACCTGGCCGCTCTTCAGCGTGTCCCAGAGCGCCTGCGCCACGATCTCCTTGGTCGGCTCCTTGCCGCCGAGCTTGTCCCGGAACTTCATGGTCCAGCTCAGCACTTCCTGGTTGGCCAGGCCATGCAGCGGGCCAGCAAGGCCGTTGATGCCGGCGGAAAGCGAGTAGTAGCAGTCCGACAGCGCCGAGGCCACGAGGTGCGTGGTGTGGGCCGACACGTTCCCGGACTCGTGGTCGGAGTGCAGGATGAAGTACATGCGCGCCACGTCGTCATACGGCGGCGCGAAGCCCATCATGTGGGCGAAGTTGCCGCCCAAATCGAGGTCCGCGCTGGAGTGGATGTGTCGGTCCGCCTTGTACTTCATGCGGTAGATGTAGGCGGCGATCATCGGCAGCTTCGGCATGAGGTTGGTGACGTCCTCGAGCATCGGCTCCCAGTAAGCGAACTTGTTCATGCCTTCGTTGTAGCGCTTGACGAACACCGACTCGCGCTGCATGGCGAGGATCGCGGCCGAGAACATGGTCATGGGATGCGTGTCGCGCGGCATGGCGCGCAGCACGTCGATCACGTACTGCGGCAGGGAACGGCGCGCTTTGAAGTCCTCGACCACCTCGAGGGTCTGCGCCATGGTCGGGACCTCGCCGGTCATCAGGAACCACCAGAAGCCCTCGACGTACGGGTAGTCCTTGCCCGGCACCTTGGGCAGGGCCGCGAACGTCTCCGGGATGGTCTTGCCGCGGAAGCGGATGCCCTCGTACGGATCGAGGTAGGAGATGTCGGTTACCAGGCAGCGCACGCCGCGCGCGCCGCCGATCGCCTGGCCGATCGTGACCTCGCCGAGCTTGACGTCGGCGAACTCCTTGACCAGCCGCGCGGTCCGGGGACGCTGTTCCTCGATCTTCCTCGCAAGGGTTTCCTTGAGTGTCGCCATTCTTCCTGACCTTCTTGTTGGCAGACGCGCTGCTCACCTGGGCGGATGAAGTGCCGGGCCTCCGGAGAACCATGAGACCCGGGCTCGCCGCCGCCGGGATTCCCCGGCGTCACGAGGGGTCTTCTCGGTGTCAGCCCACACGAGGCGGCACTATACAGGGTTCGCAAGAGCCGGCGCAGCAACAAAACGCGGTTTCGAGCGCCGCGGGTGCGCGGCGCGGCGTGGAAGGGCGCGGGCGTGGTCAACGCAGCAGACCGGGCTCGGGCCGGGTCCCGTCCTCGGCCCAGGCCGCGAGCTGGTCGAAGGCGCGGCCGAGCAGCGGCGGACCGACGTTGCAGTGGCCGTCGGCCTCGACCCGCAAGTGGACGAACCACTGCTCGCGCCCCGCGAGCGCGGTGGTCACCGAGTAGAGGTTCGCCAGGCGTGCCGGCACGCCCGGGTCGTAGGTGGTGTGGATCGCAAGGAGTGGATCCCGCAGGAGTCCCGTCGGCGAGTAGCAGCGCCGCAAGTAGGCGAGCGCCTCGGGGGTCGCGGCGTAGCGCCGCACCGCGGCGTTCAGCGCGCGGTCGTCGCCGAAGCCGGAGTAGACCGTGTTCCGGTTGTCCACCGGGTGGCCGCCCGCGCGCTCGACCACCTCTCGATAGATCAGGTGGTAGAACGCGAGGTGCGCCGCGAGTTCGCGCCGCCGCACGCCCCAGCGCAGGGCGAACGCCTCGCCCAGCGCGGGAGCGGCCTGCAGCGCGGCTTCGGCCGTTGCCGCGGAAAGCTGGGGCGCCTCGGCCACGGGCCGGCACTCTTCGGGCAGCGCGTCGCCGAACAGGGCCTCGAAGGTGACGAGCGTGTCGAGCACTTGTTCGCTGAAGAACTGGATCGCGGAAACCAGCGGCGCGCTGACGGTGAGCGCGCCGGCGTACGCGTCGGGATGCGTCTCGATCAAGGCCAGGGCGACGATCCCGCCCAGCGAGTGGCCGGCGGCGAACGTGCGCCGCGGCTCGCCGTGCCGCTGGACGAAGAGCAAGCGCAGCGCCTCCGTGTCGCGCCGCGCCTCCTCCACGGCCCAGCCCTGGCGCGAGTAGCCCGATTCGGCCAGGGCAAAGCCGCGCTGCAGGAAGACCGCGCCGAGCGCGTCCGGCAGCGGGCGCCACTCCGCGCCCGCGGGACGGTAGCCGTGCGCGTACATGACCAACCCACCGTTCCACGGGTCCGGGATCTGGATGCGGTACGGAGCGCCTTCGATGTCCCCTTCCTCCACCTTCGGTTCCGTCGCAGTCGCCTGGCCGAAGGCCGGCGTGGTGGTCGCGGCCGTTCCAAGGGCCACGAGCAGGATGATCACCAGATCGCGTCTCGACATGGTCTCCTCCTCGCGCAACGTTCGTGCGTTCTCCTACGGTCGTGCGGGCAAGGCGTTGGCGCCTTCCCTCGCGCGCCCGCCGGCGGCAGCGCCTGCGGCACTCGCGCGAACGCCGACGGTCACTGTTTGGACCCGCGGAGTCTGGTCGAGGACGCGGGCCTTGCCGCGCGGGAAAGAAAGCCCGCGCGAGCCCACAGCCAGAAGGCAAGACGGCATTCCCAGGGCCGATTCAGGTCGAGAGCGAGAAGCTCCCCGTGACGCCGCTGTAGACGAGAACGCAATGCTGGAGAACGTCACGGCCGATCAGGACAAGGAGACCCTGCGCGGCGAGAGGAGCGCCGATCGCTCGGGGAGCATCGATCCCGATCGGAAGGCCCGCCACCTCTATCGAGATCGGATACACGTTCTGCTCCGCCTTGGGGTGGGAGGCCGAGGCGATCTGAACCACGTCGATGACGGGAAGCTGCAGCCGCTGCGCCGCATCGTCGTCGACACAGGTGGATGTTGCACCCGTGTCGATCAGCGCGAAGCCGGAAACGGGTGAAGGGAGGGTGCCACCCTGCTGCAGAATCTGCTGCGCGATCGCCCGCCCCACGTTGACCGAGACCTGCACGATCGGTCCGCGCTGGACAAGCGCGCCCTGAGGCGGGATCGGGATGGCGCGACCATCAACGGTCCGAGCCTCTCCGCCGAGCTGAACGCTAAGAATGGGCACGTAGCAGACCCATGCTCAGAGCCGGAACACTGATCTGCTCCGGAGGTTGGCCGAGCTGGCGCACAAGGAACGAGGTCAGTCCAAAAGCCCGCACTCCGGCCGCCAGCGCCTCTTCGATCGTGTCGAAGACGCCGGCAAGAGAGTCCCCCTTCACGACGGCGTACTTGCCCGGATGCTCCCGGGCCCATTCCGCGCCGCTTCTGGCATAGACTTGTCGCTCTAGGTCGAGCATAGGGGTCTCCACACAGATACAAGATAGCGGACGAACGCAGGCATGGCAACCGGTCCTCCTCCCGGCGCCGAAGGTCGGACCTCCACAGGTGACGCGGCCGCGCCCACGGCGTGGGCCCCGTCTCCCGCACTACTCCCCGGGTGGGACGGCGAGCAACGGTTCGAGACAGCGCCAGACGTTCTCGGCCACGATCTCGTGCCCGGCGGCCGTGGGGTGGATGCCGTCCGGCTGGTTCAGGCCGGGGATACCAGCCACGCCTTCCAGGAGGAAGGGCACGAGCGGCAGGTCGTTCTTCTGCGCGAGGCGCGGGAAGAGAGCCTGGAACGAAGCAGTGAACTCCCTGCCCATGTTGGGCGGGGCCAGCATGCCCGCGAGCAGGATCCGCGCGCCGGGGCGCGCGGCGCGGCAGCGGTCGATGATCGCCTGGAGGTTCGCTTCCGTGGTCTCGACCGGTATGCCGCGCAGCCCGTCGTTGCCGCCGAGCGCGAGCACGAGCACGTCGCAGGGCCGCTGCAGGAGCCAGTCGATCCGGCCGAGGCCGCCCGAGGTCGTGTCGCCGCTCACGCCGCGGTTCAGGACCTCGCAGTCGAGGCCGGCCGCGTCGACGCGCGCCTGCAGCAGGGCCGGGAAAGCCTGGCGCGGATCGATCCCGTAGCCCGCCGCCAGGCTGTCGCCGAGCACGAGCACGGCCGGCCGCCGCGCCGCGCCCACCCGCTCCCGCGCTCCGGCCTGCTCGGGCGCGTCCTCCCCGCCGCAGCCGGCCGCGAGAGCGGCCGCGAGCGCGAGGTGGAAAGCGCCGGCCGCGCGGCATATACAAGGAAGACCGCACCCTGGGGCTGACATGGACGCATCCGCCATCCTGATCGCCGACCGACTGTCGAAATCGTACACGAGCGCCGGACAGCCGCTTCTGGTCCTCGACGCGGTCTCCTTCGCGCTTCAAGCCGGAGCCGCCTGCGCGGTGGTCGGCCCCTCGGGCTCGGGCAAGTCGACCCTGCTCGGCCTGTGCGCCGGCCTCGAGCGCCCGACCTCCGGGAAGGTCACGCTGAACGGCGCGGACCTGAACGCGCTCGACGAGGACCGGCGCGCGGCGCTGCGCGCGCACAGCGTGGGCTTCGTCTTCCAGACCTTCCGCCTGCTGCCCACGCTCACCGCCCTCGAGAACGTGATGGTCCCGCTGGAGCTGCTCGGCGGGGCGGGTGCGGCGCGGCGTGCGGCCGGCCTGCTCGAGCGCGTGGGCCTGGGAGGGCGCCTGAGCCACTACCCGGCGCAGCTCTCCGGCGGCGAGCAGCAGCGCGTGGCGCTGGCGCGCGCCTTCGTCAACCAGCCGCGCATCCTCTTCGCCGACGAGCCCACGGGCAACCTCGACCGCCGCACCAGCCAGGCGGTCGCGGACCTGCTCTTCGCGCTGAACCGCGACGCCGGGACCACGCTCGTGCTCGTGACCCACGACCTGGAGCTGGCGCGCCGCACCGGCCGCGTCATCGAGCTCAAAGACGGCGCGCTCGCCGCCGATTCCCCGGCCGGAAGCGCGGCGCGCGCCTGACCATGCGCATCCTCGCCGCCCTCGTCGATCCCTGGACCTGGAGAATGGCCTGGCGCGACAGCCGCCGCGACCGCCGCCGGCTCGTCCTCTTCACCAGCGCCATGGCCGTGGGCGTGGCCGCTCTCGTCGCCACCGGCTCGTTCCGCGACAGCATGGAGCGGGCCGTCGACCGGCAGGCGCGCTCCGTGCTCGGCGCCGATCTGAGCATCGCGGCGCGCCAGCCCTTCGCGCCGGAGAGCGAGCGCCTGCTGCGCGAGCGGCTCGTCGAGGAGCTCGGCGGCGCAGAGGCACGCCAGGTCTCCTTCTCCTCCATGGCGCACTTCCCGCGGGC
>DYIW01000006.1:44278-48083 GCA_020723465.1 Phycisphaera mikurensis
ACGCGCCTGGTGCTGGTGCGCGCCGTCGAGGGCGCCTACCCCTTCTACGGCGAGCTCCTGACCGAGCCGCGCGCCGCCGCCGCGGCGTTTCGCGCCGGACGCGGCGCGCTCATGGATGAGGCGCTGCTCGCCCAGCTCAAGCTGGCCGCGGGCGACACGGTGCGGATCGGCGCCGTCACCTACGAGATCGCCGGCGCCCTGTGCAAGGCCCCGGGGGAGACGGCGCTCTCGGCGCTCCTGGGACAGCGCGTCTACCTGCCCCTCGCCGGCCTGGACGCGGCGCTGCTGGAGCGCGGCAGCCGCGTCACGCACCAGCGCTTCTACCGCTTCCCCGGCGCGGCCGACACGCGGCGGCTGCGCGCGGAGCTGAAGGAGCACGCTGACCAGAATCGCCTGCGCCTGGACGACGCCGAGACCACGCGCCGCCGCCTCGGTCGCACCATGGAGAACCTCGGCCGCTTCCTCAGCCTGGTCGGCTTCATCGCGCTCATCCTGGGAGGGCTCGGCGTAGGCAGCGCCATCCACGTGCACGCGCGGCGCAAGCTCGGGAACGTGGCCACGCTGCTCTGCCTGGGCGCGACGGCGCGCCGCACGTTCGCCGTCTACCTGGCTCAGGCGTTGGTCCTGGGCGCCGGCGGCGCGGCGGCCGGCGCCGTGCTCGGCCTGGGGGTGCAGCGCCTCCTGCCCGCGGTGATGCAGGACTTTCTGCCCCTGGACGTGCCGCTGTTGGTGTCGTGGCGCGCGCTCGCCTCGGGCGCGGCCACGGGTCTGGCGGCCGCGCTCGCCTTCAGCCTGCTGCCGCTGCTGCCGCTGCGCCGCGTCTCGCCCTTCGCCGCCCTGCGCAGCGCGGTCGAGCCCGCGCCCGGGCGCGATCCGCTGCGCTCTGCCGTGCTCCTCGCCATCGGGCTCGGCGTGCTGCTCTTCGCCGCGCTGCACACCGAGAGCTTCGCGCAAGCCTGCGCCTACGCCGGCGCGGTTGGCGCCGGCTTCGGCCTGCTGGCGCTGACCGCGCGCCTGCTGCGCGCCGCGGCGCGCCGCCTCATGCCGCGCAGGTGGCCCTACGAGTGGCGCCAGGGACTCGCCAACCTGCACCGTCCCGGCAACCAGACGCTGCTGCTCATGGTGTGCATCGGCTTCGGCGCTTTCCACGTCATGACGCTCTACCAGACGCGCGGCCTGCTGCTCGGGGAGGTGCGCGCGGCGCAGGCGCAACACGAGCCGAACGTGGTGCTCTTCGACATCCGCGGCGATCAGCTCGAGGACGTCTGCTCCCTGGTGCGCGACCAGGGATTGACCGCGGGTGAGCGCGTGCCGATCGTGACCATGCGCCTCGCGCGGCTGAAGGGGAAGGGCGTGGCGGAGCTGCGCGACGTCGAGGGCGACGGGATCTCGAGCTGGGCGCTCCTGCGCGAGTATCGCTCCACGTATCGCGAGGAGCTGGACGAGAGCGAGGAGCTGATCGCGGGGACCTGGACCGGCCGCGCCGAGGCGATGACGAGGCCGGCGCCGATCTCCCTCGACCAGGGGATCGCCGAGTCGCTCGCCGTCTCCCTGGGCGACCCGCTCGTCTGGGACGTGCAGGGGACCGAAATCGAGACGGTCGTGGGCAGCATCCGCGCGGTGGAGTGGCTGCAGATGCGACCCAACTTCTTCGCCGTCTTTCCGGCGGGCGTGCTCGAGGAGGCACCTCAGTTCCACGTCGTGCTCGCGCGCGCGGCCGGCGCCGAGCAGATCGGGGCGCTGCAGCGCGTGCTCATGGAGCGCTGCCCAAACGTGTCGGTCATCGACACCGCGCTGGTCATGCGGCTGGCCGGGGACCTGCTGGCGAAGGCAGGCCAGGCCATTCACTTCATGGCCATGTTCGCCATCGCCGCCGGGCTCGTGGTGCTGGTCGGCTCGGTCCTGACCAGCCGCCTGCAGCGCCTCGAGGAAGCGGTGCTGCTCCGCACGCTTGGCGCCACGCGCCGCCAGGTGGTGCGCATCATGAACGCCGAGTACCTGTTCCTCGGCGCGCTGGCCGCCCTCACCGGTCTGCTGCTCTCCCTCGGCGCCACCTGGGCGCTGGCCGCCTGGCGCTTCCACACGCGCTTCTCCGTGGCGCTCGGCCCGCTCTTGCTCGCCTGCGCCGGGATCGTCCTGCTCACCGTTTTCCTGGGGCGCATCGGCAGCAGGGGGCTGCTCGCGCGGCCGCCGCTCGAGGCGCTGCGAGCCGAGAGCTGACAGGTGTCAGCTTTCGGCCTTCAGCCTGCCGCGCGCCTCGCCCTGGCCGCTCTCCGCGCTCGCGGCGAGAGGGAAGCGCAGCGTGAAGACCGCTCCGCCGAGCGGCGACCGGCCGAAGGAGACCGCGCCGTCGTGCGCCGCGGCGAAGGTCTTCACCGCCACCAGGCCGAGCCCGCTGCCCGCGGGCTTGGTCGTGAAGCACGGGTCGAAGATGCGGCCGGCCGATTCCTCCGGCACGCCCGGCCCCTGGTCATGCACCTCGACCACGGCGTCTCCGCCTTCCCGGCAGCAGCGCACTTCGATCGTGCTGCCCCGGCCGCCGGCCTGCGCCGCGTTGATCACCAGGTTCATCAGCGCTTCCTCGAGCAGGTCGCGGCTCACGGTCGCCGCCAGCTCCGGGCCTTCAGGCAAGTGGATGGAGCAGAGGGCCACGTCGGGATGCTTGCGCACCAGGGCGGCGACCTGGGCGATCGCCGCGGGCAGGTCGGCGCGCGCCCGCTGCGCCGGCAGCACCTGCTGAGCAGTCATGGAAATGCGCCGGGACATGCGCGCCAGGCTCTCGATCCCGCCCTCGACGCGCGCCCGCAGGTCGCGCAAGAAGTCGTCGCCCTTCTCCAGTCCCTTGAGCCCTTCCACCAGCCCGGCGAGCGACATGAGTAGGTTGTTCAGATCGTGGGCCATGGACGCGGCGCACATCGCGGCCACGGCCTTGCGTTCGCTCTGCAGCAGGGCTCCTTCCTGCGCGATGATCGTCTCCTCGCTGGAGCGGATCCTGCGCCAGTGGACGAACATGACCGCGTAGAACAGCGCGCCCGTGACCAGGATGAACAGCGTTCCCTTGGCGGTCTCGATCCAGCGCAGCTCTTCCGTGGAAGACGCGGCCGCGGCCGCGATCCGGCCCGAAACGACGATGTACACCACGCAGAAGAAGACGTAGAGCAGGGCGGAGACCGCGGCCTTGCACGCCGGTCTCTCGACTGCGGGCCGCGCGGTCGCGTCGAACCTGAGTGTCACCATCCCTCTGCTCCTTCCGGGCCACACAGGCCGCCGCCGGCGCGAGGCCCTCACCTCTCGCAGCGACGATGATAGCACGCCAGCAAGCAGAGCACGCGCGCGGTCCAGTCCTGGCGGCGCACGGCCGCCGTCCAGCGAGCGGACGAGAAGGGCAGGGCGATCGAACGGGACAGCGCGGCGCCGAAATCCCAGCAGCCGGCGTCGTCCTGGAGCGCCTCGAGCCGGGCCAGCGCGGGCGCGAGCAGCGGCCGCGCGGCGGGAAACGCCACGAGCAGCTCCAGGCTCGCGAGCCAGCGGTCCCAGGCGCCGGCGCCGAGGAGCGCGCGGCGCGGCGCGAGCGGCGCCGACAGGTAGCGGATGCCGCAGGGCCGCCGCCAGAGCCAGCGCAGCCAGGCGCGCTGCAGCGCCGCGGGGACATCGCCCGCACGCGCGCCGAGCAGGCGCAGGTGGTACGCGGAGTCGAGCATCAGGTAGCTTCCGGCCGCGCTTGCGCCGGTCAGCGCGCGATGCGCGCGGGCCTCAGAGCCTGAGCAGGAATCCCCCGCGGCCGCGTTGCGAGCGCCGGGGGGGC
>DYIW01000295.1 GCA_020723465.1 Phycisphaera mikurensis
CCTTCCTGCTGAGCTCCCTGCTGCCGCTGCAGTTCGTCCTCCCGCTCGGAGGCGCGGGGCCGGGCAACGGCTCGGTCGTCCTTCCGGGTGTGCTGCCGGCGAGCGCCGGCGGCCTGAGCTTCACCATGCAGGTTGCGATACAGGACGCAGCGTCGCCGCCTGGCTTCTCGCTGACGAACGGAGTGCTCGTCCAGGTCCTGCCCTGAGCCTGCGCCCGAATCCGAAATGGGCGCACCGCCCCGCTCGCGCCGCGACGGGCGGCTGGCCCCGCTCTCGCGAAAATGCTGGCGCGTGCGCGCGTACCGGCTATCGTGCGCGCAGCCGCGGCTCGCCCGTGCGGTTCGCGAAGTCCGCGCGGCCGCGGCGCCCGCGCCATGCCGCTCGATGTCACCAGCGATCTCGATGCCTTCCTGCGCCAGGCCCTCGCCGAGGACGTGGGCGCGGGCGACGTGACGTCGAACGCGCTCTTCGAACCGGAGCTGCGCGCCCGGGGGACGCTCCGCCTGAGGGAGGAGGGAGTGGTGGCCGGGATCGGCGCCGCCCTCAGGGTGTTCGAGCTGCTCGAGCCCGGCGCAACCGTGGAGGAGCACGCAGCGGAGGGCGAGGTGGTCGGCGCCGGCGCGCTCGCGGGCGAGGTGCGGGCGAGCGCTCGCACAGTCCTGGCGGGCGAGCGCCTCGCCCTCAACCTCCTCGGCCGGCTATCCGGGATCGCCACGCTCACGCGCCGGTTCGTGCATGCCGTCGAGGGGACCGGGGTGGACGTCGTCGACACGCGCAAGACCACGCCGCTGCTGCGCCGCCTGGAAAAGGACGCGGTGCGGGCGGGCGGCGGCATCAACCACCGCATGGGGCTGTACGACGCGGTGCTGGTCAAGGACAACCACCTCGACCTCCTGGGCGCCTCGGGCTCGGCCGCGGGCATGAAGGAGGCGACCGAGCGAGTGCGCCGGGACGCGCCCGCGGGCCTGTTCGTGCAGATCGAGGCCAGGACGGCGGAGGAGGCGGCGGCCGCGGCCGCGGCCGGGGCCGACTCGATCCTGCTCGACAACTTCTCGCCGCGCGAGCTGAAGAGCGCCGTTCCGAAGGTGCGGGCCGCGGTCCAGCGCCGGCGCATCCTGCTGGAGGCTTCCGGCGGCATCACCCTGCGCACGGTGCGGCGCTATGCGCTCACCGGCGTCGACCGTATCTCCATCGGCGCCCTCACGCATTCCGCGGCCGCCCTGGACGTGACCATGGAGATCGAGGCCTTGCGGCGCGCCTGAGCGGCCGCCGCGGGCAGGCCGCGCGACACGGTGGTCGCGGCCGGCGGAATGCCAGTGCGCTGCCGCGGCGGTCTGCTAGGATGCGGCGGACGGTTCTGTGATCTCGGAGAGCGCGACGTGCTTTCAGACCGGGAGGGGAATCCCGCTGGCGGAACGGGGGGAGCGCTGCCTGCCTCGCTCTCGTGCCGCGTCGCGATGGATGCCCGCTCCATGCGAACGGTCCGCAGGAGGATCGAGGCGTTCGCGGCTGGCTGGGGCTTCAGCGAAGAACAAGTGCGCGACGTCTCGCTGGCCGTGGCCGAGGCGCTGTTCAACGCCATGGAGCACGGCAGCCACGACGATGGCACGCTCGGCATCGAGGCCTCGTTCGACGGCGCGCGGCTGGAGGTCGCGGTCGAGGAGAGCGGCGCACGCGTCGAGGACGAGCGGCGCCTGGAGGAACTCGGACGCGCGCTCGTCGCCCCGTTGGCGGGAGCCCTCCCCGAGGCGGACCTGGAGCGCGGGCGCGGTCTCTATTTGATCCGGGCCCGGTCGGACGAGGTCCGAGTGGAGCGGGCGAGAAGCGGCGGCGTGCGGGTCGTGATGGTGAAGCGCAAATGACGCGCTGGCTCCTGCGGCTGGGCGCGCCGGCGCTCTTCGCCCTGTCCCTGCTGTGGGCCGCCGGCATCCACGCGCTGTCCGTGCTCCCTGGAGCCACCTTCGGCGAGGTGGGGCCGCTCGGCGGCTTCCTGTTCAATCTCGCCCACGCCCCGCTCTTCGGCCTGCTGTGCTTCTTCCTGGCGTTGGCCCTGGCCCGGCGCGGCGCGCTTCCTGACCTTCCCTGGAAGCGTATGCTGGCCGCGGTCGCGCTCACTGTGGCCTTCGCCTGCTGCGACGAGTGGCATCAGTCGCTGGTGGAGGGACGCTCGGCGAGCGCCGCCGACGTGATCACGGACTTCGCCGGCGCCGTCCTGGCGGCGCTCATGGTGCGGCTTGCGCTCGCTCCGCGGGCGGACGCGAGGCGCCGTCTGGCGTTCCTGCTGCCGCCGGCGCTGGTGGCCGTGGCCTCGGCGCTGCTGGCCACGGCCTGAGGCGGCGGGCCGCGGCCGGGCTGCTAGTGAAAGGAATGGGTTTCATGACCGTGGATTCCTACGAGAGCCCGCTCGGCGCGCGCTACGCGAGCGCGCGCATGAGGGCCCTCTTCTCGGAGCGCCGGCGCATCACCGAGTGGCGGCGCCTGTGGATCGCGCTGGCGCGCGCCGAGAGCGAGCTGGGTCTGCCGATCAGCGCCTCCCAGGTCGCCGAGCTCGAGGCCGGCGCCGCGTGCATCGACTTCGAGCGGGCCCGGACCTACGAGGAACGGCTGCGCCACGACGTGATGGCCCACATCCACGCCTTCGGCGACGCGGCGCCCGGGGCGCGCGGCGTCATTCACCTCGGCGCCACCTCCTGCTTCGTCACGGACAACGCCGACCTCATCATCATGCGGGAGGCGCTCGACCTGCTGCTCGATCCTCTGGCGAGCACGCTGGTGCGCCTGGCCGCCTTCGCGCGCACGGAACGTGCGCGGCCCTGCCTGGCGTACACGCACTTTCAGCCGGCGCAGCTCACCACCGTGGGCAAGCGCGCTTGCCTCTGGCTGCAGGATCTGCTGGACGACCTGAAGCGCTTGGCGGCCCTGCGCGACGGGCTGCGCTTTCGCGGCGTCAAGGGCACCACGGGCACGCAGGCCTCCTTCCTGGCGCTGTTTCAGGGCGACCACGAGCAGGTCAAGGAGCTGGAGCGCAGGGTGGCGGCCGCGGCGGGCTTCGCCAGGACGTATCCGATCTGCGGCCAGACCTACCCGCGCAAGCTCGACTTTGAGGTGCTTTCCGCGCTGGCCGGGCTCGCCCTCTCCGCCGGCAAGATGGCCGTGGACCTGCGCCTGCTCGCGCACGAGCGCGAGGTGGAGGAGCCGTTCGAGGAGCAGCAGGTGGGCTCCTCCGCCATGGCCTACAAGCGCAACCCGATGCGCTGCGAGCGCATCTGCTCGCTCGCCCGCTTCATCGCGGCGCAGCTCGACTGCGCGGCAGAGACCGCGATGAACCAGTGGCTGGAGCGTACGCTGGACGACTCGGCCTGCCGGCGGCTGATCATCCCCGAGTCCTTCCTGGCCGCCGACGGCATGCTGCAGACCCTGCTGAACGTCGCCTCGGGGCTGGTGGTGCACGCCGAGCCGATCCGCGCGCACGTGGCGCGCGAGCTGCCCTTCATGGCCACCGAGGAGATCCTCATGGCCGCGACGCGCGCTGGGGGCGATCGCCAGACGCTGCACGAGGCCGTGCGGCGCCATGCCCTCGCCGCGGCCGAGCGCCTGAAGCGGGGCGAGGAGAACGACCTGCTCGAACGTATCGCCGCCGACGAGGCCTTCGCGGCCGTGCGCGCACTCCTGCCCGAGCTGACGCGCGCCGAGCGCTTCATCGGTCGCGCGCCCGAGCAGGTGGACGAGTTCCTGGATGCCGAGGTGGAGCCGGTCCTGGCCGCCTGCCGCGACCGCTCGCAGGGCACGGGCGAGGTGCGCGTGTAGGCGTCCTGACCGCGTCGTGCCGGAAGCGAAGGGAGCCGGACAGAACGGTCTGTCCGGCTCCCGTTGCGAGAAGGGCGCGCCAGCGCGCGAAGCGATCGGGTCAGTCGGTGTCGGCCTCGGGGCAGGTCTCGGGCGCGCAGTCGCCGCCGCAGTCGCCGCCGCAGTCGCCGCCGCAGCCGCCGCCGCACGAGCTGCCGCAGTCTTCACCGCAGTCGGCGCCGCATGAACTGCCGCAGTCGCTGCCCTGCTTGCTGCCGCCGACGTAGCCGAGTTTGCGCAGCAAGTCGTCCTCGCCGTCCATCAGCTCGAGGATCATGGCGTGCGGCGGCAGCGCCGGGCCCTTCTTGGCGGCGCCGGGCGCGCAGCTCCCGCCGCAGTAGATGTACAGGTTCTCGATGTGGACGGGCCCGGTGAAGCACGGCCCAGAGCAGCACGCGCAGCAGGGCGCGCCCGGGACCTTGGCCGGCGCCTTCTTGCCCTTGCGTTGCTCCACGATCCCGAACGGGAGCTCCATCTCCTCGAACTGGCCGAAGGTCGAGAAGGCCCTGGGCGCGCCCTTGCCCTTCTCCTCGACGACCACGGCGAAGTCCCTCTCGCCGGGATCGAGGATGCGCACCTTCACGCCCCGGTCGCCGTCCGCCTCGAGCATCAGCACCTTGCTGCCGTGAGCGGGGATCTCCAGCCCCTCTGCCTGGCCGTCGACCTTCAGCACGAAGCCTCCGCCCGCTCCCGGGACCAGACGGATCGTCTTCTCCGGCCCGAGCGCCAGCGACGACTTCGCCTTCTTCGGCTGCTTCGCCTTCTTGGGCGCCTTCTCCGGAACGGTTTTCAGGGCCCTTCGGGGCGGCGCGGGCGCGACCTCCACGAAGTCCTCGGCGGCGACGCCACTTTCCGCGGGCTGCTTGCCGAGCTTGACGTCGAACTCGAGGGGCTTCCCCTCGCGCAGCACCATGAGCGCCACGGTCTTGCCCTTGCGCGTCCCCTCGAGGACCTTCAGCAGATCGGCGGAGGTGTCGATCTTCGTCTCGTCCAGGTAGAGGATGACGTCGCCGGCCTGCACGCCCGCCTTCTCGGCCGGGCCGTCCGGTATGGTGCCGTCGACCTTGACGCCCTTCTCGTCCTCGCCCAGGTAGATGCCGAGCCAGCCGCGCTGGCCGCCCTTGTCCTGCTTCTTCGCCTTCTCCGCGGCGGGTTCTTCCGCCTGGACCGCGACGCGAGCCTTGGGCTTCTTCACGGCGCGCAGCACCAGGGGCCTGTCCTGCTTCTCCTGGCTTTCGGGCGCATCCGCCTCGGGCGCCGGCTCCGCCAGAGGGGCGCCGCTCCAGTCGAGGTCCTCGAAGCGCGCCAGCGTGACAATGCGCTGCTTCTCGCCGCCGTCGCGCCGGATCGTCACCTGGATCTCGTCGCCCGGCGCGCGCGCGGCCAGGATCTCCTTGAGTTGGTCGGCGGACTCGACCTTCTGGCCGTCGATGGCGACGATCGTGTCGCCGTCCTTCAAGCGGCCTTGCTCCGCCGGGCTGCCCGGCCGGACGCCCGCCACCTTCGCGCCGCCGCCCTCCGTGGGCTCCACAAAGATGCCGAGGTACCCGCCGCCGCGCGGCGCCTCCAGCGGCGGCTCGGCCGGGAGCGCCTCGGGCTCGGGCAGCTCGCCGAGGAAGCCGGTCTGCGCCTCGAGCGCGGCGGGCTTGGCGCCGAGCTCGACGATGACGTGGATCGTCTGGTCGCCGCGCAGCACGCTCAGCTCGACCTGGTCGCCCGCAGCGTGCCGGCTCAGCGCGTCGTTCAGGGACTCGATCGAATCGATACGCGCCGCGCCGAGCGCGGTGATGATGTCGCCGGGCTCGAGGCCCGCCTTCTGCGCGGGCGCGTCCGGGAGGACGGTCTGGATTTCCAGCCCCTCGGCGGCAGGGGCGAGCGTGACGCCCACGTAGGGCTTGTCGGCGGGCGCCGGAAGCACGGCGAACGCGGCGGCCGAGGCGGTCGCCTGTGCGCCGCACAGGGTGAGAACGGCCAGCAGGCCGAGGAATCGCCTTTTCATTGCTTGGTCTCCAACAAGGGCTGCGGCGGCGCGGGCCGAGGTGTCGGCCGCGGCGGCCGGAAGCGAGAATCTCGATCATAAACGCTCCGGGCGGGCGTCTGTTGGCCGCAAGGGCGCTGCCACAGGCAGGATGACTTGTTCGACGGCCTGCTAGACTCGCGCCTGATGTCGCTCGCGCTCTCGACGCTCTGGCTCGGGGACCGGTCCGTGACCGCGGTGCAGGTGCTCGCCGCCATGCGCGAGATCGGGCTGCGCGAGTGCGCGCTCTCCCGCTTCACCAGCCTGAAGGACCCCGAGCGCCTGCTGCCAACCCTGCGGCCAGCCGGGGCGCACGTGCTCGCCCTGGAAGCGGGCTCGCCGGAGAGCGCGGGACCGGGAGGCGAACCTTCGCTGGTCGCGCCGCAGGCCGTGGCCTCGGGGCGCGCGCTCAAGGAAATGGCCCGCGCCGCGGCTCTCGCCCGGACCGCGGGCGCCCGCCACGTGGTGCTCCGCTTCGGCGACCTGGACTTCCAACAGGCGCGCGAGCGGGAAGACGAGCTGTGGGCGAAGGTGCGCACCCAGGGAATGAGCGAGGCGCTCCGCCAGGAGGCGGCGGCCATCGCGCGTCTCGTCGATCGGCACAGCGACGCGTTCCTCGATCGTGCCTGCCGTCTCCTGTTCGCGGCCTGCCGCGCCGAGCCCGAGGTGCGCTTCGCCATCGCCACGCCGGCTTCCCTGGCCGGCTTCCCCAACCAGCGCGTGCTGTCGCTCATCCTGGGTGACGTCCGCGCGCAGAACCTCGGCTACTGGCACGACACGGCCGCGGCCTGGCGCCTGGAGGCTGCCGGCGTGTCGCCCGCCGGGATCTGGGCCGGCGAGCACGCGGCGCGCACCTTCGGGGCCGCGCTCCACGATGCGGCGGGAGCCGAGACCAACCTGCCGCCCGGGGCCGGCGAGGTCGACTTCCGGCAGGTCGCCGACTCCCTGCCAAGAGGTGTGCCCCTGGTGCTCGAGGTCGACTCCCGCTTTCCCGCGGCCGAGGTGAAGCTGGCGGTCGCGTACCTGCGCTCGGCCGGACTGTGCCACTGACCGCCGGCATGGTCGCGCGCCGCGAAGGTCCTCGGCCGCTCGCACGGCGGCGGCGATGGACTCGGGGCGACCTGCGCTCTGCCGCGGCCGGAGGAGAGTCGAGTGCCGCGCGGACTTGCGCGAGCGAGTCTGGCCGCGGGGCCGCCGCGACGTGATGCCGGCGCCGGCCGCGCCTCAGAGCCTGAGCAGGAATCCCCCGCGGCCGCGTTGCGAGCGCCG
>DYIW01000296.1 GCA_020723465.1 Phycisphaera mikurensis
CCCAGCCGATCCTCGCGCGCACGATCGCGGCGCTGGCGCGCGCGCGCGGCCTGCGCGAGATCATCCTGGTCACGCGCGCCGAGGATCGCGACCAGGCGCGGCGCATCGCCGCCGCCGCGGCCGGACCAGGTCTTCCGGTACGCCAGGCCGAAGGCGGGGCGGAGCGCGGCGCCTCGGTGCGGAGCGGCGTGGCCGCGGCCTCGCCGGACGCGGACATCCTCCTGCTGCACGACGCGGCCCGCCCCTTCGTCTCGGCCCGGCTCCTCAACAACATCATCGACGCGGCGGAGCGGCACGGTGCGGCCATCCCCGCCCTGCCCGTGGCCGACACCCTCAAGCGCGTGCGCGCCGAGGTCATCGTCGAGACCGTGAGCCGCGAGGAGCTCTTCCGCGCCCAGACGCCGCAGGCCTTCCGCGCAGCCCTGTTGCGCGCAGCCCTGGCCCGGCCCGCGTGCGTCTCCCGCGAGCCGACCGATGACGCCTCCCTGCTCGAGCGCGCCGGCCGGCAGGTGCACGTCGTGCCGGGCGATCCCGCGAACCTGAAGATCACCACGCCTCAGGACCTGGCGCTGGCGCGCGCCCTCCTGCCGGCGTTCGATCCGGAGCTGGGCTCCGGCGGAGCCGTGCCATGAACCACGAGTCGTTGCGCGTCGGCCTGGGCTGGGACCGCCACCTGCTCGTTCCGGGAAGGCCGCTCGTCCTGGGCGGGGTCGCGATCCCGTATGAGAAGGGGCTGCTCGGCCACTCGGACGCGGATGTGCTGCTGCACGCCGCCGCCGATGCGCTCCTCGGCGCCGCCGGCGAAGACGACCTCGGCACGCTCTTCCCGGACGACGATCCCGCCTACCGGGACGCCGACTCGCGCGATCTGGCGCGCGCCGCCTTGCGACGCGCGGTTGACCGCGGGCTGCGCCTGTTGTCGCTCGACGCCGTCGTGGTCGCCGAGCGACCGAAGCTCGCGCCGCACCGCGCCGCCATCCGCGCTGCCATGGCGCGGCTCTTCGAGATCGACCCGGCTCGGCTCAACGTCAAGGCCAAGACCGGTGAAGGCGCCGGCCCGCAGGGTCGCGGGGAGGTCATCGAGGCCACGGTCGTGGCGCTGCTCGCCGCGCGCTGAGCGGCGTCAGCGGCACAGCGCCGCCGCGATCCCCTCGACGATGACGTCCGCCAGTCTCGCCCGATACCAGGAGGAGTTCAGCTTCTCGGCGTCCCCGGGGTTGCTCAGGAAGCCGCACTCGACCAGGACCGCCGGACGGCCGTGCCCCACCAGCACTCGGAAGTTCGAGTTCTGCACCGTGCGGGTCTTGATGCCGGCGCGGCGCGCGGCCGCGAGGATCTCCTGGGCCACGCGCCGGCTCGCGCTCAGGGGGCTGCGCGCGATCCACACGGACAGGCCCGAGGCCGAGGCCTTCTGCGACCAGTCGGCATGCAGCGACACCAGGAGGTCGGCGCGCGCCCGATCGGCCAGCGCCGCGCGTTCGTCCAGCTCGACGAACACGTCCCCCTTGCGCGTCATCAGCGCGCGGCCGCCACGCGCCTCCAGCTTGCCCGCGACTCCCTGCGCCAGCGCCAGGACCAGGTCCTTCTCCGGGCCGCGCCCGCTGGTCGCGCCCGTGCCCGGGTCCTTGCCGCCGTGGCCGGCGTCGACCACGAACGTCATGCCGGCGAGGGAACGGACGTGCTCCAACGCCGGCCCGGAGGGCGTCTCCGAAGCCGGGCGTGGCGCGCTCGTCGCGGGCGGAGGAGCGGGCGGCCGCACCCAGCTCTCCTGCGGCGCCGCTGGCGCGGGCTCGCCCGGCGTGTCCTCGTCGCTGAAGTCGGGCGTGATGCAGCCCGCGGTGCAGGCCGCCAGCAGGAAAGCCGCCAGCAGGGAATCACGACGCATCATGCTGATCCTCGATCCTCTTCAGCAACCGCTCCAGACGCTGGGTAAACGCGCCGGCCGGCGCGGGCGCGGCCGGCGCCGCATCCTCGATCCTGCCCAAAAACGGCGCCACGACCACCGCCGCGCCCAGAGCCGCCGCCGCCGCGGCCTCGTCGAACACGCCCGGTGGGCCCGGCCCGTAGCGCCCGCCGCTCACGAACCAGCGGCCGCGCAGCAGGGGAGCGAGATCGGCCGGCGCACGCACCGGCCCGGCGAACGCGAACCCGGCGAAAGCGGCCGGGTGACCGTGGCAGCGGATCCGCGCGCCCGCGCCGCGCCGGTCCAGGCGCAGCGGATCGTCGGCGCCGCGCACGGCGACGTGCTCTCCCGCGCCGCCTGCGGCCCGGCCGGCCGCGGCCGGCGCCTCGAACAGAGGCAGGTGGCAGGCGCGCGGCAAGAGCAGTGCGCCGCGGCCGCGGCGGTCCACGAAGCGCGCGGCGAGCGCCGCGTCCGTCACCGCCACCGCGTCGGCCGCGCGCGCGCACCAGGCGCGCCGCGCAGCCAGCCAGGAAGGCGCTCCCGCTGCGGCGCTGGGGATCCACAGGCCGACGCGCGCGCCGCCGCGGCGCAGCAGGTCGATGGTGGCCGGATCTTCGCGCTCCGGCGCCACGATCACGATCGCGTCCGGCCGCACGCGGCGCGCGCTCTCCGGCAGCTCGAGCGTGGGATCGCGCGAGACCGGGTGATCGAACAGCTCGGCCTCGAGGCCGAGGGCACGCGCCGCGGCCAGAAGCTGCTGGCCCTCGAAGCGCGGTGCGGCGCAGGGGGCGGCGAGCAGCAACCTCACGCGCGCCTCCGCGGCCCCAGGCGCGCCAGCGCCTCGTAGGCCCGGTCGACCTGTTCCGCCTGGCGCGGCAGCGAGAAGAGCCGGCAGGCGCGCTCCCGGGCCGCGGCGCCCAGGCGCGCGCGCGCGCCGGCGTCCCGCGCCAGCTCGACGAAGGCCGCGGCAAAGCGCTCGGGCTCCTCCGGCAGCACGAAGCCGGTCGCGCCGTGCTCCACGATCTCGGGCAAGGGCGGCCGCGTCGTGGCCACGACCGGCAGCGAGGCCGCAGCCAGCTCGCGCGCCGCGCGGCACGAGCCGTCGCTCCCCGGCACCAGGAAGACGCCGAAATCGAGGGCGGCGAGCGCCGCGTCATACGCCTCCCCGGCGCGGTAGCCGGCGAAATGCACACGCCCGGCGATTCCCAGGCGTTGCACCGGCGCCTGCGCCAGCTCGGCCGCATGCGTGCCGCGGCCGATGACCACGAGGCGCAGGCGCGCTTCCCGCGCCGCGGCCGCGGCAAAGGCCTGGAACAGCAGGTCGAAGCGCCGCTGGTGCTGGATGCGCGCCACGATCCCGCCCGCGACCACGTCGCCGTCCAGGCGCAACTCGGCCCGCGCCGCTGCGCGCAGCCCGGCCAGCCGCTCCGGGGAGAAGCGCGCGGTATCTACCGCGCCCGGAACCACGAAGACGCGCTCCTCGGGCAGAGCGTGCGCGGCGCGCAACGCGTCGGCCGCGGCCTGCGAGGAGGCGATGGCGCCGTCCAGCAGGCGCGCGCAGGCGAAGCGCGCGCGCAGCCCGCGCCCGGCGTCCGCCACGCCGTAGACCGTGCGCACGATCAGGCACGCCGGCAGGGCGCGCCGCGCCGCGGCGCCGGCAAGGAGATGGTCGTTCAGCAAGTGGGCGTGCACCAGGTCGAAGCGCCCTTGGCGCAGCAGGCGCGAGAGAGCCAGGAAGTCGCGCGCGGCGCTGGCGGGAGCGAAGTGCTTGCTGAGGCGCAGGCCGGGAAGAAGCGCGAGTCCCGCGCGCTCCGCCGCCCGTGCCACCTCGTTCTCCAGGTCGGCGTAAGGACAGGTCCCGCAGGCGAAGGCGACCTCGTGTGACCCCTTGAGCTCTGCGGCCAGCCGCACCGCCGGCTCGGCCGGCCCGGTCCACTTCCAGTTGGCCAGGGTATGCAGGATCCTCACGCCTCCCCTCCTGCCAGGAGCGCACCCGGGGCGGCGGCGCCGAGCCTCTTGGCGGCGCGCTCGGCGGTGTGGCGGGCGATCGCGTGCGCCACTTCCCGTCCGCGCAGGGCCGGGTTCTCGCGCCGCAGCGCGCGCAGCACCATCAGGCGCGCGCGCAGACCCACGGCCGGCGCCAGGTCGTTGACCTGCGCCAGGCCGCGCAGCATTCCGGCGCGCGCGGGTGGACGCGAGAAAGAGACGCCGTCGAAGTCGCAGAGGAAGGCCCGCGGCCGTCCCTCCTCCCACGCCAGCAGGATGTTCTTGGGAGAGAGGTCATGGACGCGCGCGCCGCAGGCGAAGAGGGAGGACAGGAGCGCGGCCACGGCGCCCGCGGCCCCGGCCAGGAGCCCGGCGAGGTCCCCGCCTGGCGCCGCGCGCCACGAGAAGACGGACAGCGGCAACGCGCCCCGCACCTCGTCCACGATCAGGAAGGAGCGGTCCGGCGTGCGCAGCCAGGCCACGACTCCAGGAACGGCCACGCCCCGCACGGCGAGCCCGTGGGCGGCGAGGCACGCCCGGCCGGCGCGACCGCGCCCCGGCCGGCCGCGCCGCCAGCCGTCCTGCTCGTAGACCTTCACCGCCACGCCGGCATCGCCCAGGCGCGCCAGCGCCACCGAGGAACGGCGCGCGAGCGAGCGCACGGCGGCGCCGCCCCCGGCGAGCGCGGCGCGCGCCTCCTCGACCGCGGCGAAAAGCCGCGGCTCGGCAGCGGCGCGGCGGCGGAAGCCGCGCACGCCGCCGGCCTGGACGCGCGTGAAGAGCGTGCTCTCGCGCAGGCAGCGCTTGCCGCGGCTCTGCACGCGCCGCGCCTCGAGACGCGCGAGCGCGCGCCGCACCGCCTCCTGCCAGGCACCCGCCGCGCTGGCGTCCCGGCCGGCCGCCGCCAGGTACTCCGCGACCGCGAAGCCGGCGTCTTCCCGGTCGATGGCGAAGCGCAGGGTGTACAGGAGCAATGCCAGCGCCGCCTGGCGCCGCCCGTCCCGCACGCGGCCGCGCATGGCCACGCGGTGCAGGTCGACCACCACGAGGCTGCTCCCGGCGCCGCCCGCGCCGCCCTCCACCAGCAGGTTGCCGCCGTGGAAGTCGCGGTGGTCGAAGCACCGGGAATGCAGCGCGGCGAGCAGCGCCACCGCCCGCCCGAGCCACAGGCGCCGCTCGGCGCGGCTCTCCTCTCCCGAGGAGGCGCGCGCCTCCAGGAAGCCGCCGAGCGGCACGGCGTCCGGCACGGCGCGCACGGCGAACAGGGCAAAGCCCGGCCAGCCGCCGGTCGGGCGCTCGCCGAGCGCGACCGCCTCGACCGAGGGCAGCCCGGCGCGCCGCAGGCGCTCCGCGACGGACCACTCGCGCCGTGCGCGCCCGCCGAACAGCAGGGTCTTCAGCGCCTCGCCGCGCCCACCCGGCCGATAGTGCTTGACAATCAGCGGACCGGCCGCGGTCTCGAGCCGGTAGACCGAGCGGCGCGGGTTCTCCTTGAGGAGCCGAGCGCCCGCGGCCCCCGGATCGAGCAAGCACTCGAGCAGACCAGCGCCCGCCTGCTCGGCGAAGGCGCGGCGCAGGCGGAACCTCATTCCGCGCGGCCCGCTGCAGCGCGCGATCTCCGCCGCGCCGCCCGCGGCCGCCGTCCTGCGGTCGTCCTGATCCATGTAAGCACCGCGCCGGCCGCCCGCCAGCGGCGCCGCCGCCGTCTCCTGTTGCGCCGCGCGCGGCCGCGGCTCGGGCGTCGAGTATGGAGTGTCGGCGGTGCGATCACAACAGCATTCAACCGCCGGCCGCGCGCGCTACGATCGCCGCATGACGCGCGTCGTCCGCAGCCTGCACATCGACACGGAGCGCACCTGGCGCGGCGGCGAGCAGCAGGCGCTGTACCTCGCGGCCGGGCTGGTGCGCCGCGGCCACGTGGCCGAGGTCGCGGGCAATCCGGACTCGGAGTACCTGCGGCGCGCACGCGCTGCCTCCCTCACCGCCCACGACGTGCCCATGCGCACCGACTTCGATCCGGCGGCGTTCCGGCGCCTGCGGCGCCTGCTGAAGGACGGGCGCTTCGACATCGTCCACGGCCACACCTCGCGCGGCCACGTCATGGCCGGCACGGCGGCGCTCTGGCTGCGCTCCTGCAAGGTGGTCGTCACGCGCCGCGTGGACTTCAGCATCCGCCGGCCTCCCCTCCATCCCGGGCGCCTGAAGTACCGCCACGGCATCGACCGCTTCATCGCCATCTCCGGCGCGGTGCGCGACGTCTTGATCGACGGCGGCGTCAAGCCGCACCGCATCGCCGTGGTGCCGAGCGGAGTTGACCTGGCGCGCCTGGCCACGGCCGATGCGCAGGCGGTGCGCGCCGAGTTCGGAGTGCGGGACGGCGCGCCCCTGGTCGGCGCGGTGGCGCACTTCGCCTGGCACAAGGGCCTCGAGTACCTCGTGGATGCCGTGCCGCACGTGCTCGAGCAGCACCCGGACGCGCGCTTCTTCCTCGTGGGCGACGGCGAGCTGGCCGGTGCGCTGAAGGAGCGCGCCGCCCGGGTGGCGCCGCCGGGCACCGTCCTGTTCCCGGGCTTCCGCCTGGACGCGCCCTCCTTCCTGCAGGCGTTCGACGTGGTCGCGACGCCCTCGGTGATGGAGGCGCTCAACACCACCAACCTCGACGCCATGGCGCTCGGCCGGCCGGTGGTCGCGACCAACGTCGGCGGCATTCCCGAGGTGATCACCGACGAGGAGACCGGCCTGCTCGTGCCGCCGCGCGACGCCAAACTGCTGGGCGGCGCCATCTCGCGCCTGCTCGGGAACTGCGCGCTCGCCGCGCGCCTCGGCGCGGCGGCGCGCCGCCTGGTGCGCGAGCGCTTCACCTGCGACGCCATGGTGGAGGGAACGCTCGCCGTCTACCGCGAGGTGCTGGGCGAGCCCTGACGGCGCCGCGCTGCCTGCCCGGCTATCATGGACACATGGCACGTCCAGGGAGGATGATCCTGTTCGCCGCGCTGGCGGCCGGCCTCGGCGCGGCGCTCTGGCTGGTCCTGCGCGCCGGCCCGGCGGAACCTCCGCCCGTGACGGCTCCGGGCGCGGGCGCGGAGCACACCGGGGCACGCACTGCGCCGGACGCTGGCCCGGGGCCGGGCCTCGGTTCGGTCCCGGCGCCGGACGCGGGCGCGGCGCCCGAGCGCCGCGGCGCGGAGTCCGACCTGGCGGCGCCCGCGCCGGACGGCCCGGGCGCGGCG
>DYIW01000297.1 GCA_020723465.1 Phycisphaera mikurensis
CGGCCGCGGCCCGTGGCCGCGGGATCTACTACTCCCAAGAATCGTCGCGCGGCGCAACGATTCTCGGGAGTAGTAGATCAGTTCGTGGTCGGGAAGACGTTCTCCACGTAGGTGTTGGCGGTGAGCGCCACGATCGAGTTCAGGTCGTAGTCCCCGCTGCGGAGCGCGCTGTTCCGGACGAACGCGTTGCTGACGCCGAGCACCTCGAAGCCATCGCTCCCGCAGTTCCGGGCCCTGTTACGCGAGAAGAGGTTCGCGTTGCCGCTGGCACCCGCGCGGATGCCATCGACCTGCGCGCGGTCGATGCGGTTCCGGCTGAACGTGCAGAACATGCCGTCGTTCTCGATGCCGCAGTCGCCTGCGTCGCGTATGGCGTTCCCGAGCAGCGCGTGGCCCACGCCGTTGTGCTGGACGTCGATGCCGTCGTACTGCGCCCCAACGATCGTGTTGTCCAGGAGCGAGCAGTAGAACGCCTGCTCGCCGCACTCGATCCCCTCGCACTGCGAGTCCCGGATCACGTTCTCCTGCACCAGGTTGCCGGCCGCCGGGATGGCCGTTGAAGACAACTGGATGCCGTCCTCGCCGGCATTGATGACGCGGTTCCGCAGGATGGAGTTGAGACCGCCGAGCACGAGCACTCCGTTGCCGTCAGGCGAGGAGATGGTGCACCGGTCGACGAGGCAGCCATTGCACTGATCGAGGAAGACGCCGTGGCTGCCGGTCTCGACAAGGCGGGACTTGACGACTCGCAAGTTCGTGGCGGTGCGCGCCGCGATGCCGAAGCCGATCGTCTCGGTGACCCGGCATTTCGAGATGAGCGTGTCCGGCCCGAGGACGACCAGGCCATGCAGGCAGTTCTGGAAGCTCAGGTTCTTGACAACCGTTCCGCTCGTGGCGAAGGGCACGAGCAGCCCCACGCCTCCGCCGCCGTCAACGATGGCTCCTCCCTTGCCGCGGATCGTCTGGTTGATGAAGGGCACCGAGACGCTCTCGACATAGGTTCCGGCGGAAACCGTGACGGTCCCGCCTGGACCGGCCAGCATGAGCGCCGCGGTGATGGTCGGGGCGTCCCGCGGCACCCTGACTTCGGCTGAGAGGGGCGGACAGGCGAGCGCCAGAAGGGCGACGGAGAGAAGAAGGACGTGCTTCGGCGTGCGCATGGATGGACTCCTCTGGCGGGCGCCGGGCAAATGGCCGCCGGAAGGTTTCGGGCCGTGTCCTGAATCCAGATTCTGGACGAAACGTCTCGCGGAATCCGCCTTGCTGGCTGCGCGTGCCTCGGCTCGCCTCCCGAGCCTCGTGCATGGGGTCAAGGCGCACGCGTTTCCTTGACGAAACACGCGTTGCAGGGTGTACTTCCATCAGCTCTTTTCGCGCGCCCGCGGGGAACGGATCTGCCGGAGCCGGACCCAGAAGCGGGCCCAACGACGGGAGAAGGTGGCAGGTCAAGGAACCCCCTGCCTGATCGACATCATGTCGTTGCCCGTGATTCTCACGCTCATCGGGACGCGTCCCGAGGCGATCAAGCTGGCGCCCGTCCTGCGCGCGCTCGAGGCCAGGCCGGGGCGCTTCCGCAGCGTCGTCGCCTTGACT
The DNA here is from genome assembly GCA_020723465.1 of Phycisphaera mikurensis. Lineage (GTDB taxonomy): Bacteria > Planctomycetota > B15-G4 > B15-G4 > JADJEK01 > JACQZJ01. The sequence goes on from DYIW01000297.1 coordinate 1,594, forward strand.
GGGCAGCACCGCGAGCTGGTCGAGCCGTTCGTGCGGCTCTTCGCGATCCGGCCGGACCATGATCTGGAGGTGGGGAGGGACGGCCAGACGCCCTCGGACGTGGCGCGGCGCGTGCTCGAGGCGCTCGGTCCGCTGTTCGAGCGCACCCGCCCCGACCTGCTGCTCGTCCAGGGTGACACCACCTCGGCCCTGGCCGGAGCGCTCGCGGGCTTCTACCAGGGCGTGCCTGTAGGCCATGTGGAAGCGGGCCTCCGCAGCGGAGACCCCTTCAGCCCCTTCCCCGAGGAGATGAACCGGCGCCTCATCAGCCGCCTCGCCGCCCTGCACTTCGCGGCCACGGAAGGGAACCGCCGCACGCTGCTGGCCGAAGGCGTGGACGAGGCGCAGATCGCCGTGACCGGCAACCCGGTGGTCGACGCGCTCCAGTCCATCACGGTGCGGCTCCAGCCCTCGCCGGAGGTCGCCCGTGTGGTCGCGGAGGCCGCGCCTGCGCGGCTCCTGGTGCTCACCACCCACCGGCGCGAGAGCTTCGGCGCCAGGATGGAGCAGAATCTGCGCGTGCTGCGCGATTTCATCGCCCGGCGCGACGACGCTTTCCTGCTCTTTCCGGTCCACCCCAATCCGCGCGTGGAGGAGGTGGCGCAGCGGCTGCTCGGCGAATGCCCCCGCGTGCGTCTCTTGCCCCCCCTCGGCTACCTCGACTTCATCTACCTTCTCTCAAGGGCGCGGCTCATCGTGTCCGATTCAGGGGGGGTCCAGGAGGAGGCACCCACCCTCCGCAAGCCGCTTCTCATCCTGCGCGAGAACACGGAGCGGCCGGAGGCCGTTGCGGCCGGCGTGGCCCGACTGGTGGGCGCCGGCGCCGGCAGGCTGCACGAGCTGCTGGAAGAGGCCTGGGCGGACGGATCCTGGGCGGATCATGTGACCGAGATCGAGAAACCATTCGGCGACGGCAGGAGCGGCGAGCGCATCGCCGAGATCCTGCCGCGCCTGCTGGCGCAGGTGCGCCGATGATCTCGCCCGGGCCGCCCTCGACGAATGGTGCGCGTCGTCACCTGCTCACCGTGACGGTGGAGGACTACTTCCACGTCTCGGCGTTCAACCGGCTGATCGAGCCGCGCCTCTGGGCGCGCTTCGAGGCCCGGCTCAACCTGAACATCACGCGCACGCTCGACCTGCTGGACGAGTACGGGGTCAAGGCCACCTTCTTCGTGCTCGGCTGGACCGCCGACCACCATCCTGAGGCCATCGCCGAGATCGACCGGCGCGGCCACGAGGTCGCCTGCAAGGGGTATTACCACCGCGAGTTCGGCGAGATGGGAGTGGAGGAGTTCCGCGCGGACTTGCGGCGCTCGCGCGACGCGGTGGAGCGCGCGGCGGGCCGGCGCGTAGTCGGGCACCGCGTCTCCACCGGCGTGCTTACGGGCGCCGACCTCTGGGCCCTGGACGTGCTCGCCCAGGAAGGCTTCCGCTACGACTCGAGCGCCTATCCCATGTTCCGCGAGGCGGCGCGCGAGCCGTGGCGGCGCGCGCCGTACGTGCATCGCGCGGAGGGGCGCGAGATCCACGAGGTACCCATCTCCACCTGCGGGCCGCGCGTCTTCGCCCTGCCCATCGGCGGCGGCAACTGGTTCCGCCAGCTCCCGCACTGCTTCATGAAGCGCGCCGTGCGCTGGCAGGCACAGCGCGGTGGGGCACCCCTCGTCCTCTACTTCCACGTGTGGGAGCTCGACCCGGACCTGCCGCGCATCTCCACGGCCGGATCGATCACGCGCATCCGCCAGTACCGCCACCTCGACCGGATGGAGGCGCTGCTGCGCTTCTACCTGGAGACGTACCGCTTCCAGCCGATCGCGCAGGAGCTGGGGCTTGCGCGCGAGGTCGTCGCGGCGCGCTCTGCCGCGCCCGAGCCCGCGCCGCGCGCGGCCGCGCTCGCCGGCGACGGCATGGAGCGCACCCCGGTGACCATCGTGGTCCCGTGCCATAACGAGGAGCTGACCGTTCCCTACCTGGCCAACACCCTGCGCGAGCTGATCGCGGACCTGTGCGGCGAGTACGACGTGCACTTCGTCTTCGTCGATGACGCGAGCACCGACGGCACGAACGCCGCGCTGCACTCCGTCTTCGGAAGCTGGCCCAACGTCGAGCTCGAGCGCCACGGCACGAACCGCGGCGTGGCCGCGGCCATCCTCACCGGGATCAGGAAGGCCCGGACCGAGGTCGTCTGCTCCATCGACTGCGACTGCAGCTACGACCCGATGCAGCTCCGGCGCATGCTCCCGCTGCTCAAGGCCGACGTGACGCTGGTCACGGCTTCGCCCTACCATCCGCAGGGCGCCGTGCGCAATGTCCCGTGCTGGCGCCTCACCCTGTCGAAGGGACTCTCCCGCCTCTACCGCGTCTCCTTGCGGCGCGACATCTCGACCTACACGAGCTGCTTCCGCGTCTACCGCAGATCGCGCGTCGCCGACCTGCCGGTGCGCGCTGGCGGATTCCTCGGCATCGCCGAGATGATCGTGCTGCTCGCCCTGCGCGGCGAGCGGATTGTGGAAATGCCCGCCGTGCTGGAGACACGCATGCTCGGCAGGTCGAAGATCACCCTGTGCAAGACGATCGCCGGACACCTGGGTCTGCTGGCGCGTCTCTGGACGGGACGGTTCCGGCCGCGGGCGCAGTCTCCCCCGGCGACGAATTGAACAGACCCGGAGAAGAACGAGCATGACCGAGACCATCAGGAAGCTCCCCTCCGATCAGGACGCCTCCGGCCGCACGCTTGGGCGGGAGGAGATCGACTGCGTCGCGCGCGCCATCGAGAGCGGGGTGCTCACCAGCACCAAGGGTGCCTTCACCAAGAAGCTGGAGCAGGAGTTCGCCAAGCTGCTCGGCGTGCGCCACGCCTTCGCCTGCTCCTCCGGTACGGCGGCGATCCACTGCGCCGTGGCCGCGATCGACCCGGAGCCCGGCGACGAGATCATCACCACGCCGATCACCGACATGGGCGCGCTGGCGCCGATCCTCTACCAGGGGGCCATCCCGGTGTTCGCCGACGTCGACCCGCGGACATACAACGTCACGCGCGAGACGATCGAGGCGCGGCTCAGCGCGCGCACGCGCGCCATCATCGTCACGCACCTGTTCGGCAACCCCTGCGAGATGGACGAGATCATGGCGCTGGCGGCGGAGCGCCAGTTGCCGGTCATCGAGGACTGCGCGCAGTCGTATCTCGCCACGCACCACGGTCGCCAGGTGGGCACCTTCGGCGCGGCCGGCTGCTTCAGCCTGCAGCAGGGCAAGCACATCACCACCGGCGAAGGCGGCCTGGTGGTCAGCAACGACGCGGCCGTGGCGCGGCGCCTGTTCCTCTTCATCAACAAGGCCTGGGGCTACGGCGACAAGCAGCCCGACCACTACTTCCTGGCGCTCAACTACCGCATGAGCGAGCTGCAGGGCGCGGTGGCCGCGGCGCAGCTCGGCAAGCTCGCGGGCGTGGTGGCCACGCGCGTGCGGCTGGCGGAGCGCATGACGCGGCGCCTGCAGGGGGTGCCGGGCATCGAGTGCCCGGCGGTCCTGCCCGGGAACGGCCACACCTACTGGAAGTACTGCCTGCGCGTGGACGGTGCGCGCGTCCCGGGCGGCTCGCCGGCGCTCGGTGCCGCGCTCAAGGAGTTCGGCATCGCCTCGGCGCCGCGCTACATCCAGAAGCCGGCTTTCGAGTGCCAGGTGTTCCGCGACCAAGTCACCTTCGGCAAGAGCCGCTTCCCCTTCACCCTGGCGCGCCAGGAGGCGGTCGACTACGACCGCAAGCGCTTCCCGGGCAGCTACGAGGCGCTGGAGCGCGTGCTCGTGCTGCCGTGGAACGAGCGCTACACCGAGGAAGACGTCGACCACCTGGCCGACTCGATCGCGCGCGCGGTCGGGCGCCTGTAGGGAGGGGCCCATGCCCGAGACGCTGAAGTTCGGCCTGATCGGCACGGGCGCCATCGCCCACGCCTACAAGCCCGCGTTCGACCACCTGGCGCAGGGGCAGCTCGCGGCCGTGGCCGACGTGCGCCCGGAGGCGGCGCAGGCCTTCGCCGAGGGGCTGGGGTGCCGCGGCTACGCCTCGCACCTCGAGCTGCTCGAGCGCGAGAAGATCGACGCCGCCGTGGTGTGCACCCCACCCGCCTCGCACCCGGAGATCTGCGTCGCTTTGCTCGAACGCGGCATCCACGTGCTGTGCGAGAAGCCGCTGGCCGTCGACAGCGAGGGCGCGCAGACGATGGCCGAGGCGGCGCACCGCGGCAACGCGCTGCTCAGCATGGCCTCGAAGTTCCGCTTCGTCGACGACGTGGCGCTTGGCCACAGCATGGTGGCCTCGGGCGTGCTCGGCGAGATCTCGCTGTTCGAGAACGCCTTCACCGCGCGCGTCGACATGTCCACGCGCTGGAACTCCGACCCGAAGGTGAGCGGCGGGGGCGTGCTGATCGACAACGGCACGCACTCGGTCGACATCCTGCGCTACTTCCTCGGGCCGATCCGCGAGGTGCAGGTGGTGGAGGGCAAGCGCCTGCAGGGGCTGGCGGTGGAGGACACGGTGCGCGTCTTCGCCCGCTCCGCGTCGAACGTGCTCGCGACCGTCGATCTCTCCTGGAGCATCAACAAGGAGATGGAGAGCTTCATCGACATCTACGGCACCAAGGGCGCGGCGCGCATTGGCTGGGCCAAGTCGCGCTACCGGCGCAGCACGGACCGGGAATGGGTGGTGTTCGGCAGCGGCTACGACAAGGTCGGCGCCTTCAGGAAGCAGATCGCCAACTTCTGCAACGCCATCCGCGGGGTGGAGCCGCTGCGCGTCACGGTCGAGGATGGCCTCGCCTCCGTGCGCGTAATCGAGGCCGCCTACCGCTCGCTCGCCGGCAACAACTGGGTGGCGGTGGACCGGGGAGGCGCGCCATGAGCGCGCCGCGCATCCATCCCAGCGCGCTCATCGAGCCGGGCGTGGAGATCGGCGCCGGCAGCGCCATCTGGGATAACGTGCACGTGCGCGGGCCGGGCAGCGTCATCGGCCGCGAGTGCATCGTCGGCGAGAAGTCCTACATCGCCTACGGCGTGCGGATCGGCGACCGGGTGAAGATCAACGCGCAGGTCTACATCTGCGCCGGCATCACCGTCGAGGACGGGGTGATGCTGAGCGCGGGCGTGACCTTCACCAACGACCGCTTCCCACGCGCCACTACCTCCGACCTGAAGCGCCTGCGTCCCTCCGAGCCGGACGAGCACACGCTCGAGACCCTGGTGCGCGCGGGCGCAACAGTGGGCGCGCGCGCCGTGATCGGGCCGGGGCTCACCGTGGGCCGCTTCGCCATGGTCGGCATGGGCGCGGTGGTGACGCGCTCGGTTCCGGACTTCCACCTCGTGATCGGCTCGCCGGCGCGCAGCGTCGCCTGCGTGTGCTGCTGCGGCGAGCCCTTGCTGCGCTTCGGCGCGGGCGGCGCGCCGGCGGGGCGGCGCGAGG
>DYIW01000298.1 GCA_020723465.1 Phycisphaera mikurensis
GCAGCCCGTTGAATAAGTCATCCTGCCTGCGGCGGCGCCTCTCGGCCGATCTCTGTGTCGCGAGATCCTCGGCGAATTCCCCAATTCGCCTCCGGTCTCGCTCCTTGATCTCGGCCGCGATGCGCTCGCCTCGGCGACGGAGCACTTCTTCAACGGGCTGCTAGCGCTCCTCGTCGTCCAGATCCTTCAGGCGGCGCAGAATGCCGATGGCGCTCTCGCTGGTGCCGAGGCGCATGATCTCCTTGAGTTTGCGCTCGTCCGCCGCGAACTTCCTCTTGAGACGCGCCTCGTAGGCGGCCTTGAGCGTCTCGACCAGCTTCTCCAGCTCGTACGGCTTGGGCAGGTAGCTGAAGGCGCCGAGCTTGGTCAGCTCCACGGCGCTTTCCAGCGAACCGTGGCCGGTGAGGATCACGGCCTCGAGGTGCTTGTGCTTCTGCTTGAGCTCTTTCAGCACCTGGCTGCCGTCCATGCCGAAGATGATGTGCCACGGGAAGTTGCCGTCCATGCCGGGCATCTTGAGGTCGAGCAGTGCGATGTCGAACTTCTCCCGGCCGGCGAGGGCGATGGCGTCCGGGCCGTTGCTGGCGGTGTGCACCTCGAGGCCGCGCTTGCGCAGGCGCTTGGCGATCGCCTCGAGGAATTGAGTCTCGTCATCGACGATGAGCAGCTTGATCACGTGTTCCATCGCGGTCTCCTTGAGGCGCTCACACCGGCGGGAAGCCGATCCACGACCAGTATCCCAGTATCGCCCAGAACCACAAGACGAGGAAGCTGAGCACGAGAATGACAACGCCGTGCTTGAGGAAGTCGCCGATCGTCACGAGCTGCTCGCCCGTGGTCGGGTCTTTCGCCATGGCGTAGGCCAGGGCGTTCGAGGGCGTGCCGATGAGCAGCGTGTGCGCGAACGACGAGGCGAAGGCCGTGGCCAGGCCCACCGACCAGGGATGGACGCCGGCGACGGTCGCCATGGGCACGGTCACCGGGCCGACCGTGGCCACGGTGGCGCCGTCGCTCATGAAGTTCGTGGTCACCCCCGTGAAGATGCTCGAGGCGATGGCCAGGCCGGCGCCCTGGGCGAGGAAGTCCGGCAGGGAGTGGACGAAACCGTCGGCGAGGAACAGGGCCGCTCCGGTCACCGCCAGCCCCTTGCCGATGGCGGTCGCGCCCGCGTACAGGAACACGACTTCCCAGTGGATGCTGCACATGTCCTTCCAGGAGAGCACGCGGCAGACATTGAGCAGCACCAGGCCGAGGATCACTGGGCCGCCCATGCCCAGCGTCTCGCTGCAGGTGATCCAGAGCACGATGACGATGCCGAGGACGGCGGCCGTGATCACTTCCTGGCCGGTCACCGGGCCGATGCGCTCGGAGGCGCGCCGCACCACGCTGGCCACGTCGAGCGCGCTGACCTGCGTGCGCGGGCGCAGCACCAGCCAGAAGTAGAGGCCCACGACGAAGGACATCACCGGGACGAAGGGCATGCCGTACAGGACCCACTGGCCGAAGCTCGGGGCGACGCCATAGTCGGCGAGGATGCCGATCATGATGGCGTTGCGGCCGCCGGCCGCGGGCGAGCCCGGCCCACCCGAGTTCGCCGCGTAGGCGAGGGAGAGGGCGAACAGCACCATCAGGGAGCGGTCGCGCTTGAGACCGGTGGTACGCAGCGCGGTGGCGTAGACCATGACCAGCAGCGGCATGGTGAAGGCCACCAGGGCGTGCTCCGACAGGAAGGAACAGGCCACCGAGAGCATGGGCAGAAAGACCAGGAGGAGCAGCGTCAGGTTGCGCGCTGGCGCGAGCAGCAGCAGCCCGAGGCGCCGGTCGAGCCCGGTCTTGCCGATCGCCTTCGCCAGGGCGAGCACGCCGAAGATGAAGAACACCGCGTCCTTGGCGAAGCTCTGGGCGATGTCGTCCGGTTTGAAGACGTCGAGGAAGTACATGCCCACGGCCACGAGCATGGCGGTCACCGCCGCGGGGATGGCGCCGGTCGCCCAGAAGAGCGAGCAGAGGAGGATGAGCGCGAGCATGACCTTGGCGCGGAAGGCGGTCTGCTCGGGCGTGAGCGGGCGTTTCTCCACCTTGCCGTCAGCGCCCGCGACCTTCTTCTCCATGCCGTGCTTCTTGCTGTAGTAGCCGGCGATGGTCTCGCCCGGGGCCATCTTCTGGTAAGAGGCGTAGCCCATGATGAGGTCCGCGGGCATCCCGGTCGCGGCCTGCGACTTCGGGGTCGAGACCAGCTCGATCAGGCGAGCGGGAGCGGGCGCGAGCACGATGGCCAGGAAGAGCGCGGCGCCGAGCACGATGAACAGCGGCCGCGAGTTGTGGCTGCCGATCCACCAGGAGAAGGGCGACTTCTTCTCGACGCGGTGCGGGAGCTCGAGGCGCTCGCGGGCGTAAGCCTCTTCGGCCTTGGCCTCCTCGATGGCGTGGATCAGCTCCTCGACCTCGCAGGGCTTCTGCAGGTAGCGGAACGCCTCGAGGCGGCCCGCCTCCTTGGCGGACTCGATGGAGCCGTGCCCGGTGAGGAAGATGGCCTGGAGCGCCGGCCGGAACTCGCGGATCTCCTTGAAGGTCTGGATGCCGTCCGTGTCCGGCATGCGCAGGTCGAGGATGGCCACGTCGATGGCCGCGTCGGTGCGGGCGCGCTTGACCGCGTCCACGCCGTTGTCCACGTCGACCACCTCGTAGCCGCGGCGCCTGAGCCTCTGGGCCAGCGACTCGCGGAACTGGGCCTCGTCGTCAACCAGCAGGATCTTCGTCATGGTGTCTTACTCCTGGCGTGCGCCGCCCGTGTCCTGTCTGACCGTCCGCGCCAGCTCGTCGAAGAGGTCCGCCAGGCGCAGCAAGCCCACCGTGCGCCCGCCCGCGCTCACCAGCAGGGAGAGCGTCTGATGCGCGAGGAAGGCGCGGATCGCGTCGACCAGCGAGGACTCGTGGTCGATGCTGGCGGTCGTCCTGGAGCACACGTCGACCACACGCGTGTTGCGCGCGCGCTCGCACAGGTCGCGCACGTCCTCCTCGAACAGGCCGAGCATGTCCGCGGAGGTCTGCTTCATCTCGTCGCTCACGCCGGCCATGTCGAGCGCCTTCTGGTGCGTCCAGGGGCGGTGCTCGAGCAGCAGGGCGCGCAGGAAGGCGAGATGGTCGAGCTTGCCGGCGATGGAGCCATCGGCCGCCTGCACGAGCACGGCGCGATGCGGCTGGCGGCCGGCGGTGAGATCGGCCTGGGCGCGCTCCAGGGCCGCGAGCGCCTCGTCCAGCGTCGCGTTCTCGCCGACCACGGCATAGTCGGACAGTGAGAGCATGATGTCGCGGACCCTCCTCGTTTTCATGGCTGGTCCTCGTTCTCTAGCCGGCGCGCTGGCCGTCCATTGCATAGGGCAGCTCCAGGGTGAAGGTGCTGCCCTGGCCGGGATTGGATACCACGTACATGTTGCCGCCGAAGTTCTTGATGATGCTGAAGCTCACGCTCAGGCCGAGCCCGGTGCCCTTCCCGGGCGCCTTGGTGGTGAAGAAGGGTATGAAGACCTTCTGCAGTTGCTCCGGCGTCATGCCGCAGCCCGTGTCCTTGATCTGCACCAGCAGGCGATCGCCCTTGTGGGCGGTGCGGATGGTCAGCGTGCCGCCGCTGCTCATGGCGTCGATGGCGTTCTTGACCAGGTTCACCAGCACCTGAGCGAGCTGATTGCGGTCGGTGAGGATCTTTCGCGGCTCCGGGTCATACTCGCGCACCAACGTGATGTTGGAGTTCGCCAGCTCGCTGCCCAGCATGCCGCCGATCACGTCCTCGATGATGGCGTCGATGGCGTGCTGCTCCAGCTTGATTTCGGCATGGCGCACGAAGGTGAGCAGCTTGCGCGTGATGTCGCGGCAGCGGAACACCGCGTTGTGGATGATGCGCAGGTGTTCTCCGAGGTCGGGTTCCTCCTCGTCCTCGGGCAGGTCCGGGTCGAGCGAATCCTTCAGCACGCCGACCTCCTCGGCGATGATGGCGAGCGGGTTGTTGATCTCGTGCGCGATGCCCGCGGCCAGCTCGCCGACCGAGGCGAGGCGCGCCGCGTGCACCAGTTGGCCGGAGAGGTCGGCCTCGTGCTTCTCGACGGCGAGCTGCTTCCTGACGAGCTGCCGCGCGCGCAGGACGATGACCCCGCCCATGGTGGCGAAGAAGGCCAGCGTGATGAGCAGCACGCCGCGCGGCATGCCCAGGAGGGAAGCGCGGCCGGCGGCCGGCAGGGCGTCCTGCACCACCAGGGCCCAGGGCACCTCGCTCAACCACGCATAGGCGCATTCCCCGGCCGGGGCGCCGCCGGCGGGGCGCAGGTACCCGCGCGCGGGCGAGCGCGGCGGCAGGTAGGGCGAGGAGCTGAGCGGCTGGCCCACGCGCGGTGTGACCACCTGGAACACCCCCGCGGCGTTCACCACCGCGGCGTGCACTTCGCCCGCGCCTTCCAGGCTCGACACGAACTCGTGAATTTTCTCCGGCGACAGCGCCGAGCGCAGAACGGAGACGTCGCCGCCGCGTTCGCGCTTCACCGCGATGGTGAAGTGCGGATTGTTGCGCACGCCCAGGTAGATGTCGGTGATGACGGACTTGCGGCCCGCGCCGAGCAGCTCCTTGAACCAGCCCTCGTCCCGGTAGTTGACCGCGCCGGGGAAGTGCACCGGGCCCTGGTAGTCGAGGAGCCGGCCGTCGCCGCCGACCACGCCGAGATCGACGAAGGCGTCGCTCGTCTGGCGCAGGTCGGCGAGGGCGCGCTCCAGGAAGGCCTGCCGGCTGCCCAGGTCGCGGAAGTCCGGGTCGTCGATCACGTTGTCCAGGTTGACGAGCCGCTCGCGCAAGAAGAGGTTGAGGGTGATCGCCTGATGCTCGGCGATGACCTGCAGGTGCGCGCGGGCGCTCTCGGCCGCGATGCGGTGGTACTGGATGTGGAAGAAGGCGCCGAGCAGGAGCAGCGGCAGGAAGTAGAGCAGCACCTGCCGGGAGAGCGTCTGCCAGAACAGCTCCCGGGAATGGCCGCCACCGGGCACGCGCTGCGCGCGCGCCAGGTCCCTGGCGGGCCGGGAATCGCCCTCGTGCTTCATGGCCGATGCGCCGGGTCCTTCGCTCGCGCGCGGGAGTGCGGTGGACGGAGAGCCGCCATGTCTAGCACAGAGCGCGCCAGACTGTCGAGGGGCCGGAGCGGCCGGGACTTGACTGCCGGGACCGGCTGAGCGACGTTCTCGTTCACACACCGAGGTTCCGTACGACCACAGGAGGTGGAACATGGCAGCGAACCCGCGCGGGCTGGCGCTCTGGGCGGCGGCTCTTTCCTTTCTGTTGTGCATCGCGGGCGGGCTGTGGATTTTGACGTCCGTCGGATTCAAGCACGACGGTGACGACGCCGTCTGGACCGGACTCGGGCTGTACTTCATGGGCAAGGCCTTCTTCGTCGGGCCGATGCTGCTTCTGGCGGCGGCGCGGCCGGAGCGGCGCTGAGCCGGCGCGCGCCGCGGGCTGGGAGGCGGGCATGGTGGATGACGCCGCGCGCGTGGAGAACGTCGCGGGCCTGCGCGTGCGCGTGCATGGCGCGCACGGCCCGCCGGTGTTCGTTCTCCACGGCGGGCCGGCGGCGGCCGGCGAGGCCGAGCCCCTGGCGCGCGGGCTCGCGGACCGTTTCCGCGCGATCGAGCCCTGGCAGCGCGGCAGCGGCGCCGAGCCGCTCACCGTGGCCCGGCACGTGGCGGACCTTCGCGAGCTGGTCGCGACGTTCTGCGGCGCGACGCGGCCGGCGCTGGTGGGGGAGTCGTGGGGGGCGATGCTCGCCCTCGCCTACGCCGCGGCGCACCCGCGCTCCGCCGGCCCCCTGGTCCTCGTGGGCTGCGGCACCTTCGACGAGGGGGCGCGCGCCAAGCTGCGGGAGACCCTGGCCGCGCGCCTGGACGCGGGCCAGCGGGACGCGCTCGCACGCCTTGAAACCGGGAGTTTCGCGGAGGAGCGGCGCCTCGCCCTGCGCCTGGAGCTGACGCGCGGCCTCCTGGACTGCGATGCCGAGCCGGCTGCCCCGGAGCCGTCCGCTGCCCTGGACGCCCGTGCCCATCTCGAGACCTGGAACGACATGCTGCGCCTGCAGCGGGAGGGCGTCTATCCCGCGGCCTTCGCGGCGATCCAGTCGCCGGTCCTCATGCTGCACGGCGCCGAGGATCCGCATCCCGGGCCGCTGATCCACGCGAGCCTGGCTCCGCAGCTGCCGCAACTCGAGTATCGCGAGTTCCCGCGTTGCGGGCACAACCCCTGGCGGGAACGGGCGGCGCGCGCGCAGTTCTTCGTCGTGCTGAAGGAGTGGCTGACCCGCCGTCTGGCCGGCAGGGCGGAGATGTGATGCGCGGCTGCGCGCCGAGTTGACTTCGGCGGCTTTTCGGGCCAGTATTCATCGTCATGCGACCGAGCATCCTGCCGAGCATGTTCCCGGCCATGAAGCGCTGGTGCCACCAGCGGCGGAGGCCCGGCGTGTAGGCAGAGCGCGAGTACGATCCACCTGCCCGCCGGACCTCGAAGAGAAGTCCGGCGGGTTTCTTTTTGTCCCCGAATGCGCAGAGGAACGACCCATGAAGCGTTTTGGAACAATGTCGATCTGGTCTTCCTGCCCGTCCCCCTCCCCGCGCGCCCTGCAGGAAAGGTCGCGCCGCTCGCGCTCGAACGAGGAGGATCGCCGAGATGGCCCCGAACCCGGCACGGCGTGAAGCCGAGGAGCCTCTCGCGGCCACGGTGGCCCGCGGGAGCCAGGACGCCTCGCCGGTCGAGGAGCGGCACGCGCGCTTCCTGGCCGCGCTCGAGGCCATGGCCAGGCGGCGGCGGGCGATGCTACGCTTCACGGCCGCGGCGCAGGCACCCACGCGCGACAAGGAAGCGCCACGGTAGGAGGCCGCACGCCACCACGAGCCGACGACCAGGCGTCCCCCGGCCGCGCGCATTTGCACGACGCGGAGCGCCTGCTGCGCCAGGACCCGGACCCGGTGGTCCGCCTGCGTCTGCTGCGGGATGTCCTGCGCCTGAGAGCCTGAGCAGGTATCTACCGGTAGCCGCGCCGGGTCGAGGAGCGAGC
>DYIW01000299.1 GCA_020723465.1 Phycisphaera mikurensis
GCTTGTGCCAGGGCTACGTGCGGTAGGCGCTCGCGGGCCGGAGCCCGCTCCCGCCCCGGAATGATGCACCGCGCGGGGACGCGCGGTGAGAGAGGCGTCGCAGGCGGTTTCCCGGAGCCGGAGGGGAGGGGGATGAGGAGCGTTGCGGCGGTAGCGGCGGAGCCTTGGGCGCAGAGCGGCGTTGCAGCCGTTTCCCCGGGGCCGGGCGCGGCTGTCAAGGGCCGGCCTGCAGAGTCCACCCCTGGTTCGGCCAAGCAAGTCCACTTGTCGAGCATGTTCCGATGGCGTGCTCGGCGTTGTGCACGAAGACGGTGTCGGCACCGTGCAGAATCGCTGGTCGCGGCCGCCAGACTGGTCCACCGCGGCTGGCGGCATGGTTCTTGCGATGCGGGCCAGGGAACGGGGGCGGAAAGAGCGGCAGCGGACGGCCCGACGTAGGCAGCACCGCGGTGACCAGCACACGAGACTCTCCGCGTCGCTGCGCGCGCGTGGCTGACGTCCGCACCAGCATCTTCCACCCCTTCCGCTTCTTCGTCGGCGGCGGGTTGCGGTACGAGTCGCCGTCCATCACGATCACGTACGCGTCATGCAGCAGGCGGTCCATGGCGGCGCTCGCCACCAGCGCGTCCAGGAAGAGCGGGGCCATTCCGCGGTCGCCTGGTTCGAGGTCACGATCATCGAGCCGCGCTCGTAGCGCTGGCGGATGACCTCGTAGGGATCCACCGGCTCGTCGCCCCCTCCGCGACGCCCGCGGGCGCGGACACGCTGCTTCGGCCTTGGATCGCGGCGGACGTCGCCCTGCACCATAAGGTGGCGAGTCCAGCGCGACCGCCTGCACCGGCGGGCGTCAGCGCCGGGGCAGGCGGCGCTCCAGCTCCCGGCAGAGCTTGGCGAACGAGGGCGAGCGGCTGCGCGCGAGGCGGAGGTCCATGCGCGCGGTGAGGCGGGGCTGGTCCACGGTCTCGCTGTAGCGAGGGCTTCTGAAGCGCTCCTCGATCCAGCGCTTGCCGGAGCGCGAGCCTTCAGGGTCCGCGGGGATCTCATCGCCGCCGCCGAGCGTCAGGTGCTCTCGCAACGACTCGGCCGCGGCCACGAACCAGGTCTCGTACTCGACGTTGGCGATGACGCAGCAGACGTCGATTCCGGGGCTGGAGGCGTCGAGTCGGGCCTTCAGGTCCGGCCCCAGCTCCGCGGGGCAATGCTCATCGGCGTCGAGGAGAACCAGGGCCAGACCCACCGCGTCCTCGACCGGCGGATCGCTCAGCTTGCGGCGTGCCAGCGCCAGAGCCCTGGACAGCGCGCCGGCGCCGGGATCGTTCAGTAGCAGCTTCCCCCTCGGCTGGCGAATCGGCTGCAGGATGTGCACGCCGGCGTGATGGAACAGCTCTCTCAGCACGCGCTCCAGCAGGATGCGGATCGCCTGCACCTCGCCATGACCTTCCACCACCGGCACGATGCGGAGAGTGGTCACGCCGCGTCGCCTTCGTCGAAGAGCCTTCCCTGATGCTGCCGCTTCAAGTCCACCGGGTCGGGCTGGAGCTGATCCATGCGCAGCAGCTCACCGGGCGTGTACAGGTGCTCCTGGATGGCCTTGCGGCTCGCTGAGTCGACGCACGCGACTTCCGTCGTTCCGGCGTTGGACACGACCACGAGCAGACCGTCCCGCTCGAGGTCGATCTGATCCAGCAGGTCGAGGCTGTGGCTGGTCACGATGACCTGAGTGGCGGCGCAGGCCTCGCGCAGTGCATCCATCAGCGCTCCCGCCGCTGCCGGATGGAGCGCCGTCTCTGGTTCCTCGATTCCGACGAGGAGGGCCCGTCTCTTCGAGGCGACGAGCTGCATGATCGCGACCAGCGCGCCCAGCGCGCGCAGCGTGCCGTCGGACATGCTGTTGGCGTAGAACTTCCAGGGGTGCGCTGATCCCCGAACCTGCTGCCGGAACTCGAGGGTCTCCTTGGGGCCGAGGGGCTTGCGCTCCACGCCCTCGATGCCTGGCACGATGCTGGCGAGGTAGTCGTTCACTCGCGACAAGACGGACGGCTCGCTCTCCTGCAGCGTTCCCACCACGCTCGCGATGTTCGAGCCGTCGCGGCGCAGGATCTGCCCCGCGTCGGGACTCTGCAGCTCGCGCATGGCGTTGGGATTGAGGTTGTAGAAGCCAATGGAAGCCAGGGCGTCGAGCACGGCCCGGAAGGCCTGCAGATGGGACGCGGCGACGAGGAAGAGGCGGTCCGGAGCCGGCTGGGGCAAATGGGATTCCGTGGACGTCGAGACAGCGCCGTCCTTCACCTGGTACTCGGCCACGACCTGGGTGCCGGCCGGATTCCGGATCGTGAGCCTCTCCTGCCGCACGGAGAAGCCCCCGTCGCGCCGGGACCCGATCTCGAAGCCGTAGCTGGCAACCCGGTCGTCCGGCAGGTTCAGGTCGAGGCATACGGCGAAGTTGTGGGGGTGACCAGTGCTTCTTCTGCGGACCTCGTCGATGCCGCCGCGATCGCGGATGGCGTGGTCGAGAGATGACTGGAGACCGTCCGTGACGAACCGGATCGCGTCGAGGAAGTTGCTCTTGCCCGAGCCGTTGCGGCCGACGAGGAGAGTCACCGGCCGCAGGCGCACGTCGCACCTGGCGATGCTCTTGTAGTTCCGGATGCAGACCCGCGAGACCGCAGGCTCGGTTCGCCGTTTGTCCGTACTACCTGGAGTGCACGCTCGCATGGGAATGAACCGCCCTGGCCACGCTGGGAGCGCCACGCTACTTCACGCAGCCCCGGGAGGTCCAGCGCCACGTGCGCCTCCGCGGCTCGCGTGCCTGCGGGGCGGCCTCCTCCGCGCCGCGCCCGGCCGCATCGACCTTGTCCCGACCGGCCGCGCAGGTCATCATCAAGGCATGAAGGCAAGAGGCCCTCTGCTGCTCGGTGTCGTGGCGCTCGCGCTGGCCGGGGCCGCGGCGCTGGTCCTCGTCCCGCGGGACGAGGAGGCGCCGGATCCGGTCGAGGAGGAGCAGCTCGTCGAGAGCGAGGCCGGGGAACCGGAGGAACAGACCGAACCCACGCTGCCGGATCCGGCCGAGGAAGGGAGCGAGGTCGAGGTGAACGGCGCGGAAGACGCGCCCGGCCTGGTGCGGGAGGACGCCCCGCTCGCGGACCCGGCGGCCGCGCGCTTCCTCCACGCCAGCGGCCGCGTGCTGAACGAGCGGGGCGAGCCGTTCGCGGGCGCAGCGGTCATGGCCTTCCGGCCCGGCTTTCGCGGCATCGGCGGCACCATCGTGGCCCGGACGCAGGCCGACCTGCAGGGCCGTTACACGCTGCGCGTGCCGCGTGGCCAGGAGCTCCGCATCGAGGCGTCGGCCGAGGGCTACGCCTTCGAGCGCATCGACATGAGAGAGTACGGCGGCGATGGGCACGACTTCCGGCTCGCTCCGGAGCAGAAGCCTGAATGAAGAGCGCGCAAATCGAGGGCGCATGAGAGGCCCGTGGTTGTTCCTGGTCGTGGCGCTGGCTCTGGCCGCTCTGTCCTGCGGCCGCGCGCAGAACACGCCCGAGGAGGCGCTCGCCGCGCTCCGCACCGCCCTGCGCGAGGAGCGCTGGGAACTGCTCTTCGAGGTGCTGCCGCTCGAAACGCGCCGCGACGTGGAGCGCCAGATCGCCGAGCACGACGCGCGCCTCGCCGCGCTCGTCGAGCAGGTCGGCAAGGCGGCGGCCGACCACGACCTGCGCCTGAGCCTGGGCCTGACCTTCGCGCAGTGGGGCCGCATGAGCACGGCCGAGCGCTTCGCCGCGGCCTTCGCGCCTCTGGCGGCCGAGCTCCTGCCCGCGCTCGGCGTGAGCCGCGACCTGATCCTGGAGGGCGCCGTCGCGTCCATGGAGCTGCGCGGCGCGTCGGCGGCGCTGCTCCTCGACGACGACAGGGGCCACCGCGGCCGCGTGCGCTTCACGCTCGCGGACGACCTGTGGCGCGTCGAGATGGACGCCCTGCCGCCGCTCGCGCTCGCTCCGGCCGCGGGCGCGCGGAACACCCCGGAGGAAGCGTTCGCCGCGCTCAAGACGGCGCTCGCCGAGCAGCGCTGGGACCTGCTCTACGACCTGCTGCCGGGCGCGGCGCAGGAGGATCTCGACCGGCAGATCGCGGAGAACGACGCGCGCATCAAGGAGCTGGCCGCGCAGCAAGGCGAGGCGGCCGCGGACGAGGTGCTGCTGCGCGAGCTGGGCGTGACCTTCGGCCGCTGGAGCAAGATGACCGCCAGGGAGCGCTTTGCCCTGGTCTTCGCGCCCATGGCCGGCGAGGTCCTCGCGCGCCTGGGGGTCGAGCCCGCGCTGGTCATCTCCGCAGCGGTGCGCTCCGTGACCGTGCGCGGCGAGGAGGCGACGCTCCTCCTCGAGGACGGCCAGGGCCGCTCGAGCCGCCTCAGCTTCGTGCTCGTGGACGGCCTCTGGCGCTTCCAGGGCGGCTCATGACGGCGACGCGCGGCGCGCGCGCAGGCGCGCGAGCGCGGCCTGGTAGTCCTCGGGCGTGTCGAGGTCGGAGACCAACTCGACGTTCGAGAGGCCGACGTGGCGCACGCGCGCGGGATCGCGGCGGATGACGTTGTGCGCGGGCTCGTTCTCGCCGAGCGCCAGGAACTCGGGCACGAGCGCACGCTCGCAGAGCACGGGATGACCGCGCCGGCCGCGGACCACCGGCAGCACGATGGCCGGCCGCGGCGCGGCCTGCTGCCACGCGTCGAAGAGCGCGCGGAGGTCCGCGGCCTCGAAGAGCGGCACGTCCACCGGGCAGAGCAGGAAGGCAGTCGCCCCGGCGGAAAGCCGCGCCAGGCCGCGCCGGATCGAGCCGGTCTGTCCGCTCTCGGGCGCGGGGTTCTCGACGACCGCGACCCGCCGGCCGCGCAGGGCGCGCGCCACGTCCTCCTGCGCCGGGTCGAAGACCACGACGAACTCTTGCACCCCGGCCCCGCCGAGCACGCGCAGCACGCGTTCGAGCGCGCTCTCGCCGTCCAGGTCAAGGAGCGCCTTGGGCCTGCCCATGCGCGACGACCTGCCGGCCGCGAGCACCAGCGCAGCCGCGGTCTCGGCGGCGGCGCGCGGAGCGGGCGCGGGCGTCATGCGCCCCGCGCTCCGGCGGCGAGCTGCAAGAGGATCTGGACGTGGCCGCGGTGCTGCGCCTCGTGGTCAGCGATGTGGCAGAGGATCCAGCGCACCGTGGCGCGCGCGCCGTCCCGCGGATCGGTCCGCTCCCGGTCGAGGTCCGCGTCTCTCAGCTTCCAGCACGCGGCCTCGGTGTGCGCCCGCACCTCGTCCAGCTTGCCGAGGTAGTAGCCGGCGTCGCGGCCGGAAAGTTCGCGCGAGGCGGGGGAGTCGAGCAGCGCCGCCGCGAACTCGCGGTCCACGTCGGCCGGGATGCCCTCGCCCAGGACCACGTGGCGCATCCACCAGTACTCGACCGCGGCGATGTGGAAGACGTGCGCCGCGACCGAGTGCGGATAGCCGGGCGCGCGGCGATCGAGATCCGCGGTGGACATGCCGAGCACGAGCTCGCGCGTGCGGCGGCGCGTCTCCTCGAGCTGGGCGAACAGCAGCCCCACCTCGTGCTCCATGCCGGACGGCGGTTCGAGCGCCTTCGCGGCCGCGGACATGCGTGTGCTCCACCACGCGGGCTCGCGCGCCCGATTCCGGCGAGCGCCCGAGCCCCGACCAGGCCTCCGGCACGAGAGTACTGCGCGCGGCGCCGCGCGACAAGGCCGGCGCGGCCAGCCTCTTGCCGGACGCCACCTCGTTCCGATATGTGATGCGGCAGAGCACATCCCGGGCGCCGGCGCCTCCGGCCCGGAGCGCCGCCTTGCAGCGGAGGAAAGCACATGCAGCGCGTCATTCTCGTTTTCACGAGCGTCATCCTGGCCCTGATCTGCGTGGAGGCCGCCGGACAGGCCTCGAAGCCGGGCCGTTCGGAGGAGCTGGCGGAGAAGCTCCGCCAGGAGCGGCCGCTCACCCTGCAGGACTACCTCGCCGCCGAGGCCGCGCGCGCCAAGGAGCTGAACGAACGCCTGGACGCGCTCGCGGAGCGCCTCGGAGAGGTGCAGGCAAAGCTCGAGAGCCTGCAGGCGCAGGTCGTTGCGTTGCCGCAGGCCTTGAAGGGCGCCGGCCGCTGACGGACGGGCCCCGGAGCGCGCCCGCCGGGGTGCTATCATCTACCTTCCGGCGTCGCGAGCCGCCGGCGGGGGCGGCGGCTGAAGCGGCCGGATCCGCCCGACCCAGATCCTGGGACGATCCTCGATGAAGACGCTCTTCCTCTACGCTCCGGACCGCTGCCTGCCGAGCATCCCCTACTCCTCACTCTCCGGCCTGCAGGCCTGCCTGCGTCGCGCCGGGCACGAGACCGGCATCCTCGACCTGAACGTGGAGCTGTTCGACCACCTGATCCAGGCCGAGCGCCTCGAGACCTTTTGCGCCTACGTGGCCGAGCGCTTCGCCGAGCTGGAGCGGAAGGACGTTTTGACCGCGGAGGAGCACGGCAAGTACCGCTTCTATGCGCCGCTCGTGGCCGCGCCGGCCGCGAGTCTGAAGCGGGCGGTCGACGGCGTGCGCATCATGCGCGACCGGGCGCGCTTCTTCGACCCGGAGCAGTTCAACCAGGCCTTCGACGACCTGACCGCCGTCATCCGCTTCGTCTACGCGGCCACGCCCGTGCTCAACCCCGAGAACGCGCGCTTCTACGTCGAGCACCTGCTGCACTTCAGCGAGCACGCGGGCGATCCCCTGGCGCACTTCTACGAGGAGGAGCTGGTCGATCGCATCCTCGCGGCCAAGCCCGACCTGCTGGCCTTCACCGTGCCGTTCCACACCCAGCTCCTCGAGGTGCTGAAGATCATGCGCATCGTGCGGCGCCGGGCGCCAGAGGTGCGGGCCGTGGTCGGCGGCCCCACGATCAGCGACTACCGCGACACCCTGTTCGCGGACGGCCGCCTGTTCGACTGGCTCGACTACGCCGTCATGGGCGACGGCGAGTTCCAGCCCGTAGTAGGAGCCGGTGGGCTCCGT
>DYIW01000300.1 GCA_020723465.1 Phycisphaera mikurensis
GCCTTGCCCTGCTCGCTCCTCGACCCGGCGCGGCTACCGGTAGATACCTGCTCAGACTCTCAGGCAGAAATCATCTGCTTGCAGGAAAAGATGAGATCAGTTGGCGTGCTTCGTCGTACGAAGTACCATTGGTGCCTGGCGGGAAGACCTTCCCGCCCGGACTTCTGGCTGCCGTTGCCGTTTCTTTGGAGGGCATTGCGATATGCGCAAGTTCCGTGGCTTGCTGCTCGCGCTGGCCGTGCCCGTCTTCGTGTCCCTTCTGCCGGTCAAGGCAGAGTGTGGATGAGGGGGCGGACGTTGCGGCGCCAGTTCGGCGAAGCTCAATCTCTCGTGGACAGAACTCGCTGACGCCAAGGTGACGACCGGTGCGGGAGGCACGGAGGTCCAGGATCTCTCCTCCGCCAAGGGCATGTTGCGGCCGAGCGAACAGCAGGCGGACAAGCCCTTCATCGTCTACCTCACGTCGACGAACGAGAAGTTCCGTACGGCCCAGGACGTGGTCGAGAAGACCACCCTGCGGGACGAACGGGTGGCGATCTCCGCCAAGTTCCTCACCATGATCAAGGGTGAGGGCGAGGCGATCACCAAGACCCATCCTTACTACCAGTGGATCGGCGGCAAGGACCTGCCGCGCATCGTCGTGTTCTCGGCCGCCGGCGAGAAGATCGGGAAGCTGGAGGGCCGCGCCTCTCCCAGCAAGCTCTTCGCGCTCATGGAGAAGGCGGTCTCGAGGCACTACGAGATCGACCTCGAGAAGGCGATCAAGGACTACCAGAAGATCCTCACCGAGATCGACAAGCTCTCCGTTCTGAAGGACGCCCTCAAGGAGAAGCAGAAGGACAAGCTCACCGCGAGCGAGAAGAAGAAGGTCGAGGGCGAGCAGGCGGCGCTGGACGAGAAGGAGAAGGAGCTGCTCAAGGAAGAGGAGGTCCTCCTCAACCCGAAGCGCAAGAACGCCGCCTGATCGGCTGTCGCTTCCGACTAGACTGAGGGCGCCGGAGAGTGCTTTCCGGCGCCCTTGGCGTTGCACGGCGGCGTCCTGCCGCTCGACCTGGCAGAGGAGGATTCGTTGCCCAGGAACCCGTGCCCGGAGCGGCCGCTGCCGCGCAAGCCGCACTGGCTGCGCGCGCCTGCGCCCGGCGGGGAAGGCTACCTGCGCGTTGCGCGCAGCCTGCGGCGCCTGCACCTGCACACCGTGTGCGAGGAAGCGCGCTGTCCCAACCAGGGTGAGTGCTGGGGCGGCGGCACCGCGACCTACATGCTGCTCGGGGACACGTGCACGCGCGCGTGCCGCTTCTGCGCGGTGGCGACGGGCAACCCGCGCGGCCAGGTGGACGCCGAGGAGCCGCGCCGCCTGGCCGAGTCGGTGGCAAGCTTGGGCCTCAAGTACCTGGTGCTGACCACCGTCGATCGCGACGACCTGGAAGACGGCGGCGCGTCGTGGATCGCGGCCGCGGTCGAGGCGGTGCGCGCGCGCACGCCCGCGACCGGCATCGAGGTCTTGACGGGCGACTTCCGCGGGGACGGCGCGGCGCTCGGGACGGTGCTGGCCGCCGCGCCGGACGTGTTCGCGCACAACCTCGAGACGGTGGAGCGGCTCACGCCGCGGGTGCGCGATCGCCGCGCCGGCTACCGCCTGTCCCTCGAGGTGCTGCGGCGCGCGAAGGAGCTGCGGCCGGGCCTCTGCACCAAGTCGTCGCTCATGGTGGGGCTCGGAGAGACGGAGGAAGAGGTGGTGTCATCCTTGCGCGACCTGCGCGCCTGCCGGGTGGAATGCGTGACCATCGGCCAGTACCTGCAGCCCGCGCTCTGCTGCCTGCCGGTGGTCGAGTATCTCGCGCCCGCGGCCTTCGCGCGCCTGGAGCAGATCGGCGTGGAACTGGGCTTTACCCGGGTCGCCGCCGGGCCCCTGGTGCGCTCGAGCTACCGCGCTGGCGAGCTCTTCGGCGCCGCGGGGCGCGCGCGGGAGGACGGTGCATGACCGGGCGGCGGGTCGAGACCGTGGTGATCGGCGCCGGCCCGGGCGGCTACGTGGCCGCCATCCGCGCGGCGCAGCTCGGACGCCGCGCCGTGGTGGTGGAGCGCGGGCGCGTGGGCGGCGTGTGCCTGAACGCCGGGTGCATCCCGTCGAAGGCGCTCATTCACGCCGCGACCCTGTACGACCAGGCGCGCCAGGCCGCGCCTCTGGGCATCACCGCCGAGCGGTTGAGCGTCGACCTCGGCCAGCTCATCGACTGGAAGGACGGGGTGGTGCGCCGGCTGGCGGACGGCGTGGCGCGCCTGCTGCAGGGCAACCGCATCGAGACGCTGCAGGGGGAGGCCTCCTTCCTGTCGCCGCGCGCGCTGCTGGTCCGGGGCGCGCAGCAGAGCGAGGAGATCGAGTTCGAGCAGTGCATCATCGCCACCGGCTCGCGGCCCATCGAGCTGGCGGGCTTCGCGCCGGACGGCCGGCGCGTCCTGGGCTCGACCGAGGCGCTGGCGCGGCGCGAGCTGCCGCGCCGCGCCGTGGTGCTCGGCGGGGGGTACATCGGCCTCGAGATCGGCACGCTCTGGTGCAAGCTCGGCAGCGAGGTGACCGTGGTCGAGGTGACGGCCTCGATCCTGCCGGGCGCGGAGGCGGACTGCGCCCGCGTGGTGGCGCGCAACTTGAAGAAGCGCGGCGTGCGCGTCCTCACCAACAGCCGAGCGCTGGCGCTGGATGAGGCGCCCGCCGGCGCGCGCCTGCGCGTGGCGAGCGCCCGGGGCGAAGAGCAGATCGAGTGCGACGTGGTGCTGTCCACGGTCGGAAGACAGCCGCTCTCCGGCGAGCTTCGCCTGGAGCGGGCCGGCGTGCGCGCGGACGAGCGCGGCTTCATCGCGGTGGACGAGCGCCAGCGCACCAGCGTGCCCGGCATCTACGCCATCGGCGACGTGGCCGGGCCGCCGCTCCTGGCGCACAAGGCGTCGCACGAGGCCCTGGCGGCGGCTGCGGCCCTCGCCGGCACGGCGAGCGCGCGCCGGCCGCGCTGCGTGCCCGCCGTGGTCTTCACCGATCCCGAGATCGCCTCGGTCGGGCTGACCGAAGCCCAAGCGCGCGCGCAGGGGATCGAGGTCGTCGCCGGCAAGTTTCCGTTCGCCGCCTCAGGCCGCGCGCTCACCATGAACCAGGGCGACGGCTTCGCCAAGGTCGTGGCCGAGAAGGGGAGCGGCCGCGTCCTGGGCGCGCACGTCGTCGGCCCGAACGCGTCCGAGATCATCGGCGAGATGGGCCTCGCCGTCGAGCTGGGCGCGACCCTCGAGGACGTGGCGGGCACGGTGCACGCCCACCCCACGCTGCCGGAGACCCTGATGGAGGCGGCCGAGGCGGCGTTGGGACGCGCCATCCACCTGCTCGGGGGGTGAGACGCGGCCGGCGCGCCTGGTTTCTTGC
Source organism: Phycisphaera mikurensis (assembly GCA_020723465.1). Taxonomy (GTDB): domain Bacteria; phylum Planctomycetota; class B15-G4; order B15-G4; family JADJEK01; genus JACQZJ01. The sequence goes on from DYIW01000300.1 coordinate 3,410, forward strand.
TGCGCCACGGGTCAGGTCTCCTATCATGAGGGGCGAGGGAACGCCATGGCTCACGAGCGACCCTTGTCGGCTTCGGAGCTGCAGGCCCTGGTCTCCCTGCTCGACGACCGGGACCCGGCGATCGTCCGGACTTGCCGGCGGCGGCTGGAGAGGGAGGGGCTGCGCGCGCTGCCCGCGCTCGACCAGGCCGCCATCAGCGGCAGCGCGCGCGGCCGGCTCGTCGCGCGCCATGCGGCTCGGCGCATCCGCGAGTTGGAGGCGGATCGTGTGCTGCTCGGGTTCGCCGGCCCGGCGGAACAGGCGCTGGACCTGGAGGAAGGCGCTTTCCTGCTGGCCCGCACGTCGAACCCGCGTCTCGACATCGAGCGCTACCGCGATCGCCTGGATCGTATGGCGGATGACCTGGACGCGCCGGAGGCACGCTCCGGCGACCCCGAGGCCATCGCGCGGCTCCTGCGCCGCACGCTGGGCGTGCGCCACGGACTGCGCGGCGACCGCCGCAACTTCTTCGACCCGCAGAACTCCTTCGTTGATCGCGTCCTGGACCGAGGTCTCGGGATCCCGATCTCGCTGTCGGCGGTCTACCTGTTCGTGGCGCGGCGCCGGGGACTGCCGCTCTTCGGCGTGGGCATGCCGGGCCACTTCATCGTGCAGTGCGGGGACGACGGCGAGGCCCTGCTTGATCCGTTCGACGGCGGCAGCCGCATCCGCCGCAGCGACTGCCTGGCCTTCCTCGAGCGCGAGGGCTACGGCGCCAGCGAGACCTTCCTGCGCGTGACGCCGGACCGCCTCATTCTCGCCCGCATGATCGTCAACCTGGTGCATTCGTACCGCCGGCTCGGCCAGCAGAACCAGGCGCGGCGCTACGGCGCGCTGTTCGAGCGGGTCGCGGACGAACCGGCGCCGCTGTGAGGGCGCGCCAGCGCGGGCAGGCAGCATGACCGAGACGCAGGGTGCGGCGGGCGCGGGCGACCCGCGGGCGGCGGCGTTCACGCGCCTGCTCGGCATCATCGACCGCCTGCGCGGGCCGGGCGGCTGTCCCTGGGACCGCGACCAGTCGCTGCCGGCGCTCGCGCCGCATCTCCTGGAGGAGGCGTACGAGGTGGCGGATGCCCTGCTGGACGGCGACCGCGCCCGCACCGCCGGTGAGCTGGGGGACCTGCTCATGAACATCCTCCTGGCCGCGCGCATCGCCGAGGACGCCGGGGACTTCTCCCTCGAGCAGGTCGCCGCCGGGATCGCCGACAAGCTGGTGCGCCGCCATCCGCACGTGTTCGCGCGGCTCCAGGTGGAGGGGGTCGAGGGCGTGCTGAGGAACTGGGAGGAGATCAAGCGCCAGGAGCGCCGGAACGACGCCGACTCCTCGACCTTCGCCGGGATCCCGGCGGCGCTGCCCGCGCTGCTGCGCGCCTGCCGCATGGCGGAGAAGGCCGCGCGCGTGGGCTTCCGCTGGCCGGACGCGGCCGCCGCCCTCGCCAAGCTGGACGAGGAGGTCGGCGAGCTCAAGGCCGCGCTCGCCGGCGGCGACGCGGCGCAGGCCGAGGAGGAACTGGGCGACGTGCTCTTCTGCGCCGTGGTCGTGGCGCGCCACGCCGGCGTCGATCCGGAGATGGCGCTGCGGCGCACGAGCGCGCGCTTCGCCGAGCGCTTCCGCTATCTGGAGGAACGCCTGGGCGCGCCCCTGCCTGCCGCGTCCCTCGAGGACATGCTGCGCCTGTGGCGCGAGGCGAAGGACCGTGCCGGCGCCGACCCCCTGCTCGACGCGGCGCCGGAGGAATGGCGCGCCGCCGTGCGCGGCCTGCGCCGCTCGCGCTCCACGCTGCTCGCCAGCGTGCGCGACCTGCCCGCCGACCTGATCGCGCGCCGGCCCGAGGCGGGAGGCGGGGAGTGGCCGATCGCCGCCGTGCTGGAGCACCTCGCGCGCGGCGAGGCGCTCGTCGCCCTGCGTCTGGAGCGTGCGCTGGCCGAGCTCGCCGGGCGCGGCCCGCTCGCGCCGTTTCCGGCCGAGGGGCTGCTGTTGCGACCGCCGCTCTGCCCCCTGCCGAGCGAGGCCGCGAGCCTGGCGGCGCCGGAGGAGACGCGGCCCGCGGGCGGGGCCGCGCGCTCCGAACTCCTGGCCGGACTGGAACGTTCGCGCCAGGAGCTGCTGGCGCTGGTGCCGCGCCTGGCGCGGGTCGATCCGCGCGGCGTGCGCACTGCGCACGACCGCTACGGCGAGCTAAACGCGCTGCAGTGGTTCTCCCTGGTGGAGCGGCACGAGCGCCGGCACGTGGCCCAGATCGAGCGCATCCGCCGCTCCTTCGCTTCCGCGGGCGCGGGATGAGCGGGTACGATCGCAGGGGCAGGATGCGTGCCATGCGGCGCCGGGGCCTGGAGCGGCGCGCGCGGCGGGAGGCGTCCGAGTGACGTACCAGGCAGACGAGCAGAACGGCGGCCGCTCGGCGCGGGCGGAGGATGCCGTTGGCCGCGCCGGCCCGGCCCCGGCGGACACGCTGCGTGTCTCGGTGCTGGCCAGCATGATCCAGGGCGCGCTCAAGCAGGCGTTCCCGCGCCGCCTGTGGGTCGTGGGCGAGGCGGCCGAGCTGGAGCGCAACCGGCACCGCAAACACTGGTTCTTCCGCTTGTGCGAAAGCGACCCGGACGGCGGCCGCAGCTACTCCCTGGGCGCCGTGCTCTGGGCGGCCGACGCGCAGCGCCTGTTCGGCCGGGGCGGGGCGCTGGAGGGCGTGATCGAGCCGCGGGACGGGATCGAGATCCGCGCGCTGTGCGAGGTGGACTTCTACCCCCCGCACGGGGATCTGCGCCTGATCGTGCGCGACATCGACGCGGCGTACACGCTGGGCCGGATCGCGCTCGAGCGCCAGCGGCTGATCGAGCGCCTTGGCCGCGAGGGAATCCTCGAGCGCCAGAAGAAGCTGGCGCTCGCGGCCGTGCCGCTGCGCCTGGGCCTGATCACCTCGGAGAAGAGCGCGGCCTACAGCGACTTCGTCAAGGAGCTGCTCGCTTCGGGTCTGGCGTTTCGCCTGCGCTGCTTCGACGCGCGCATGCAGGGGGAGGAAACGGTGCGCACGGTGCTGCGCGGGCTGGAGGTCCTGGCGCGGGACGGCGCGGAAGCGATCGCCCTGGTGCGCGGCGGCGGGTCGGCCGTCGACCTCGCCTGGTTCGACCGCGAGGAGATCGCGCGCGCCATCGCCGGCTGCCCGGTGCCCGTGCTCTGCGGCATCGGCCACGAGATCGACACCTCGGTGAGCGACCTCGCCGCCCACGCGTCGTTCAAGACGCCGACGGCCGTGGCGGCGTTTCTGGTCGAACGCGGCCAGGAAGCGCTGCGGCTGCTGGCGGACGCGGCAGAGCGGCTGGCGGACGCGGCGCAGGCGCCGCGCCTGGAGGCGGAGGCGCTGGCGGCCGCGGCCGAGGAACTGCTGCGCGCGACCGCGGCGGCGGTGCGCGCGGGCGAGGCGGGCATGCAGGAGCGCGCGCGCGCGCTGCGGCGGCTGGCGCCGCACGCGCTTGCCGAGGCGCTGGGCGCTGCCTCGG
>DYIW01000301.1 GCA_020723465.1 Phycisphaera mikurensis
CCTCGCGTTTCTTGCGCGCGGCCTGCACCGGGAGCCGCTGCCGGTCCCGGAGGCCGGGGAAACGGCCGCGATCGCTCCGCTCATCTCCGAGTCCGCCTCCCTGGATCTCAGCCAGCCAGTCGCGATGCGGATGTCTATTCCACATGGCCGAGGATCGTCGCGTCCACCGGGACGAAGGGTTCGGGCAGGGCCATGGAGGCCTCGCGGCCGCCCACCCAGAAGACGAGGTCGCCCGGGCCGGCGTGCATCGCGTCGCAGGCGACCAGGCTGCGACCGGCCGGTGCGAGCCCGGCGTCGAGCGGCTGGATGATGAGCAGCTTGACTCCCTCCAGCCCGCGGCAGCGGACGGTGCTGACCACGCGGCCGGTGACGCGCGCCAGCCTCATGGCTCGACCGGCGCCTGCCGCGAGTAGATCGGGTCGCCCTGCACGTCCCAGGAGTCGATGATCGCCATGATGACGGCATCGGCCGGCCGGCCCTCGGTGAGCACGGTCTGTCGCGCCGAGGAGCCGGTGGCGAAGAGCACTCGATCGCCGTGCCCCGCGCCCACGGCGTCGATCGCCACCACGTACCCTCCCGTGGGGCGGTTGCGATCGTCCACCTCGCGCACGATCTGGAACTTCAGACCGAGCAGCTTCTCGTCCTTCTGCGTGGACACCACCGTGCCGATGACTTCGCCGATGAGCACGCGCGCCTCCCTATGCGTCCGCGCGCCGGATGTCCGCCGCGTCGCGCCAGCCCTGCAGCAAGTCGGCGCCCGCCTTGCGGCGCACCTGCGCCTCGATCTCCTCGAACGGCGGCTTCGGCCGGCGTTCGGTCACCTCGATGAGAAAGACGCCCTCCGCGACCCGCACCGGTGGCAACGGGACGCGGTCTTGGGAGGCGGCCAGGCCCGCGCACGCCAGCTCGCCGAGCGCGGCGTGACTCTGGTCGATGAAGCCGAGATCGCCGCCGCGCGTTGCGGAGGCGTGCTCGGAGCGGCCGCGGGCGGCCTCCTCGAAGTCGACCTCGCCCGCGGCGATGCGCGCTCCCAGGGCCTGCAGCTCGGCCTCGGCGTCCTCGTAGAGGCGCGGCACGAAGCCCTGGGCCTTCGCTCCCTCTGGGCCGGCCCGCAGAAAGATGGCCCGCAGGCGCACCGCGGGGCCGAAGTGGCGATCGAAGTAGTCGGTCTCCCGCTGATAGAAGGCGCGCAGCTCGGCGCCCGGAAGGCGCAGATCCACGAGGCGCTCCATGAGCAACTGGCACCGGAAGCGGGCGCTGTCCTTGAGCCAGGCCAGGTCGCGGCCGGTCCTGACCAGCAGCTCCTCGAGGGAGGCGCCGGCGTAGCGCGCGTCGCCGCGCACGCGCTCGTCGCGTTCCGCCAGGGCCGCGTCGATCTCGCCCGGGGTCAGCTCGATGCCCGCCCGCGCGGCCTCCCGCCGCACCAGCCAGGAATCGATGAACTCGGTCAGGAGTTCGCCCCTGCGCTGCGGCTGATCCGCGAGGTAGTGCCGTCCGATCTCCGCGTCGGTGATGGGGAGGCCGTCGACCGTCAGGGCGGTCCCCGCGGGCAGGTCGGCTCGCCGCAGCACGGCGCGCGCCCGCCGGTCCTGCAGCCAGATGTTCGTCTTCTCGTAGGGCACGGCGCTCCCCGGGGGCAGGCGGAACTCGAGCCGCACGAGCTGCTCCGCCAGGAGGGTCGAGCGCAGGAAGGGCAGGAACTGCTCCCGTGCCACGCCGTGCTCCTGGAAGAGCGAGGTCAGGCTGCGCGTGCCTCCGGTCTCACGCTCCGTCTCCGCCTCGAGCTGCCGCAGGCGCTCCTCGACCTCGCTCTCGGCGATGGCGATGCCCCGGCGTCGCGCCTCGGCGTCGATCAGACGCTGCTGGATCACGACCTCGGTGAGCTGCTGGGCGCGCTCCTCGTGGCGGTACTCGTGACCCACGAAGGCGCAGAAGGACTCCTCACTCAGCGCGGCGCCGTCGACGGCGGCGACCGCTCCGGGCGAGAGACCATCCGCGCCCGCGCCGGGCTCGAGCAGGCGCGCCGGGGCGGCGAGCAGGAACAAGGACAGAATGGTGCACCGGGCGAATGACATGCAGCGCGGGCTCCTCATGCGCTTCGGATTGCCGGCCAGAAAGGTGAGCGTACCACGCGGCCCGCGGCGCGGCGCGGGCGACTTGAGGGGCGAAGCGGATTCGCGGCAGGTTGGCGAAGGACGGAAACCGCGCGTGCGCGCGGGTTTTCGGCGACGGTGAGAAGAAACGCGCTGCGCCGGGGCGAGCGGCGGTGCGCCCGTGTCGATAGAGATGGCCGTGAAGCACGGTCCTCCGCCGAACGGGCACGGCGCGGGGGCAAGGGCCGGCGGGAGCGGTTTCCGCCGGCCCTGTTTCGTTGCAGGCGAAGGCGCGGTCGCGGCCGGGAAGGGGCGCGCGGGCCGGCTTGAGCACAAAACCCCCTCGGCGCGCGGCGCGAGTTCCCTCCAAAGTCCGTACGCGCGTCATGTTCTGGCGGCTCGGGCGCGAGGGACGCGAGATCAGCCGGCGGCGCTCCGGTGGGTCGACGATAACGCCAAAGCCAATGCTCACCACCCGGAGAGGCGGCCGGCGCGGCTCCACCGGCCGGAGACACCAGAGTATGAAAGAGAGAGCATCCGCATCCTATCTCGTGCCGATCGCCGCCGCCGCGGGCTTCGTGCTCCTGTACCTCGCCGGCAGGGGGGCGGACGCGCCCGCGCCTGGCCCCGCGGCCGCGACGACGAAGCCGCCAGGCGGCGCCGCAGCGCTGCCGTCGGACGAGGAGCGGCGCGCCGCCTGGAGGTTGGCGTTGGAACCTTCCGTCATGGACACGGAGGCGGAGCGCCGGGACAAGGAGTTCTGCCGGGGTATGAAGACCCTGGGCACCACGCCGGTGGAGATCGTGGGCGACGGGACGGAGGGCGCCGGCGGGCCACTGGTCGGCACGTCTCTGTGCGACCTGCAGCGTTTCCTGGCGGAGGGCGGGCACTACTCCGGCCCGCTGCCGCCCGAGAGCGCGGACAGCGCGCGCGAGGACGGCCAGTGAAACGCGAACGCGGCCTGACGCTCATCGAGATCTGCGTGGCGACCGCCATGCTGGCGACCGTGGCCATGGGCGTGGCCGCCTCCATGATGAGCGGCCTGTCGTCGAACCGCGTCTACCGGGAGAACACGCTCGTGCTGGCGCGCGGCCAGCACTACGTCGAGACCATGTACAACCTGCAGTTCGGCACGTCCGGCGACGCGACCGCGACGCAGGCGCAGCTCGACCTGGTGTTCTCGGGGGATCCGGAACTGGGCGCGAACCCGCCGTCGCTGCACGCCATGGCCAAGGCGATCGCCGCGCACCCCGAGGGCTCCTACGAGTTCACGCCCCCCAACCTCGGCTTTCCCGGCACCTTCCTGGCCTACATCACCAACAACGTGCTGCCGACGCTCTCCTACCCGGTGTCGGTCGACGCCAATCAGGACGGCGTGCCGGACGCGGGCGTGGCGTCAATGACCCAGGGACAGCTCGTCTCGCAGTTCGGCGGCGGCGCCTTCGAGGCGGACGCCAGCGACGCGGGCCGCGAGCTGTTCGCCTTCGAGATCTACTTCCGGCCGGCGACGCCGCCGAACGCGGCGCCGCGGCTGGTGATGCGCTGCTTCCGGGCGCAGGACTACTGATACCGGAAGCGAGTCACCTGTGTTGCCCACGAGAGGAGCGCTGGGGTGAGTACCCGATGGACTCGTGAACGCGGCCGCGAGCGGGGATCGGCCCTCGTCATGGCGGTCATCTTCTCCTTCCTGGCGATCGCCGGCGTGTCGCTCTTCCTGGCGCGCAGCCACATGGAGCTGTCCGACTCCAAGCAGAAGTCGGCGGCGGTGCGCAGCCTGTTCAACGTGCACTCCGCGCTCGGGCGCGCGCACGCCGTGGTCAATGAAGCCATGAACTCGGTGGAGTCGCAGGCGCTCAACCGGAACGTGGCGCTGGCGCAGCCGGAAACGGCGAACGGCGTGGCCTACGTGGCGGACACGAACCGCTCGGTGCGCGTGCGCACGGTCAAGCCTTCGAGCCGCTTCGACACCGACGGCAACGAGCTGCCGCCGGTCGACGAGGGGGGCGCGCCGCTGCCCTACGAGGTGCTGCCGTACGGCTGGTACGTGCTCGAGGCGCGCATGTACGAGCCGCTCTACACGCTGGCCGACGGTGCGACCCGCGGCCAGCTCAAGCTCGTGCGCCAGTACGTGCGCGACGGCACGCCGCTGTCGAACAACTTCGTGGCCGTGATCGACGACGATCTCGGACTGGGGGGATCTCCGGTGAATCCGGGGAAGCCCGCGGAAGGGGAGATCATCACCAACAAGCACCTCTACATCATGACGACGAATCCGTACTACGCGAACCGCCTGCTGGCGGTGGACGGCGTCTCGTACACCGCCGGCGCGACCGAGGCGAACACCGTCTACCTGCACCCCGACAACAACTTCGAGGCCGAGCCGCTCTACCTGCCGCTGCCGAGCTCGCTGACCTCGAACCCGGACAACCCCGACGACACGCTCAAGGCCTACTCGCTCGGCGACAACCCGCTGGCCGTGGCCCTGAACACGGGCAACATGCAGTACACGGTGACGATGAGCGGCGTGAGCAGCGCGGACGACCTGAAGGCGGCGGGAGGCGATCCCGCTCCCACCGTGCAGCTCAACTGCGGGGTGAGCGGCACGGGGCCGTGCCAGGGGATGTGCATCGAGGGCAACATCAACACCAAGGTCACCTTCGCGGGCGACACGGTCACCGTGCGCCTCACCAAGGCGACGGATGCCAACAAGTGGATCCAGGTCTCGGGCCTGCCGGCGCCGGACAACGGCGTGCTGTTCTGCGACACGCGCGTGGACGTGGGCGGCATCGCGCGCCGTACGCAGCTCGAGGGTGCGGTCACCACGCGCACCACGCTGGCGACCACGGGCAACGTGGACGTGTGCGGCTCGGTGCGCTACTACGACGACGACGGCGACGCGGCCACCAAGCAGGTGTACACCGCTTCCCTGACGGGCGTGGATCCCGCGGACTACGGGACGCTGCCGGAGATCCCCAGCGGCGAGGTCATCTCGTCCAGTGTGGCCGTGTCCTACTTCGCCAACCAGCGGCCCTGCGGCCTGGCGGCCGAGGAGGGCGACGGCTTCTACGACGGCGACGCCGTGCTCGGCGTGGTCGCCTCGCAGGACATCATCCTGCTGGCGCAGTTGCCGCAGAACGCCGAGATCGCCGGCGCCTACCTCGCCCTGCAGAAAAGGCTGACGCTCGAGGGCCTGGGCTACAATGCCGCTGGCCAGCTCGTCTACCTCGACGGCAACAACCCCTTCTACATCTACAAGGGCGGCCGCTCATCTGTGCGGCGCTTCGGCAGCCTGGTCTCGTACAAGCGGCCTTGTACGACCGTGGTGACCGGGACCGGCTCCTTCCTCTACGGCTTCCGCCGCGGCTTCTCCCTGTTCGACGAGGCCATGAAACAGCAGCCACCGCCCTTCTTCCCCAAGGACAAGAAGCCGCAGTACCTGGGCTGGGAGCTCAAGGATTTGGGCGTCAAGACCATCCAATGACGGAGCGGCGGCGATGAGCAGTCCCAGTGCAGACAGACGCGGGCGCGGCTTCACCATGGTCGAGGCGGCGGTCTCGGCGGCGCTGCTCTCGGTCATCTTCTACGTGTCCCTTTCGGGCTACGTGGGCAGCATGCGCGGCGCGGCCACGGGCACCGCCTCCCTCGAGGCCATGGCCAACAGCGCGCGCGCGCTGACTTCCATGAACCTGGAGCTGCAGGAGGCCTCGGTCCGGGACGAGACGGTCGAGATCTACCCGATCGACGCTGAGACCGGACAGGTCATCCCCGTTCCCGTCGATCCGACGTCGGTGCCCCCGCCGGGGACGGTGTACCCAACCTCCGGCTCCGTGGGCGGGAACTGCTTCGCCCTGCGCTTCATGACCATCGGCGAGTTCACCACGGTCGGGGACACGGTCTCGGTGGAGGAGGCCGGGCCGTTTCTCTACCGCCTGGGCGATGGCTCCGCCGGCGACTTTCCACGCACGCACCTGCTGCGCATCGAGCAGGGCAGCCCCGATCCGCCGCATGTCCTGTGCCGCGGCGTGCAGCAGCTCGTGTTCCAGCGCGATTCCCGCGGCGGGGCGATCCTCATCACTCTGGTGACGCAGAGCCGCGACCCGCTGAGCGGCCAGCAGATCGCGACGCGCCAGGTCCTGACCGTGACGCCAAAGAATGACTTCTCCGCCAATCTCGCCAACTTCGACATGAACGGCGAGGAGATCTGACCGGCGACCGGGGCGGCGCGGGCGCTGGTGGGCGCGCGCCGCTATCCTGCAGCATATGGCGCCGCGCGAGGAAGCGATCCGACTGGCACAGGGGGTGATCGTGCCCCTGTGCGCCCTCGCCTTCGAGTTCTCGCGAGGCGGGGGTCCGGGCGGCCAGAACGTGAACAAGGTCTCCAGTCGGGTGACGCTGCGCTTCGACGTGGCCGGCGCCGCGTGCCTGACCGAGGCCGTGCGGGCGCGCCTGCTCGCGGCCCTGCGCCCGCGGCTGACCGCGGCCGGGGAGCTGGTGCTGCATGCCGGGGAGCACCGCACCCAGGCCAGAAACCGGGAGGCCGCGCTGGAGCGCTTCACGCGGCTGCTCTGCGCCGCGCTCGCTCCGGTGAAGACGCGGCGGCCCACCCGGCCGACGCGCGCCTCGGTCGAGCGGCGGATCGGGGCGCGGAGGCGGCGTGCGGCGGTGAAGAAGTCGCGGAAGCGGACGACAGGCGAGGACTGAGCGTCGCGGCCGTTTCCCTGGCCTCCGGGACCGGCAGCGGCTCCCGGTGCAGG
>DYIW01000302.1 GCA_020723465.1 Phycisphaera mikurensis
GCCTGCGCTCAGGCCTGCGGCGACGCCTGCGCTCAGGCCTGCGGCGACGCCTGCGCTCAGGCCTGCGGCGACGCCTGCGGCCAGGCGTGCGGCAAGGCGTGCCGCAAGGAAGGCCAGAAGGGAGTGTGGGTGGCCGGCCCGGCCGGGCTCAAGGCGCGCAAGAAGGTCTTCGCGGGCGCGGCACCAAACGTCTTCAGGCTGGCGGACGGGAAGGCGACGATCGTTGCGGTCCCAGGCAGGAAGGGCTTCTTCTTCTCCGCGGGAGCGGACAAGACCTGCGGCGGCGAGTGCTGCGGCGAGTGCGACGGCGACTGCGACTGTGATGGCTGCGACGAGTGCTGCGGCATGGGCGAGGGCTGCCGCGAGGCATGCCCGGGCGCCTGCGGCGGCATGGTCTGTCTGAAGGACGGCAAGGGCGCGAAGACGATGATCGTCCACAAGGGCGGCAAGGTGATCGTCAATGGCCAGGAGATCTTGGCGGGCGATGGGGGCGGCGTCCGCATCGTTCGCCGTTCCGCGGGTCCCCACGGTCAGAGGAGGGTCCTCTTTGCCGGACCGCGTGGACTGCAGGCGAAGCGTGGCGACGGGGGCGTCATGGTGTGCGAGATCGAGGAGGGCGGCGACGTCGCGGAGTGGCTCGGCGACCTCGGCGGCGCGGGCGACGTGATCGAGGACCTCGATCTTGAGGATCTCGAGATCGGGGACGTGGACATCGACTTCGAGGACCTGGACATCGAGGGTTTCGAGGACATCGACGAGCTGATCGAGCGCGACGTGGGCGTGCTGCTCCAGCCGGGCGTCGAGTTCCAGTGCGGCGGCGGCGACTGCGATGGCTGCGGCGGCTGCGAAGACCAGGCCGAGGAGGAAGAGGACCAGGACGAAGACGAGGCGAGCGAGGAGGAGATCCTCGACTTGATCAAGGATCTCAGGGCCGAGGTGCGCGACCTGCGCGCCGACGTGAAGAGGCTGAAGGAGCAGGTCAGGAAGTCGGGAGTCCGGCTCTTCTGACCGGTCTCGCCCGGGCGAACACGACACACGGCCGGGGCCGCGGCACCTCGATCAAGGTGCCGCGGCCTCGCCCTTGATGGACGCGCCTCCGCGTTGGAGGCGGCCGTTTCGCCAGCGGTCGTTGCGCCAAGCCCCTTCGTGTGTTACAAATACGTCAGTCTGCGAAACGTCGTTCCGGGACGGGCGAGCCTGCCGCCACGCCGGTGTTCGAAGCGTGCCGCTGGATCCGCCGCGCGACGCTCGCCCCCCACGCCCCTTCGGAGGAGGCTCCATGACGCCGCTCAACAAACTCGCGATTCCGTTCGTCCTGCTCTCGCTCGCGTTCGCCGCGCGCGCAGAGGCCCAGCCCATGAAGCTCGACGTCACGGGCGGCGGCCTGGGACAGACGCTCACCCTGACCAACTCGGGCCCGCCCGGCGCCATGTACTTCATGCTCATGTCCTTGACCACGGGCCCGAGCGTGCTTCCCGGCCACCCGGTGGGATCGATCGACCTCGGTCTGGAGCTCGTCGGCATCTGCGTGTCCCTGCCTGGCTTCGTGGGCTACCTGGACGGCAGCGGCCAGGCGGTCCTGCCTCTGCCGGTTCCAGTCATGCCGGCGCTCGACAACCTGAACCTCAACTTCCAGACGCTGCGCGTGGAGAACGGCAACACCTTCGTGCAGAAGTCGAACCTCTGGCGCGTCACCTTCGACACTCCCGGCCAGTACGCCTACACGCTGAACAACCTGGTGCAGGCGCGTGCCTTCCCCTCGGTCAATGCCCTGCTGGATGGCACCGTGCTGGTCGCAGGCGGCGGCACCGGCTCGCTGACCTCCGCCACGGGCCTGAGCTCGGCCGAGCTGTATCGCCCCAACCTCGAGGCCTTCGAGCTGCTCCCGTCCATGAACTCGGCGCGGGCGATGCACCGCGCCACGCGCCTCCTGGACGGCCGCGTGCTGCTCACCGGGGGCGTCGACGGCCTGGGCGCGGCGGTCGCGGCCGCCGAGGTCTACAACCCGGCGACCGGCGTCTTCACGACCACGGGCAGCATGTCGGTGGCGCGCGTCGGCCACACCGCGTCGCTCCTGCCCGACGGCCGCGTGCTGATCGCTGGCGGCTCGTCCGACACCACGGACGCGGTGACCTTCGCCACCTCGGCCAAGAAGTCGACCGAGATCTACAATCCGTCCACGGGCGCGTTCTCGGCCGGCCCCGATCTCTCGCAGCCGAAGACCTTCCATGAGGCCGTGACGCTCGCGGACGGCCGCGCGCTGATCAGCGGCGGCCTCACCTACTACACGATCATCGTTCCCATCCCCGATCTCTCCAGCGTGGCGCAGCTCTACACGCCGAACGCCGGCAGCGGCTCGTTCGGCGGCAACATCACCATGGGCAGCAAGCGCGCCGCGCACACGGCGATCCTGCTGAACGACGGCCGTGCCCTGCTCGTGGGCGGGGCCTCCGGCTCGCTGCTCGCGCCGACGATCCTCGCCACCTGCGAGCTGTTCAATCCGGCCAGCGGCTTCGCCGCGGCGGGCAGCATGGCCAGCACGCGCGCGATCGCGTGCGTGGTGAAGCTGTCGACCGGGCAGGTGCTGGCCAGCGGCGGCTCCCAGGGCGATCTCTACAACCCGGTCCCGGTCGGCACGTGCGAGCTGTACACGCCGGTCGGCGGAGGCGCCGGAAGCTGGGCCTCGGCTGGATCCATGAACAGCACGCGCTCCGGGCACGGCTGCCTGATGCTGAGCGACGGCAGCGTCGGCCTGATCGGCGGCGGCGGCGGCGCGGGCAGCATCGCGCTCAACACGGCCGAGATCTACCAGCCGTAGCCACGTCGCGGCGGCGCCGCGCGGGCGGCTGCCTTCCCCATCAACCGGGTCCGAGCGCCGCGTTCAGGCGATGCCAGCGCTTGCCCGTGCTCTTGCGGAAGGCGCGGGCGAAGCGCCGCTCGGCCTTTTCGCCATTCCGGTGCTGCCGCTCCGCCATGACGCCGAGCGCGAAGAGCGTGGCCGCGGAGAGCGGGGCTTCGCGGCCGCGGGCCAGCGAGCGCAGCAAACTGATCGCGAAGCAGGCGTCCTGCAGGCCGCAGAGGAGCTCCTCCACGCGCGCCGCCCGCGCCAGCAGGTCGCGGGCTGGAGCGCCGAACAGGGGCTCGAAGAACTCGAGGGCGTGGTACAGGGCCTCGGCTGGGGCGCGCAGCGCGTGCGGACCGGAGGCCGGCGCGGCGGCTGCCAGCTCATCGCCCAGATCGCGGTAGACGCGGAAGCGTTCCTTCAGCAGGCGCGCCGCAATGGGGCCGATCGGCTCTCCGTCCCGCGCACCGTCCGGAGCGAATCCGTCCGAGAGCAGGCGGCGGAGCGCCTCTTCCAGCGCGAAGGAGCGCGGGGAAGCGAGCGCCGCCTGGAGGCGCATGCGCGCGGCCAGCAGCTCCTCGCGGAAGAGGCCAGTCAGCTCCACGGACTCCTCCGGCGAGGCGAAGAGCGGCGTGCGGCTGGGCTCGATCTGGACGAGGACCTCCATCTGCATGCCCAGGGCCCGCAGGCCGCTCAGCAGGGCGCCGAGCCAATCCAGCTCCCCGGCCAGGCCGCGCAGGTCCCTGGGCAGGAAGCCGGAGAAGATGTCCAGGGCGGTGCGCAGGCGCCGGCCTGCCTCGCGCATCTCCAGCAACGCCGCGACGCTCGCGGCGCCCGCGCGCGCGTCGGGCAGGTGGTGCAGGAACGCGGAGGCCTGCGCCTGCACGAGAGCGAGGGCCGCCTGCCCGGCCGGCGCCGAGCGATCGCCGGCCAGCCCGGCGCCGGTCGCTTCAGCCCCGAGCGGGCCTGGCCGGAGGGCGGGCGCCGCAGCCGCGAAACGCCGGGCCGCGCGCCCACCCAGGCGCTCGACAGCGTCTCCTGCCTCGGAATCCCTGTTGCTCGTCATGGTGCGGTGGAAGGCTCCTTCAGGTCTCGGTCCTCCGGCGGGCCAGCCCGCGTCGCTTCTTCCTGAAGGCGGCGAGCGCCTCGGCCCACTCCTGCTCGTGGAGCGGCTCAGCCGTGTTCCCAGAGCCTGGCAGCGTCGCGGCCTCCCGGCGCGGCGGGCCGCTTGCGTCCGGGACAGGGCGGCGGCCGTTCCCATTGCCTGGAGGGGCGGCGGCGGGCGCCGCCCTCGTCGCGGCCGGATCGCTCAGTGCGAGCAGCTCGGGATCCGTGCGGCGCAGGACCCGCTCCATGTGTTCCAGCGTGCGCTGATGGCGCGCCGCGCCGCTCGCCACCACGAAGCCGCGCGTCTCGCGCGCCGGCCGCTGCTCGACCAGGGCCGCGTGCAACTCCTCGGCCTCGATCGTCTTGTCGACGTAGTCGAGCCAGGCCTCGCGCCGCCGCCGCTGGGTCAGTTGTCCCTTGACGAGGAACGCCAGGCTGGCGAGGAGCAGGTAGGCGCCGAGGACCCGGTCCGCGAAGAGCAGCGCCAGTCCGAACACCGCGACCAGCGCCGGCTCGACGTAAAGCTGGACCACGCGCGGCGCGATCGGGACGTGATCGAAGAGCCGCCGTGAGGTGCCGTCGCTCAGGCTGTGCCAGCGCTCGCCCGTGCGGTCGCGCCGCCAGATCACCAGCTTGTGGCCCACGCACAGGCTGGCGTAGGCCCAGAGGAACAGCATGGCGCCGAGCGAGGCGCCGCGCGGCTCGAGGAGCGGCTGGCCGGCAAGGGACGCGGTCACGAGCTGCACGGCGAGGGCGCCGCCCACGAGCACCGGACCGGAGAGGTAGCGCTCGCCGAAGTTGCGCCGCAGGAAGACCTCGACCGTGACGCTGAACATGCGCGCCACGATCTCGACGAGCGCCACGAGCGGGCGCGCGTCCATCCAGGCGTCGGCGTGGCCTTTGTTTGCCCTGACGTGCACGGGCGCGGGAGACCCCGGAGAGGCGAACGGACCTGCCGCTGCAGGGGGCCGGCGAACGATTCCGGAACCTCCTGCGAAGCGCGTGCGGGAAGGTAGCAGCCTCGGACCTGGGCGGCAAGCCGCGGCACGGGCGCATCTCGACGTTGCTTTGCGGAAACGGCCGCCGCCGCCCGAAACCGGCCGCCTGCCAAACCCTTTCCCCGCGGTGCCGTATGAGCTACCATTCATGTCTCGTTCAAGTCCTATTCCCTTCTTCAGAGAAACAGGCAGCACCATGAGTCGAAGCACGTTTGGTTCCCTCGCCGTCGCGGCCCTCGTGGCGGCGCTCGGGCAGGCCGCGTACGCCGCGGGCGGCAAGCTCGAGGTCATCTACACCGAGATTCCCGGCCATCCGACCGCCATCGTTCCGGGATGCCTCGACGCCGCCGGCAACCCGGTGACCGCCTACTTCACGGCGCACTCGGATCTGAACATCAGCAACGACGGGTCCGAGTGGGTGGTCAAGGGCTACTACCAGCTCGTCAGCTCGACCGACTCGATCATGGTCAAGGGCTCCGGGCTTTCCGGCACGACCTTCTGCCAGGAAGACCAGCCGTTCCTGGGCGGGGTCGCCGGCGAGAAGTACGACTTCTTCGACACCGTGACGCCCGTGACCTGGGATGACGTCGGCAACATCGGCTTCAGCGCCCGCGCCAAGGGCGGCGCGACCGCGATCGACGAGAAGGTGGTCTACTTCGACGGGACCACGCACACCGTGCCCTACGCGGAGAGCTCCCCGGTCACTGGCGTGACGGACATCCCGGCGAACCCGAGCGGCGACGAGACGTTCGGCAGCTCGATCGCCTCGGTGCAGCTCAGGAACGACGGCACGATCTGGGCGGGGAACACCCCGATCAACAACTGCAGCAGCTTCCGCTACCCGGGCATCTTCATCAACCAGGCCGTGTTCCGCCATTGCGGCTTCAGCACCATCGGCGTCGAGGTCTGGGACGATCTCCCCTACTCCGATTCGGGCTGCAGCACGGACGGCCTGCACTGGTTTGCCGAAGGCGACACCGAGAACCCGAACACCGCCATCGACAAGATCCTGGCCGTGGACGACGCGATCGTCCTGCAGGAGGGCTCGCCGGTCGGCGGCTCGACCATGCTGATGACGGACATCTTCCAGACCTTCATGCTTTCGAACGGCGACTGGTTCTCGCGCGGCGATGACCCGAGCGACAACGACTGGGCCGTGCGGAACGGCGTGCTCGTCGCCAAGACCGGCGATCCCATCACGACCGGCGCCACCGAGAACTGGGGCGTGACCTTCTCCACGTTCAGTGGCAACGTCGCGGGTGACACCGTCCTCTGCGGCAGCACCACGAACGTGGACACCACCAAGGACTCGGTGGTGGTGGTGAACGACGAGGTCGTGCTGCGCGAGAGCGATCCGGTCGACCTGGACGGGAACGGGCTCTACGACGATGACGTGTACATCAGCTCGTTCAAGGCCAACTGCATCCGCATGACCGACGACCGCGTACTCTACGTCCTGGTCTACCTCAAGAACGGCGCAGGCACGAGCCTGGGCGACGCGTTCCTGCGCCTCTCGTTGTGCGGCGACATCACCAGCTACGGCGCGGGCTGCCCGGGAACGGGCGGATTGGTGCCGAGCCTCACCTACTCCGGCTGCGCCCACACCGGCCAGAACGTGACCGTCGACATCCAGAACGGCCTGCCGAATTCGCTCGCGATCCTCTTCTTCGGCCTGTCGCAGGTGTCGATCCCGATGCACGGCACGTGCTTCGCGCTCGTGTATCCGCTGCCGGGCTTCATCGCGCTGCCGCTCGACGGCATGGGCGCGCTGTCCTTCGGCGGCGCGCTGCCTGCGTCCGCCGCGGGCTTCACCTTCACGTCGCAGGTGTTCGTGGCGGACGGCGGCGTGCCGCACGGCTACTCGAACACCAACGGCGTCGAGGTGAGCGTCA
>DYIW01000007.1 GCA_020723465.1 Phycisphaera mikurensis
CGGAGGGCTCCGCCCATGCGGATTTCGGGGGGGCACACGCTTGTTCCGGGGCTAGCTCGCCCAGGGGCAAGTATGTTCACGTCATCCGGCGCTGCGGCGTTTGTGATTACAGCCTCATCGAGCCTGTCGAGAGGACGTGAGCGCAGTCATGGTGTTTCGAGGCATTCCCTACCTGCCGCGGTGAATCGAGCCGCACGTCGTGTGAATGGGTCCTTGCGGGGCCCACCCGGGAAGTGGCATGCATTACGGGGGCCGGCTTCACGGACCACCCGCCGGAGAGCTTCGCGGCCCGCAGGTCAACGTGGAGGGTGGAGGGACCCGATCGGGTACGAGGACGGTTGCAGGTGAGACGGCGCATTGTATTTGAGGTTGCCGGGGAGCTTCCACCGAAGAAGGACGGAGCGAAGTCGATGTGGGCCAAGCCGGAGGAGGTGCCGCGGTTGATCGCGCTCCGTCGAGCGGCGCTGGAGGCGCTGGCGGGGCAAGCGGCGTTTCGCGCGAGCATCGGCGTAGAGCTTGAGCTTCACTGTCCGCTGAGAGCGGCACGCGGGGTGGGTGACCTGGACAACTTCATCACGGGCGTGTGTGATGGGCTGATGGCGGCAGGCCCGCGGAGCCGAATGGATCCTCGGTGGGATGCGGCGGACGTGGGGGACATACATCCGTCCAAGACCGTGGCCATGGAGGATGATTCGGCCGTAGTGTCGATCACAGCCAGGAACATCGCGGACGCCCCGACACCGTGGTATCGGGTGTCTCTGGAAGGGGAGTAGCTTGGGCGGTCCGGGAAAGGAGCGGATGGGGCGTGCGGCGCCGCGCGCGGCCGCTGGACGCGCGGGTGGGTTTCCAGCGGGCGGTGGTGCCGCGGCACGGTCGGAGAGGCCAGTGTGATGGTTGAGTCGCAGGTTGCGGGTGGTGGCGGAGGGTGACGGTGCCTAAGCCACTCCGCCGCGGACAGTTGCTCGTCGGCGCGCTCTTCAGGGAGGCGATGCGCGTCGAGACCGTCGAGGCGAGCGGCCCGGAGAGCTGGACGGTCGGGCTGGTGGGCTCGCGGTCGGAGCGGTACCGCAAGGTCACGCTGACGGCGGCCGATCTGGCGCAGCTCAGCATCCTGGACACGGAGCGCTCGTTCGACGGGGACGGCCGCCTGGTGCGGCTGGGCCTGCAGGCGTACGCGCTCGGCATCGCGTTCGAGTTCGACCCGTACTTCGGCCTGTCGATCTCGCGCGTGGATCCGCTGCCCCACCAGCTCGAAGCGGTCTACGACTACCTGCTGAAGCTCGCGCGCGTGCGCTTCCTGCTCGCGGACGACGCCGGCGCCGGCAAGACGATCATGGCGGGCCTGCTGATCCGCGAGCTGGAACTGCGCGGGCTCGCCGAGCGCATCCTGATCGTCTGCCCGGCGAACCTGGCCTTCCAGTGGCAGCGCGAGCTGAAGGAGAAGTTCGACACCAAGTTCCTGGTGATGAAGGGCCAGGACCTGCGCGAGCAGTTCGGCGTGAACCAGTGGCTGGAGCGCAACCGGGTCATCACGTCGCTCGACCTGGCGAAGCGCGCGGAGATCCTGCCGGGCTTGCGGCAGGTTCACTGGGACCTGGTCATCGTGGACGAGGCGCACCGCATGTCGGCCGCGGACGAGTCGCACAAGAGCCTGCGCTACCGGCTGGGCGAGCTCCTGCGCGACAGCGCGGATCACATGCTGCTGCTCACCGCCACTCCGCACAAGGGCGACCCGCAGAACTTCAGCCTGTTCCTGCAGTTGCTCGACGCCGACGCCTACGCGGACGTCAAGTCGATCCGCGAGGCCATGAGCCGCCGCCGCGCGCCCTTCTACCTGCGGCGCACCAAGGAGGCGATGGTCCACTTCCCCGAGCGGCGCGGCGACGGCTCGTGGGCGGCGGAGCCCATCTTCACCAAGCGCATCCCGCACACCGTCGACTTCCAGATCGACGGCGCCGAGTTCGACCTCTACCGCGACGTGACGCGCTTCGTGAAGCGCGAGAGCGCCCGCGCCGCCGCCGCGGGCGAGGATCCGCGCGCCCGCGCCATCGGCTTCCTCATGTCCCTCTACCAGCGCCGCCTCGCGTCCAGCACCTTCGCCATGCGCCGCTCGCTGGAGAACCGCACGCGCCGCCTGGAAGAGGGCCTGAAGCGCGCGCAGGACCTGGTCCGCCAGGCGCCCCCCGACCTCCCGGACCCGGAGGAGCTCGAGGAAATGGAGGAAGGCGAGCGCGAGCGGCTCGAGCAGATGCTCGAGGCGATCACGCTTTCCGGCAGCGCGGAGCAGGTGCGCCAGGAAGCTCTGGAGCTGCGGCGCCTCGCGGACCAGGCGCGCGCCGTCGAGGAAGCGGGCGCCGAGGCCAAGCTCTCCCAGCTCAGGGCGCTCTTGCACGAGGAGGGCTTCTTCGACCGTCCGACGCAGCGCCTGCTGCTCTTCACCGAGTTCAAGGACACGCTCGACTACCTGGTCGATCGCCTGCGGCTCTGGGGCTTCCGCGTGGGCTTCATCCACGGCGGCATGAAGATCGGCTCGCGCGACGACCCGGGCACGCGCCTGCATGCGGAGCAGCAGTTCAAGGAGGGCGAGATCCAGGTGCTCGCGGCCACCGAGGCGGCCGGCGAAGGCATCAACCTGCAGGTGTGCAACATCCTCTTCAACTACGACATCCCCTGGAACCCCAACCGGCTCGAGCAGCGCATGGGCCGCATCCACCGCTACGGCCAGCGCAAGGACTGCCTGATCTTCAACTTCGTGGCCACAAACACCATCGAGGGCAAGGTGCTGCAGCGCCTGCTCTTGAAGCTGCAGGAGATCCGCGACGCCCTGGAGGACGACGCGGTCTTCAACGTCGTGGGCGAGGTGCTGCCCGCGGCGCACGTCGAGCGCGTGCTGCGCGACTACTACGCCGGCCGCCTCGGCGACGCCGACCTCGAGGAGCGCCTGCTCTGCAACGTGGACGAGCGCCAGTTCCGCGCCATCTGCCAGAACGCGCTCGAGGGGCTGGCGAGCAAGAAGCTCAACCTCGAGATGCTGATCGAGCGGCGCGCCCGCGCCCAGGAGCGCCGCGTCGTGCCCGAGACCATCGCGCGCTTCCTGCGCGAGGCGGCCGAGTACGTGCCGCTCGCGCTCAAGCCCGTGCCGTCGCTGCCGCACGCCTTCGAGCCGGCGCGCACGCCGCCCGCGCTGCGCCGCTTCGAGAAGGAGGCGGACTGGAAGCTGCCCGCGCTGGCCGACCGCTATCCGCGCTGCTCCACCGACCGCGAGACCGCCGAGACCGAGAAGCTCGAGTGGGTCACGCCCGGCCATCCCCTGTTCGAGGCCATGCGCCGGCATACCCACCAGCGCGCGCTGGACGACCTGCGCCGGGGCGCCGCTTTCCACTCGCTGCAGCACGAGGCGCCGGCGCGCCTCGACTTCTACCGCGCGCGCATCGTCGACGGCCTCGGGCAGGTCGTGCACGAGCGGTTGTTCGCGCTCGAGATCGCCGAGCAGGGCGAGCCGCGGCTCCAGGAACCGAGCCTGCTCGGCAACTTCGCGCCGGCCGAGGCGCCGGTCGCCCTGCCCGCGGCGGCGCTCCTCCCCGAGGCCACGGCCTGGCTCCACGAGCACGCGCTGCTGCCGTTCCTCGAGGAGACGCGCGCCGAGCGCCTGGCGGAGGTCGATCGCGTCGGCGCGCACGTGGAGCTGTCGCTCACCGAGCTCCTGCAGCGCGCGGACGAGGAGATCGGCCGCGCCGCCGCCGACGCCGAGCAGAAGCTCCCCGGCGCCGAGGGGCGGCTCGCGCTGGCCGAGGCGCGCCACGGCGAGCTGCTCGCCCGCCGGGAGCGGCGCCGCGCGGATCTCGAGCAGCAGCGCGCGCTCACTCTGCAGTCCGTGGAGCGCCTGGCCAGCGTGCTGGTGCTGCCGCACCCCGAGCGCGACGCGCCGGAGGTGCGTCGCCTGCGGCCCAACTTCGAGACCGAGGCCGTCGCCATGCGCGTGGTCATGGAGCACGAGCGCGGCCGGGGCCGGCAGGTCTACGATGTCTCGGACCGCAACCTGGGCTACGACGTGACCAGCCTCGACCTCGCCTCGGGCGAGCTGCGGCTGATCGAGGTCAAGGGGCTCGGCGCAGCCACCGGCACCGTGCTGCTCACGCCCAACGAGCGGCGCGTCGCCGAGGACCGGCGCGACTGCTTCTGGCTCTACGTCGTGACCAACTGCGACTCGACCCCCGTGCTCCAGGAGCCGATCCGCGATCCCGCGCGGCTCGACTGGAACGAGGTCACGAAGGTCGCGCACTACTACCTGTCGGTGGACGCGATGACCAAGCCCATGCAGGTCCGCGAGGAGTCCCCGCCCTACGGCACCAGGAGCTGAACCGATGTCTGCAATGCGACTGACCGAAAGGGACCTTGGCCGCGAGCTCGACGAGTTCAAGGAACGCTACCCGAAGCTCTCCGACGACGAACTGTTCGTGCTCTGGTTTCTGCGCGCCTTCGTGGCCGAGGACGAGGGCTCGGCGGCATCTGCACTCTGTGGTGGCCCGCGCGACAAGGGTATCGATGCCGTCTTGATCGACGACGCTGCCCGAATCGTGTTCATGGTTCAGGGCAAGTACCGCCACAAGGTGGCTGCGAAGGCGGAGCGTCGCGAGGACGTCACGGGGTTCGCCCAACTCGCCGCAGACCTCTGCGGAGACGGGCCCGCGTTCGTGAGCCTTTGCAAGGACCTTTCGCCGGAAGTCTCACGCCGCCTGGATGAGGCACGCACTCGCATCAGGAAGCGCGGTTATGGGTTGCATCACTACTACGTGACGCTCGGCAAGTGCAGCGGCGCGCTTCGCGACGAAGCCACACGGATCGTCCGCGCTGCCGATGCTGCAACCGTGTTCGAGATCTTTGAGGGCAAGAGGATCATGCTGCTGCTCGCCGACTACCTCGACGGCGTCGCGCCACCCGTGCCTTCCCTGGACATCGCGATCGAATCTGGCGGCGGCGTGCGCACTGGTGGAGTCTTCAACCGGTACGACAGCAAGACCGAGATCGAGTCCTGGGCCTTCTCCATGACCAGTGCCGCGGTCGCGGACATGTACGAGCGCGCAGGCAGCCGGCTGTTCGCGCGCAACGTCCGAGGATTCCTCGGCAGCACGGAGATCAACCGGGGCATGGAAGCCACGCTGCAAAGGGAACCGGAGTACTTCTGGTACTACAACAACGGCATCACGATCATCTGCGATGACGCCAAGCAGGAGTCGAGCCGCGGCCAGCAGATCCTGCGCGTTACCAACCCGCAGGTCATCAACGGCCAGCAGACCACGAGAACGCTAGCGCGCACTGGGAGCGACGGCCAGAAGGCAAGTGTACTGGTGCGGGTCATCCGTGTGCCCCGTTCATCGCAGCGCGCGGACAACGGCTTCGAGACGCTGGTCTCGCGCATCGTATCCGCGACGAACTGGCAGAATGCGATCCGGCCGTCGGACCTGATGTCGAACGACCGGCGCCAGATCGAGATCGAGCGGCAGCTCCGAAAGCTCCACTACCTCTACTTGCGCAAGCGGATGACCAAGGGTGAGGCGCGCCGCGCGGCAGGCGCCCGACACCTTCGCCTGATCAAGAAGGAGGAACTCGCGCAGGCCGTAGCGGCTTGTGACCTGGATCCATTGGTCGTGCGCGAAGGCAAGGAGGGGCTGTTCGAGGAGCGCTGGTATGGACAGGTGTTTCCGACCGCCGATCCGAACTACTACCTCTCGCGCTACTGGCTGATGCGGGAGGTGAGCTACACCGCCCGTGGGTACCCAGAGCGAGCTTACGCCAAGTGGCTTGTCCTGAACTTCGTATGGCAGTCCCTTGATCCGTTGTGCCGCAGGCGGGCAGCGGCGACCGCGTTTCGCGAGGCGTGCGAGCGCGACACCGCGGAGCTCGTGAGTCCTTTGCTCAGAGCAATCGACGCCGCCTTCGGCGCCTCTCTGCGCTTCTACCGCGCGAACCGCGGCAGCGGTCCGACCGCGATCGACGTCTCGACCTTCTTCAAGCGCCGCAACCTCGACAAAGAGTTCGCACGCTTCTGGCGGGGTTCGCGCAACGCGTCGCGCGGGCGGTACAACCGATCTTGGGCGCGATTCCGCAAGGTGCTCGAGGGGGAGATGAGCGCGTGATCGCGAAGGACTGCAAGCGTCTCGCCGAGTCCGTCAAGCGTCAGGCGCGCCTGCCGCAGCCGGACCGGCGGCGGATTCGGGAGGACCTGAGCGAGGTGGAGCAGGCGCTCTTGAAGCACGTGGCGGCGGAGGGCCGGGTGACCCGCGCCCAGCTCGTGGCGGCCTACGATCTCAGCGCGGATCAGGCCAAGCGGCTGCTCGCCGGGCTGGTGGAGCGCGGCCTGCTCGAACGTCGGGGCGAGGGGCGAGGCGCCCACTACGAGACCGCCCGAAAAAAACGGGCGGTCGCCCGATCTATTGGGCGAGCGCCCATTTCAGGCGCCAAACCGCCCAATCCCGGTAGGAAAGCCCGGGGACCGAGTCGGAAGGGCAAGAAGGGGGCCCGATGATCCCCAAGGAGTGCAAGCGCCTGGCGGAAGTGGACTTTCCGATCGCCGAGGTGAGCCGGCACGCGGCGCGGGAGAAGTCGATCCGGCACGGGCATCCGAGCACGCTGCACCTCTGGTGGGCGCGGCGGCCGCTGGCATCGTGCCGTGCGGTGCTGCTGGCGCTCTTGTGGCCGGACCCGTGCGATCCGCTCTGCCCGGCGGAGTTCAAGAGAGAGGCGCGGAAGCGCCTGCGCGAGGTCGGCGGCTGCAACCCGGGCAGCACGGACCAGGACCTGCGCCGCGCGCTGCTGCGCTTCATCGCGGACTTCGCGAACTGGGACAACGCGGCGCAGCCGACCTATCTCGAGGTGAGCCGGGCGCTGGTCAAGGCGGCGCACGCGCCCGCGGACGGCGGCCCGTACGAGCCGCCGCTGGTGGTGGATCCCTTCGCGGGCGGCGGCTCGATCCCGCTCGAAGCGCTGCGCGTCGGCTGCGAGGCGTTCGCGAGCGACCTGAACCCGGTCGCGTGCCTGATCCTCAAGGTGATGCTCGAGGACATCCCGCGCCACGGGCCGAAGCTCGCCGAGGACCTGCGCCGCGCCGGCGCGGAGATCAAGGCGCAGGCCGAGAAGGAGCTCGCCGACCTCTACCCCAGGGACCCGGACGGCGCCACGCCGATCGCCTACCTGTGGGCGCGCACCGTGCGCTGCGAGGCGCCGAACTGCGGCGCCGAGATCCCGCTGGCGCGCTCCTTCTGGCTGTGCAAGAAGAGCAACCGCCGCCGGGCGCTCCGCACGCGCGTCGAACGGCCCGAGGAAGGGCCGCCGCGCGTGGAGTTCGAGGTCTTCGTGCCGAAGAGCGAGAAGGAGGTCCAGGGCGGCACCGTGGCGCGCGCCAAGGCGAGCTGCCTGGCTTGCGGCGCGGTGCTGCCGCCGGACCGCGTGCGCGCGCAGCTCGCCGCTGAGCGCGGCGGCGCGGACGTGGTGTTCGACGAGAAGGGCCGGCGAACCGGCGGGGCGCGGCTGCTGGCGGTGGTGACGCTCCGGCCCGGCGAGACCGGGCGGCACTACCGGCTCCCGGTCGATCGCGACGACCAGGCGGTGCGCCGGGCGCAGGCGCGGCTGGCGAAGCTGCTGGGCGACTGGGAGCGCGGCGGGAAGCAGGGGCTCTGCCCGGTGCCGGATGAGCCGACGCCGCCGATCGGGACGCTGGGTTTCCGAGTGCAGCGCTACGGCATGCTGCAGTGGGGCGACCTGTTCACGGCGAGGCAGAAGGTGGCGCTCCGAACCATCGCGGCTGCGGCGCGTGATCGACCGCAGTCGGGAGACGATGCGATTCGAACGACGATGGCAATGGTAGTTGGCCGGTGCGCGGACTACTCAAGCTCGATCGTCAGCTGGGCCCAGTCCGGAGAGTTCGTGCGGAGCACGTTCGGCCGCCAAGCGTTGCCGATCGTGTGGGATTTCGCGGAAGCGGTTCCGTGGTCGGACTCGTCTGGGAACCTGGACGGCGCCATCGACTGGACGTCCCGGGTCATCGAGCAGTGGCCGGGTTCAAAGGCCGGGCAGATCCAACCTGCTGACGCCACGGAGCACCCTTTGCCGGACGACACGGCGCATCTCTGGTTCACCGACCCGCCGTACTACGACGCGGTCCCATACGCCGATCTCTCTGACTACTTCCTCGTCTGGCTCAAGCGCGCACTGCCGGGCCACCCGTTGCTCTGCGACCCCTTCGATCCGTCGGACCCTCTCGCGCCCAAGGCCCGCGAGGCGGTGCAGGACGAGACCAAGCAGCACGACGGTCGGTCCAAGGACCGTTCGTGGTTCGAGGAGACGATGGCCAAAACCTTCGCCGAGGGACGCCGCGTGCTGCACGAGGACGGAGTCGGCTCCGTGGTCTTCGCGCACAAGACCACGGAAGGTTGGGAAGCGCTCCTATCCGGGATGATCCGTGGCGGCTGGACGATCACCGGCTCGTGGCCGATCGCCACGGAGCGCCCCGGTCGTCTGCGCTCGCAGGATTCCGCCGCCCTCGCCACCAGCGTCCACCTCATCTGCCGCCCGCGGCCCGACGACGCCGGCGTGGGCGATTGGGCGGACGTGCTGCGCGAGCTGCCGGCGCGCGTCAGCGGGTGGATGGAGCGCCTGCAGGGGGAGGGCGTGCGCGGCGCGGACCTCGTGTTCGCCTGCATCGGTCCGGCGCTCGAGATCTTCAGCCGCTACGCCAGGGTCGAGACCGCCGAGGGGCGCGAGGTCAAGCTCGACGAGTATCTCGCCAAGGTCTGGGAGGTGGTCGGCCGGAGCGCTCTCGCGCAGGTGCTCGGCACGGCCGAGGCCGGGGTTCGGAACGGCGCGGGCGGCGCGGTCGAGGAAGACGCCCGGCTTACCGCGCTCTTCCTGTGGACGCTCCAGGCCACGGGCAACGGGACGGGGGCCGACAGGAGCGGCGACGAGGAAGGCGGCGAGGAGGCCGAAGAGGAAGAGGACGAGGAAGGCACGTCGCGCGGCAAGGCCAGGGGCTACGCGCTCGTGTTCGACGTGGTGCGGCGCTTCGCCCAGCCGCTCGGCATCGATCTGCCGAAGTGGGAGGCCCGAGTGATCGAGACCAAGAAGGGCGTGGTGCGCCTGCTCTCCGTGGCGGAGCGCGCGAGGCAGCTCTTCGGCGAGGAGGGAGCGGGCGCCGTGGCCGCGCGCCTGGAGCAGGCGGCGCCGGCCGGCCCGAACCCGCTGCAGGGCCTGCTCTTCCCCGAGGTGGAGGCCGCGCCGAGGGTCCGCGGCCGCGGCGCGCGCGGCCGCGGCGGGCGTCTCGCGGGCGGCGAGGTCTCGGACGAGGCCCTGGCCGCCGCGGGCGAGGCCACCACCCTCGACCGGGTCCACGCCGCCATGCTGCTCCAGGCCGGCGGCCGCACCAACGCCCTGCGCGCGCTGCTCAGGGCCGAGCAGGACCGCGGCCCGGACTTCCTGCGCCTCGCCAACGCTCTCTCCGCGCTCTACCCTAAGGACAGCGAGG
This sequence comes from Phycisphaera mikurensis, assembly GCA_020723465.1. Classification (GTDB taxonomy): domain Bacteria; phylum Planctomycetota; class B15-G4; order B15-G4; family JADJEK01; genus JACQZJ01. The sequence goes on from DYIW01000007.1 coordinate 9,518, forward strand.
AGAAGCGCCTGCTCGACGCGATGCTCCTGGGGGTGCCGAGATGATCAGCATGGACCCGATGATCCGCAGTCTCGTGTTGAAGCGATTCCGTAGTGTTCCCACGGCGCGCATCGAGTTCGACAATCCCACGATCTTCGTCGGCCGCAATGGTTCGGGGAAGAGTAACCTGGTTAGCGCGTTTTCATTCCTCGCGGAAGCGATGGCCTCGCCGCTCCAGGCGGTCTTCGACCGAGCCGGCGGCATCTCCGCCGTTCGCAATCGATCTTCGGGTCGGAGCTATCCCCCGCATCTCGGCATGCGCGTCGACTTCGCGCACCTGAACGGAGAGGCGCGCCACGGCTTCTACGCCTTCGAGGTCAAGGCCCTCAAGAACTACGGGTTCTCCGTGGTGCGCGAGCAGTGCTCCATCGGAGAGCAATCGTCGCGCGCCTGGTTCGATCGCGTCGAGAACCGATTCAGCTCGAACATCGCGGGGCTGAAGCCGGCCCTCGACGCGGCCGCGCTCGGCCTGCCGGTGATCGGAGGGGAAGAGAGGTTCGCGCCGGTGCTGCGTGCGCTGGCCGGTCTGCGCGTTTATTCCATCGAACCGGGCAAGCTCCGCGACATGCAGGAGCCCGACAGTGGCGTCGCGCTGAAGCCAGATGGCGCCAACGTCACGAGCGTCCTCAAGGAGATCGAGCGGCAGTCCGCCGACGACTTCACCCGCATCTCCGAGATCCTCGCCACCATCGTCCCGAACACGAAGGGCGTGCGGGTACAGAAGCACGGCAAGAACCTCGCGCTCCAGTTCACCCAGGAATGGGGTGACCGGAAGCCGAAGCGCCTCAACTTCGAGGGGTTCAGCATGTCCGATGGCACGCTGCGCGCCATCGGGCTCCTGGCGGCCGTGTTCCAGAGACCGCGGCCGTGTCTGATCGCGGTCGAGGAACCTGAAGCGACTATCCATCCGGGGGCGCTCGAATCCGTCCTCGACCTGCTCCTCTACGCGAGCAGGCACATGCAGGTCGTGGTGACGACGCACAGCCCGGACTTGCTCGATGCAAAGTGGATCACGGATCGGCATCTCCGGCTCGTGGAGTGGAGGGAGGGCGCGTCACACGTCGCGGCTGTATCGGACGCGAACCGGGAGGCCCTGCAGCGGCACCTCATGGGTGCGGGGGAGCTGCTCCGCGCGAACGCGCTGGAGCCCGGACCTCTCTTCGATGAGAGGATCGACACGGACCTTCTCTTCGAGGATCTGCGATGATCGTGCAGCCGATCGTCGAAGGTCAGGGCGACGTGGCGGCTGCTCCGGTCCTCCTGCGGCGTCTGGCCGAGGAGGCGCAGGCGTGGAATGTCCGGGTCGCGCGGCCGCATCGGCGCAGGCGGACGCAGCTCGTGCGCAGGGACGGCCTGCAGGACGCCGTGCGCGTGGCGCGGTTGACGCCAGGCTGCAGCGCCATCCTGATTCTTTTCGACGCGGACGACGACTGCCCGAAGCGGCTGGCTCCCACGCTCGCGGCCTGGGCGCAGGAAGCAGCGGACCCGATTCCGAGCGCCATCGTCATGGCCAACCGCGAGTACGAGGCCTGGCTGCTCGGCGCGGTCGAATCGCTTCGGGGCAGCGCCGGCATTCGTACCGACGCGGAGGCGCATGCCGACCCGGAAGCTGCGCGCGACGCCAAGGGGGAGTTGGAGCGCCGGTTGCTTCCTGGCGCCAACTATCTGCCGACAGCGGATCAGGCCCGGTTGACGGCCCAGATCGATTTGGCGACGGCGTACCGCTCCTGCCGGAGCTTCCGCAAACTGGTGGGGGCGTTCGGCGCCTTCCTGTCCACCGGCGGCGTGAGGCCACCGGAGTGGCCGCCGGCAACGTGGGGGCAGTGATATGACGGGCGTGGTCTGGCAGATCTCCGGAGGGCCGGCCTCGCGGTCCTACGCCGAGGTGTTCCTGAAGCACGGGGTCGCCTTGATCGGCCCGGGAGACGCCGGCCCGTGGACGCCCGAGCGGGACGACACCGCGTTCGACGGCAGCTTCGTCCGGCGCTTCGCCAGCGAGGTCCTGGCCGGGGACCTGGTCCTGCTGCGCTCTGGGCTCGCCACGGTCGCCGCCGTAGGTCTCGTGGGTGGCGGCTACCAGTACCTGAACGCGTTCGACGACGTGAACGGCTGGGACCTCCACCACGCCCGGCGAGTGCGCTGGTGCCGGCTCGACCAGCCGCATGCCTTCGCCGGGTCGGTCTTCGGCGCCAACCCGCAGCCGGCCGCCGGCCTGTTTGCGCGCGTGCGGAGACCGTAGGAGGATCGCGATGGAACCCTGGTACAAGGTCGCCGAGCCCCGCAAGGAGGTCCGCGAGGGCCGCTCGTTCAACCCGGGCGAGTTCGCCATGCCGGCAGCACTTCTCCGTAGGGACAGCGCGGAGAAGAGCCTGCTCGACGCGATGCTCCTGGCGGTGCCGCGGTGAGGAGAGTCCGATGCTGAAGAAGCTGACCACCCAGGGATTCAAGTACCTCGCGGACGTGAGTGTCGAGTTCCCGCGCATGGCCGTGCTGTTCGGTCCGAATGCGGCCGGCAAGAGCAACCTGCTGGACGCGATCCAGGCGCTCTCGCGGATCGGCACCGAGCGCACGCTGGCTGACGCGCTCGCCGATCCGATCCGGGGACGTCAGATCGAGGCCTTCCTCTTCCCCGCCGACGGGCTTCCGGCGCTGCTGGCCGCGCCGTCGGCCAAGTTCTCGCTCGAAGCGGACGTGACGCGGGCAAGTGTTTGCTACCGGTACCGCGTCGAAGTGGCGATCTCGCCCGCTTCCGGCGCCTTGTCCGTGGCCGACGAGTACCTGGCGGCGCTGGCAAGGGATGGCACGCCCAAGCCACCGGCCGCGATCGAGAAGGTCGAGGGTAGTCTCCGGCTGCGACGGAAGGGGGATTCCGGCAGACCGCACTACGAGCCTCTGGGCTTGAACTACGCGCACCTCTCCGACGCTCGGCTGGCGGGGCCGCTGTATCGAGCGATCGAGGCCGTCCGGTCCGAGCTCTCCGACTGGCGCACCTACTACCTGGACCCGCGCGTCGCCATGCGGTCGGCGCAGCCGCCTTCCGACGTGCGAGACATCGGCGTGCTCGGCAGCGACATCGCGCCCTTCCTCTATCGACTCCAGGCGGAGCACCCGAAGCTCTTCGCCGCCGTGTCCCGCACCCTGCGCTCGATCGTGCCGAGCGTCCAGGAGCTGACGGTCGATCTGGACAAGCGGCGCGGCACGCTCGACATCCTCATCCGCCAGGCCGGCGTCGACTGCTCCTCCCGCATCGTCTCGGAGGGGACGCTGCGCGTGCTGGCGCTCTGCGCCATCGCCGTGAATCCCTGGGGAGGCTCGCTGCTCGCCTTCGAGGAGCCCGAGAACGGGGTGCACCCGCGCCGGCTCGAGTTGATCGCCCAGCTCCTGCTCTCGCTGGCGCTGGACCAGGGACGCCAGGTCGTCGTCACCACGCACTCGCCGCTTTTCTGCGACGCGGTGCTGAAGGGCTCGCGGGCGCGAACCGAGGACGTCGGGCTGTTCAACGTGCGGCGCGATGGCGCCGCCACGATCGTCAGCGCTTTCGACGTGTGCGGGCCGCTGTTCAAGGACCAGGAGATCACACGGGCACTGACCGCCGGCACCGAGGATGGCCTGTTCGAGAGCCTGCTCTTGCGGGGGCTGCTCGATGAGTGACGCCTTCGCCGTCGATCTCTTCGTCGAGGACCGCGCGCACGAGGCCACCACCCTCGACCGGGTCCACGCCGCTATGCTGCTCCAGGCGGGCGGCCGCACCAGCGCGCTCAGGGCGCTCGTCAGGGCCGAGCAGGAGCGCGGCCCGGACTTCCTGCGCCTCGCCAACGCCCTGTCGGCCCTCTACCCCCGGGGCAGCGAGGAGAAGCGCCTGCTGGACGCGATGCTCCTGGCGATGCCGAGGTGACGATGATCCGACGCGTAGTGATCAAGAACTTCAAGCGCTTCACGGAGCAGACGTTCGACCTGGCGGACTCGATCGTCCTCGCGGGTCCGAACAACGCCGGGAAGTCGACTCTCTTGCAGGCGATCGCGACCTGGAAGCTCGGCCTCGAGCGATGGATCGCACAACGCCAGGGGAGCAAGGCCGTGAAGCGCTCCGGCGTCGCCATCACCCGAGCAGACTTCACCGCGGTGCCGCTGCGGGAGATGAACCTCCTTTGGGAGGATCGGCGTGTCTCTGGAGACGGCGAGAGGCCGGGGACGCCGCGCTTGATCGAGATCGTGCTGCAGGGCGAAACCGGCGGAACGTCGTGGACCTGCGGCCTCGAGCTCCAGTATCAGGGCCCCGAGCAGGTCTACGTCCGCCCGCAGGGCGCGAAGACCCTCGACCAGGACGCGATCCGCGCGTTCCCTGCCGAGGCAGCCAGAAGCCTCGAGATCGTGCACGTTCCGCCGCTCTCCGGGATCGAGCGTGACGAGCCGCGGCGCGACCGCGGCATGCAGGACCTGCTCGTCGGCCAGGGACGCCCCGGCGAAATCCTCCGCAACCTGCTGTGGGAGATCGCGCAGAACCTCAAGGAAGACTGGCAGGCCATGGCCGGGCACCTCCGCGAGCTATTCCGGATCAAGGTGCTCGAACCCTCCTACTCGCGCACCCAACCATTCATCGTTTGCGAGTACCGGGAGCCAGGCCACGAACGGCCGCTCGATCTGTCCAACGCGGGGAGCGGCACGCTCCAGGTGCTCCTGCTGCTCGCGTTCCTCTACGCCCGGCCGGCGAGCGTCATCCTGCTCGACGAGCCCGACGCGCACCAGCACGTCATTCTGCAGAAGCAGGTATACGAGCTGATCCGCAAGGTCGCGCGCGAGCGCGGCGGCCAGGTGATCATGGCGACTCATTCGGAGGTCGTCCTGGATGCGACGGAGCCGAGCCGCGTGCTCGGCTTCTTCGGTGCGGCTCCGCGCGCGCTCGGCAGCGAGACCGAGCGCGATCGGCTGCGAGAAGCGCTGAAGCGCGTCACGACCACCGACCTCCTGCTGGGGCAGGACGTCGGCGCCGTGCTCTACGTCGAGGGCGAAAGCGACGAGAAGATCCTGCGCGAGTGGGCCCGCATCCTCGAACACCGGGCGAGGCGGTTTCTCGACCGGCCGTTCGTCCACTGGCTGGGTGGCAGGAGCCTGCGCGAGGCGAAGGCGCACTTCTTCGCCATTCGGGCGGCCTTTCCGGCGATCCGCGGTCTCTGTCTGCTCGACGGCGACAATCGGGACGAACCGGACGAGGAAACGGCACACGCCGGCCTGATCGTCCTGCGCTGGCGGCGCTACGAGATCGAGAACTACCTGCTGCAGCCTGCGGCCATCAAGCGCTTCGTCTTCCCTGACTTCCCGCTGCTCGAGCCGCGCGTGGACGAGGAGTTCTGGAAGCAGGTGCCGCGAGGAGCTGACCTCTTGGGCGAGCACGTCTCGTTGGTTCGCATCAAGGGGAGCGACGAGTTCCTCGTGCCCTTGTTCGAGGCTCTGGAGCGGCCCACGCCCAAGAAGGACCTCTATCTGCTGGCGGCGAGGATGGAACGAAGCGAGATCCATCCGGAGGTCAGGGAGAAGCTCGACCGCATCGCCGAAGTCCTGTGTCCGGATGAGCACTGAGGAGGCGAATGGAACCCTGGTACAAGGTGGCGACGCCGCGCAAGGAGGTCCGCGAGGGCCGCTCCTTCAACCCGGACGAGTTTGCCATCGCCCTCGAGCAAGTGAAGGCGGGAACGGCGCCCGAGGACTACCGCGAGCCCAAGCAGTTCTTCGCCAGGACCTGCTTCACGCGGGCGCTCCGCGAGCACGCGGGCATGGTGCTGCGCAGGCTCAGCGGCCGGACCGAGAACACCGCGCCGGTGCTGACCCTCATCACGCAGTTCGGCGGCGGCAAGACGCACACCTTGACGGCGCTCTACCACCTGGCGAATCAGGGCGACGCGGTCTCCGGCGACCCCGGGGTGGCTGCGCTCTTGCGCGAGGCCGACCTGGCAACCGTCCCGAAGGCGAAGGTGGCGGTGTTCGTGGGCAACGCCTGGGATCCGCGCGACGGCCGCGAGACGCCCTGGATCGACGTCGCGCGCCAGCTCGCCGAAGACAAGGGCGTGGATGCACTGGGGCCTTCGGCGAAGACCACGCCTCCGGGCACCGAGGCGATCGCGCGCGTCTTCCAGGCGGCCGATGCGCCCGTCCTGCTGCTTTTCGACGAGGTGCTGAACTACCTCAACCGGCACCGCAAGAGCGCTGATTCGTTCCACGCCTTCATCCAGAACCTGACGGTCGCCACCACCGGCACGACCCACGGCGCGTGCGTGGTCAGCCTGCCGCGCAGCCAGGTGGAGATGACCGAGTGGGACCAGGAGTGGCAGGACCGGATCTCCAAGGTGGTGCGGCGCGTGGCCAAGGACCTGATCGCCAACGACGAGACTGAAATCAGCGAGGTGGTGCGGCGGCGGCTGTTCCAGGACCTGGGCAGCGAGAAGGTCCGCCGCAACGTGGCGCGGCAATTCGGCGACTGGTGCTTCGAGCGGCGCGCGCAGCTTCCGCCGGAGTGGACCGCGGTGGACTCGGCGGCGACCGAGGCCAAGGCGCGCGAGTTCCTGCAGCGCCGCTTCGAGGCCTGCTACCCGTTCCATCCGGCGACGCTGTCGGTCTTCCAGCGCAAGTGGCAGTCGCTGCCGCAGTACCAGCAGACGCGCGGGACGCTGGCGATGCTGGCGCAGTGGGTCTCGCTGGCCGCGCAGGACGCGTTCACGAAGGCGCGCACCGAGCCGCTGATCACGCTCGGCTCGGCGCCGCTCGGCGAGCCGGGCTTTCGCAGCGTGGTGCTCGGGCAGCTCGGCGAGTCGCGGCTCATCGCGGCGATCGACACGGACATCGCCGGCGAACAGGCCCACGCTCGCGCGCTCGACGCCGACAGCAAGGGGCCGCTCCGCGACATCCACCGGCGGGTCGGCAGCACGATCCTGTTCGAGTCGTCCGGCGGCCAGACGGCGAAGGTGGCGCACCTGCCGGAGCTGCGCTTCGCGCTGGGCGAGCCCGAGATGGACACGACTTCGATCGACAGCGCTGCGCTCGCCCTCGAGGAACGCTCCTACTTCGTGCGCAAGGCGGGAACCGACGGCTTCCGCATCGGCTACCAGCCGACGATGAAGAAGGTGGTGAGCGACCGGCGGGCGTCGCTCGACGACGAGACGGAGATCAAGCCGGCGCTGCGCAAGCTGGTGGAGGACGAGTTTCGCCGGGGCGCGAGCATCCCGGTGGTGCCTTTCCCCAGCGAGGGCGCCGAGATCCCGGATACGCCGAGGCTCACGCTGGTGGTGGCCGATCCGGAGCGGGAGTGGTCCGGCGCGGGCCCGCTGCGCCAGGAGATTGCCGGCTGGACGAGGAGCCGCGGGAGGTCGCCACGGCTCTATCCCGGCGCGCTCGTGTGGTGCCTGAAGAAGCCGGGCCGGGACCTGCGCGAGAAGGTCGAGCTCGCGCTCGCCTGGAGGCGGGTCTCGCGCGAGGTGGCGGACGGCACGCTTGGCGGCGAGTTCGACCGGAACGACCGGGCAGAGCTGCAGGCGAAGCTCAAGGACGCCGAGCAGGGCGCCAAGGACGAGGTCTGGGGCGACTACCGCTTCGCGCTGCTCGCGGACGCCCAGGAGCCGGATGGCCTGAAGGTCATCGACCTGGGCGCGGGGCACTCCTCCAGCGGCGAGACCCTGTGCGGGCGCGTCATCGCGGCGCTCAAGTCCGAGGCGCTGCTCAACGAGTCCGCCGGCGCCGGGTACCTCGAGCGCAACTGGCCGCCGGCGCTGAAGGAGTCGGGCGCCTGGCCGCTCGCGAGCCTGCGGCAGAGCTTCCTCAACGGAGCCCTGACGCGGCTTGTCGATCCCGATGCCACTCTCAAGTCCAAGATCGTGGAGTTCGTCACGCGTGGCGAGTTCGGCCTGGCTTCGGGCAAGAAGGCGGACGGCAGCTACGAGCGCACGTGGTTCCAGGAACTTGTTGCTACTGACGAGGTCGCCTTCGAGTCGGACGTCTTCTTGCTCAGGAAGTCGAAGGCGGAGGCCCTGAAGGCAGAGAAGCCGGCGAAGCCCGCGCCGCCTCTACCGCCTGGGGCCGTTCCCACGCCGCCGGTCGGGCCGGGTCCCACGCCTGTGATCCAGCCAAAGCCGGTGGCGGCGACGCGGACGCTGCGCCTCTCGGGCAGCGTCCCGCCTGAGATCTGGAACCGCCTCGGCACCAAGATCCTGCCCAAGCTGCGCTCGGGCACGGATCTCAGGATCGGGGTGGAGCTCGTGGTCACCGTGCCCGAAGGCTCCGCCAGCGGGCTCGCAGACGAGCTTCGGCAGATTCTGCAGGAGCTTGGCCTCGGCCAGGCCGTGTCGATCCAGTGAGGCGGCCAGCGCGGCACGCTTCCGCTGGCGCGGTGCCTGCGGCGAAGGGGTGTTCCACGGTCTCGGAGAAGACGGTAGAATGAGGACATGATTGAGAAGGTCATCGAGAGGCACGAGTTGGGTGATTCTGCCGCCACGCGGCGAGATCTGGCGTATTGGCTGGGCCGATCGGCCGCCGAGCGCCTGGCCGCGGTCGAGGCGCTGAGGAGATTGGTGCGTGGAAGTTCAGCCAGACTTCAGAGAACTGCTCGCGTTGTTCAACAAGCACGGGGTTGAGTATCTGATTGTCGGAGGCTATGCCCTCGCCTTTCACGGAGCCCCGCGGTTCACGGGAGACATTGACCTTTTCGTGCGCCCGGACGTCCAGAATGCATCCCGCGTGGTCGGTGCGCTGAGCGAGTTCGGGTTCGGCTCTCTCGGCCTCACGACCAGCGACTTCACGGCAGCGGAGAAGATCATACAATTGGGTAGGCCGCCGGTCCGGGTCGACCTTCTCACGTCTCTGACGGGCGTCTCGTGGGAGCAGGCGGCCGCCTCAAGGGTGCACGGAAGCTATGGGGACATCTCGGTACACTTCATCGGCAGAAATCAGTTCATCGCGAACAAGCGCGCGACGGGACGGCGGAAAGACCTCGCAGACATCGAGGCTCTCGGGGAGGAGTAGTGCTGCGCCGCCGCGAGGCGGCGCCGTGGCAGACGGCGTCGCGCTGTGGGCGCGGGGCGGCGCGCCAGATCCAGGGAGCGGCGGCTACGATGGCGGCGGAGGTGAAGCCATGAAGCACAGGGCGGTGCTGTTGCTCGCTCTCGGGGCCTGCTCGCTGGGGAGGCAGAGCGGCAGCGGGGAGGCGCCGTGGGTCGGCGAGGGCGGGCAGCAAGGGTACGTGTGCCGCCGCGCGGCGAGTGCGCCGCGGATCGACGGCAGGCTGGACGACGCCTGCTGGCAGGCCGCGGCCTTCACGCGGGACTTCGCCGACATCCAGGGCGAGGACCTCCCCGCTCCGTACCTCGCCACGCGCGCCAAGCTGCTCTGGGACGACCGCTGCTTGTACGTGGGCGCGGACCTCGAGGAGCCGCACGTGTGGGCGACGCTGACCGAGCGCGACGCGGTCATCTTCCACGACAACGACTTCGAGGTGTTCATCGATCCGGACGGCGACACGCACCGCTACGTCGAGCTGGAACTGAACGCGCTCGGCACCGAGTGGGACCTGCTGCTCGCGAAGCCGTACCGCGACGGCGGCCCGGCCATCGACTCGTTCGACCTCGCTGGGCTCGAGTCCGCGGTCTTCGTGGACGGCACGCTGAACGACCCGCAGGACACGGACCGCGGCTGGAGCGTGGAGATCGCCATCCCCTGGCAGGCGCTCGCGGACGTCGCGGGCCGCCCAGCGCCGCCCGCGCCCGGCGACACCTGGTGGGTGGACTTCTCGCGCGTGGAGTGGCGCGTCCGCATCGAGGACGGCCGCTACGTCAAGGAGACCGACCCCGCGACGGACAAGCCGCTCCCCGAGGACAACTGGGTCTGGTCCGCGCCCGGCGTGGTGGACATGCACCGTCCCGAATCCTGGGGCCTGGTGCGCTTCTCGGCGCTCAGCGCGGGAGAGGGCGAAGAGGAGTTCGTTCCGCCGGACGACCTCGCGGCGCGCGCCCTGCTGCGGCGCATCTACGACGCGCAGCGGCTCTCCTACGAGAAGAGCGGTTTCTACGCGCTCAGCGTGGCCGCGCTCGGCATCGATGACCCGGGCCTCGCGGGATGGCGCTGGCCGCCGGGCATGTGGCGCACGCCGTCCCTGTTCGAGGCGGTGTTCGTGAACGAAGGGGGCGGCCGCCTGCACATCACCCAGGACGGGCGCCTCTGGCAGGTCGCGGAGTGACGCGGTGCTCGAGCGCTTCATCGGCAACCCCATCCTCACGCGCGCAGACATCCCGGCCATGCCGCCGCGCCTCGTCGATCCGACCTCGGTCTTCAATCCGGGCGCGATCCACTTCCGCGGCCGCTACCGACTGTTGCTGCGCGTGCAGGCGCGCTCGCGCGAGACCTTCCTCGTCCCGGCCGAGAGCGAGGACGGCGTGCGCTTCACGGTCGCGCCGCGCTGTGTGGAGCTGCCCGGGCTGGAGCGGGCCGGCCGGCCCGTCTACCACGTCTACGACCCGCGCCTCACGCGCCACGGGGACGAGTGCTACGTGCTCTTCGCCGCGGACACGGACGGCGCCTGCCTCACGGGCGTGGCGCGCACGCGTGACTTCGAGGAGTTCGAGCTGGTCGGCATCGACGTTGCGAGCGACACGCGCAACGCCGTGCTCTTTCCCGAGCAGGTCAACGGCCACTTCCTGCGCCTCGAGCGCCCGAATCGGCCGCAGGGGCCGGGCGAGCCGCCGTCCGGCGACGAGATCGTCCTGGCCGAATCTGACGACCTGCTCCGCTGGACGCCCCGCGGCGCGGTGCTCCGCGGCCGGCCGCACTACTGGGACGAGCGCATCGGCTCCGGCCCGCCGCCGGTGAAGACGCGCGCCGGCTGGCTCCTCCTCTATCACGGCGTCGCCACGCACTTCCAGAGCGTGAGCATCTACCAGGCGGGCGCGGCGCTGCTCGACCTCGCCGATCCGCGCCGCGTGCTGGCGCGCACCTGGAACAACATCCTGGAGCCGCGCGAGAGCTACGAGCTGATGGGCCAGGTGCCGAACGTGGTCTTCCCGAGCGGCATGATCGTAGAGGGCTACGACGCCGAGGGCTTCGCCCTGCCGGACGCGCGCGTGCTCGTCTACTACGGCGCCGCGGACACCTGCGTGGGCCTGGCCACGAGCACGGTGGAGCGGCTCGTCTCCGCCTGCCGGGAGGGCGCGTAGCGAAGAGGCGCGGCGCTGCTATTCCGCCGCCGGCGCGCCCTCGTCCACGTCGTCGGGAACGTCGTCCAGTCCCTCCAGGCCTTCCAGGCCCACGCCCATCAGGTAGCCGCGGGCGCGCTCGGTAAGGGGGTAGCGGTTGACGAGCTGCCAGAAGGCCGGGCCGTGGCCAGAAACGCGCAGGTGCGCCAGTTCGTGCAGGACGACGTACTCCAGCACGAACGCGGGCATGGAGACCACGCGGTGCGAGATGCGGATCGTGCCGCGGCCCGGCGTGCAGCTCCCGTAGCGCCGCACCTGCTGCGTGGTCCACGCGATCGACGCCCAGCGCAGCTCGCCGCCGAAGTAGCTGGCGTTCAGCCGCGCCGCCAGGTCCTCGAGCAGCCGATCGTCGAGCCGCGCGCGCTCCCGCCGCAGGCCGATGCGCTGCTCGAGACGGGCGATGATGGGCGTGAGCTCGGCGTCGCTCATGTGCGAGGGCGCGGAGACCTCCAGCACGCCGTTCACCACGCGCGCGCACACGCTCTTCGTGCGTCTCGTGCTGCGCGTGACGCGCACTTCCATGAGCTGCTCCCGCGCGCCGCCCCCCGCGGCCGGCGCGGCATGGTAGCATCCCCGCCCGGTCCGTGCGCGTTTCCCCGTGATCCCCGTACCTCTGGATGAGCGACCGTGAAGAAGGCAACAGCGGCCGACGCGGCAGCCGCGGTGCGGTGCTTCGAGATCGACGGCGAGCTGGTGCAGGTCGCGCCCTACGAGCGCGGCCACATCCACCACACCTTCATCTCGGTGTGGCGGCAGCCGTACGGCGTGCGCCGCTACCTGCACCAGCGCATGAACGACACGGTGTTCCGGGACGTCGCCGGGCTGATGACGAACATCGAGCGCGTCACCGAGCACGTGCGCAAGAAGATCGCGGCCGAGGGCAGCACCTGGTTCCGCACCCTGCGCTTGGTGCCGGCGCGCGGCGGCGGCACCTCCTTCGCGCACTCGAGCGGCCCGTGGCGCACCTACCGCTTCATCGAGAACACCGAGAGCTTCGACCAGTGCCGGGACGAGGAGCAGGCGCACGAGACCGCGCTCGCCTTCGGCCGCTTCCAGCGCTGGCTCGCCGATCTCGACGTGGGGCATCTCGGCGAGACCATCCCGCTCTTCTTCAGCACGCCGCACCGCCTGCGTCAATTCGAAGAGGCGCTGGCGCGGGACGCCGCCGGCCGCGCGAGCGCCGCCCGCGCCGAGATCGAGTTTGCGCGCGCGCGCGCCGCCATGGCCGGCGTGATCGAGGAGCACCTGGCCGCGGGCCGCTTCCCGCGGCGCGTGGTGCACGGCGACACCAAGCTCAACAACGTCCTCTTCGACCGCGACTCGGGCCGGGCCGTGGCCATCGTCGACCTCGACACGTGCATGCCGGCCTACTCGCTCTACGACTTCGGCGACCTGGTGCGCTTCACCGCGGCCACCTCGGCCGAGGACGAGACCGACTTGGAGCGCGCCGGCATGGACCTCGGCCTCTACCGTGCGCTGGTCGAGGGCTACCTGGAGGGAGCGGGGGACTTCCTTACTGCGCAGGAGGTCGAGCTCATGCCCTTCAGCGCGCGGCTCGTGACCTTCACCATCGGCCTGCGCTTCCTCGCCGACTTCCTCGCCGGCGACGTCTACTTCAACACCACGCGGCCCGGGCAGAACCTGGACCGCGCGCGCGTGCAGTTCCGCATGGTGCGCGAGATGGAAGAGCGGGAGCCGGAGATGGCCGCGCTCAGCGCTCGGCGCCGGAGCTGAGGTCGATCGCCCGCGAGGTCATGGTGCCGAAGCGGCCCGTGACCTCGGCCACGAGATGGATCGCGCCCGGCCCGGTGGTGTAGAGGCGCCACACGCCGTCCTCGCGGCGCTCGACGTAGCCCTGCCCCGGCCCGCCCACGATCCACTCCACCGCGCAGGGCCCGCCTCCCGGGTCCTCTGTGACGAGGTCGAGGGGGATGATCTCGCCAGCGCGGCACTCGAGCCGCTCGGCCGCGAGGCGCACCTCTGGCCGCGGCAGCGCCGCGTCCGGTTCGAGCGGCGCCTGCAGGACGATCTTCTCGTCGAGCGTGCGCGCCACGAGCGCCAGGTCAGGACGGGGCGTCTGGCGCGGATCGTCGGCCAGGACGCGCACCGCCACGTTGGCGCGCGCGAAGGCGATCCAGGACACGGCACCCTCGCCGGCCGCGGACAGTCCGACGTAGCCCGCGTCCCCGACCGGCACGCCCAGGTCGAGCGCGCGCGGCGCAGGATCGACGGAGGTCAGCCCCGCGAGCCAGGTCAGAAGCAGGCGCTGCGCCTCCGCGACGCTCTCGCACACCACGGCCTCGACCGCGAAGGGCGGCAGCTCCTCCTCCCCGCCCGCGTAGCGCCGCTCGATGCTGCCGCCGGCCGCGCGCAGCGGCCCGCCGCGATAGCCCGGGAAGTCGATCTCGCCGAGGGGCAGCCCGGCGCGCCGGGCGCTTTGCGGCCATTCCGCGGGCGCGTACAGCTCGGCCGCGCGCGCGAGCTGCGCGTCGAGGCCGGCCTCCTGCGCCGGCTCCTGGGCGGGGGCGAACGCCGCGCAGAAGGTCCAGAGAGCGGCCGAGACAAGGATCCCGCTCCAGGTGATTCGGGTGCGCTTCATGGTCTCGTCCTCGCTTCTCACTTCAGCTTCGGCAGCACTTCGACCGTCTTGGTGACGTTGTTGCTGGCCGCCAGGTACATGTAGCCGCTGGTGCCCGTCCAGAGGCGGTCGTGGTTGTAGCCCGGCGTGCCCGGCAGGGTCGTGGGGCTGCCGTCCTCATCCACCCACATGCACGCGTCCGACACGTGCGTGGCGTTGTCGCGCGTGATGATGTGGTGGTAGCTGAACGCGTGCGAGCCGCCCCACAGGTTCAGGGTGTAGCCCGGGCAGCCGATGCCCCAGATGGCCTTGAGGTTCATGTAGCCGAGCATGACCATCTTCACGTTCACCACGCCGAGCATGGCGATCATGCTCGAGCTCAGGCCGGCGCAGTCCGAGCAGTTGACGTACTTGCCCTTGGCGTGGGCGTTGAGCAGCGCCGACAGATCCATGGTGACCGTGCCGAACGAGTAGTAGTGCGTGGCGCCGCCGTCCCCGCCCACGATCGGGCAGTCGTACATCACACCCTCGATGGCCGTGGGCAGCCCGCCCTGCTGGCCGAAGATGCCGAGGACCATCACCTGGTTGGTCGTGGCCTGGTCCACGGCGCGTTTGACCAGTCCGATCCTCCAGGAGTTCAGGTACTCCGCGACCTCGACCCAGGGCCCGCTGTACTGCGTGCCGCTCGCGCCGCTGGCGAACTGCGGGGCGTTGACGATGGTGTAGAAGCGGTGCGCGGTGGTGAACGAGCCCGAGACGTCCAGCCACTCGGCCGCTCCGGTCGCGCGGTACTGCCAGCGCCAGGTCACGCCCACGTCGGTGCGCATGGCCTCGCTTGGCAGGGCCGGACCGGTCAACAGGGCCGTGCCGCCGGGCGTGATCGAGGTCGTGGTGCCGGTCCACGCGCCTTCCGAGTCCTCGCCCTGGACGCGGATCTCGTAGCCGGACACCGGGTAGCCCGCCGGCACCGGCGCGGCTGTCAGGGCCGACGTGCCCTCCGCGCCGAACGTCAGCTCCAGGACCGGCTGGGTGTTGACCAGGTAGCAGAGCGGGTAGTTGTACTCGTCGTCGTCGTAGTTCGCGCCTTCCATGACCGGCTCGTGGGTCGCGGTGTGCACCGGCACGGCCGGCCGCGGCGAACCGTCGTTCAGGTCGAGGTCCGAGACCTCGCCCGTGTCCTTGACCGACAGGTACTCGTGGATGGCCGGCGTGGCGTAGAAGGCGTAGGTCGTGCTCTTGCGGAAGTAGACCATCTGCCACTCGTTGGTGCCGCCGTTGGGCCGCGCCTCGATCTCCGTGATGCCGAGGCGCACGATGTTCACCGGGTAGAGGAGCGGCGCGCTGCCGCTCTCCGGCGCGCGGATGCGGATCGTGTAGTCCCCGGGATCGACGAAAGCGCCGCCGCCGTTCTTGCCGTCCCAGAAGAGCTTGATGGCGCTCGCCGAGCCGTGCACCACGGAGTCGCTGAGGGTGCGGATCACCGCGGCGCCCTGCAGCACCTCGGCGATCACGCGCCAGCGCCCGGTGGCCGGCTTCAGGAAGTAGCGCACGTGCACGCCGCCGTGCGCGAGCTTGGGATCGGCGATGCGCGTGTAGGCCCCGGGAATGAGCCTGCCCGTCACCTTCTTCGGCAGCGCCCGGCCCGGAGCGGCCGGGGCGAGGAGCAGCAGGAGAGCTGCCGCGCCCAGCAGGGCCCGGCATGAGGCGGTCGCAACGAACCTCGAGGACGTTTCTCTCACGACAGCCTCCTTTTGCAGGCGGCGCGATCGGCGGCTCTGTCTGGTAGCGGCTTCGGGCCGGGCGGCAACAGGGCGGAGGGGCCCGGACCGTGAAGTCCCCGAAATGGTAACACGGGAACGGACCGCCGCGAAGGCCGGATTCCGCGCCGCGCCGCCGTCAAGCCGCCCGCTTCTCGGGCACGTTTCAGGCGAGCGAATCGAGGACCTTGACGATCTCCTGGCGGCGCGCGAGGAGCCTCTCCATCTCCTGCGGGAGGACGATCGGGGGATCGTTCCCCGGATGCGCGCGCAGGTCGTTCTCGCAGAGACTCGCCGTGCCCAGCGCGAGATGCGCGAGGTCGTCGGCGATGCGCACCAGCGCCGCGTTCTGCGGCCGCTCCGGCGCCGCCTTGGGGTGGTGATGGAAGCGCACGGCCTCGGCGAGGTGCTGCGGAAGCTGCCAGCTCCGCAGGAGGCTGGCGCCCACGTCGCAGTGGAACTCGGTGGCGAGCGCTTCGATGTCTTCCCGAGGAACCACGAGCACCTTACGCGCCTTGACGCCCATCCTGGCCTTGAGATCGACGATGGCCTGCAGCAGCACGGGCTTGCCGACGTCGTGCAGCAGGCCGCAGAGGAACGCCTCGTCGGCGTTCCACCGGCGCAGCCGCGCGATCTCCTGCCCGAAGGCGGCCGCGGCCACCGAGTGGTGCAGCAGCTCGCGCACCTGCCCGTCGAAGCCGGCGACCTTGAACACCCTGCTTTCGCAGGAGACGAGCAGCGCGATCTCGCGGATGCGCGCGAGCCCGAGCCGGCTCAAGGCCTGCTGCACCGAGTCGATGGGGGTCGCCGCGCAGTAGAGCGCGGAGTTGGCGAGGCGCAGGACGTGGCCCGTCATGAACGGGTCGCGGCCGATGATCCGGGCGAGGCGCGCGAGGTCGCAGTCCTCGTCGAAGCTGGCGGAGATCACCTGGTTCGCCGCGTCGGGAAGCACGGGCAGCTCGAGCCTGCCGGCGCGGATCAGGTCGGCCAGGTTGTCGCGCAGCGCGCCGAGAAGGAGGTCAGACGAGCATTCCGGTATTCCCAAGGGAGACGCCTCCGTCTAGGATCGACCGAGCATCCGGGGCGGGTGGTTCGACTCCGCTGGAGGCGAGCCGTGGTCGCATGCAGATGCTTCCAGCCCCTCCCCTATCGGCGATCGCCGGCCCTCGCTTTGAGGCGAGCCGCGCCTGGCGACAGAAAGGGGAGCGGCGGAACCTCGGCCTTGGGCCGAGGGAGGGGGCGATTTCGTTGCGGCGTGGGGAAATACGCGCATGAGCGTTCTCGCGGCACCTGCGTCACCGGCGCCGCGTTCTTCGTGTTGCGTCTCTGCTCTTCAGGATTCTTCTGCGGAGGATTCACCATGCGCTGTCGTTTGCTGTTCTCTTGTCTGGCCGGAGCACTGCTGCTCCTGGCCATGGTTCCCCAGGCGGGCGGCCAGAGCCTTTGGGGCGTGCACGGCCCGACCGCTACCGTCACGCAGATGACCGGGCCGCCGGCTGGGCCGTGCGGCTACCCGACCGGCCCGATCATCGGCGGCTTCTTCTACGCCTTGCCGTGGATCTGCCCCACGGCCGGGTTCTTTCCTCCGATGCTCCCCGTCGGCGACGTGACCGTGGACATGCTCACGGACCACGTGTGGGTCTCCGACGGCCCGTTCGTGACGGAATACACCAAGGCGGGTGCGGTGGTCAGTTCCTTCACCAATCCGCTCTTGGCGCCGCTGACCGGGCTGGGCTGGGGCCTGTCGCCGGTTGGAGTCGCATCCGGCGTTCTCTGGCTGACAGACGGAACCTGGGCGGCAGCCGTCACTCCGCCCCCGCCTCCGGGGTGCGCTCCGCCGGTGTTCGTCGTCCCGCCCTTCCTGCTGATCGCGACGCCGCTCCCGGCGACCGACATCGACTACGATCCGGGCACGGGCACCCTCTTCCTGACCTCGGCCGCCGGCCTCATCGCCAACGAGGTCATCGGCGGCGGGCCCGGGCCCTTCGGCGTGTTCCCGCCGCCGTGCATTGGCGGCTTCCTCGACGGCATCGCGGTGGACAAGTCCGCGGGCAAGCGCCTCTACGCCACGGACGGCGTCACGGTCGCCTACATGTTCTTCGGCGGGGCGCCGGCCGGCGCGACCTTCTACACCACGATGCCGCCCTGCTACCCGTGGGCCGGGGCCGTTCCCGTCTCCGGGCTGGCCTTCGACGCCGCGCCCATCAGCTACGGGGCCGGGGCCAACCCGGGAGGGATGGCGGCTCCGCCGGTGGCCGGCGCGCTCGGCGAGGCGGTCTCGCCCAACGCGAGCTTCGCCCTGACGCTCGCGGGCGCCACGCCGGGCGGCCTGGCCTACCTCTTCATCGGCACGGGCGCTCCCTGCCCGGCGCCGCTGTTCTGGGGCTGCCCGATCCTGGTGGCGCCGATCCCGGTGATCATCGGGCCGATCCCGGTGCCCGCGGGCGGGGGCTTCACGATCATGTCGGCCATTCCCGGCGGTTGGGGCGGCATGGGAGTGTCCGCCTACCTGCAGTGGATCGTGGCGCGGCCCATGCCCCTCGGCGGCTACCAGACCACGCAGGCGCTCGAGCTGACGCTGGCGGCGCCGTGAGGCGACGCGGGCGCGCACGGAGGCGCCTCTCGATACGTGAAGGGTCCCCTCGCCCGCTTCCCCTGGGCGAGGGGCGCCGGTGGTGCTATCGGTGCGCACGTCAGGTCTTCTCCGAGGAGGATTCGCCATGCGCACTCGTCTGTTGCTTCTGCTTGTCGCCGGGGCAGTCCTTGCCCTGGCTGTCGTTCCCCAGGCCGGCGGACAGAGCCTCTGGGGCGTGAACGGCCCTACCGCGACCGTAGCCCAGTTGACCGGGCCGCCCTTCGGGGCCTGCGCCTATCCCACGGGCCCCGGCATCGGCGGCTTCTTCTACGCCCTGCCGTGGGCCTGCCCCAGCGCGGGCCCCTTCCCGCCTGGAGGCATGATGGGCGACGTGGCCGTGGACATGTTCATGGACACCGTCTGGGTCACGGATGGGTTCAGCGTCACGGAGTACACCAAGGCGGGCGCCGTGGTGAACTCCTTCGCCAACCCGCTGCCCCTTCCTCTCACCGGGCTGGGCTGGAGCGCCCTGCCGGGCGCGGTCGCGGCCGGTGTGCTCTGGCTGACCGACGGATTTCTCGCCGCGGCGGTCATCCCGCCGCCCGCGCCCGGATGCGTCGCGCCGGCGTTCTTCGTCCCGCCGTTTCCGCTGATCGCCACGCCACCGCCCGCGACCGACATCGACTACGATGCGGGCTCAGGCACGCTCTTCCTGACGTCGGCCGTGGGACTGATCGCCAACGAGCTCGTGGGAGGCGGAGTCGGACCGTTCGGCGTGTTCCCGCCGCCCTGCTTCGCCGGCGTCTTTCTCGACGGGATCGCGGTGGACAAGTCCGCGGGCATGACGCTCTACGCAACCGATGGAGTCACGATCGCCCGCATGCTCTTCGGCGGGGCGCCGGCCGCTCCGACCTTCTACACCACGGTTCCGTGCTTCCCGTGGGCCGGGATCGTTCCGTTGTCCGGTCTGGCCTTCGATGCGACACCCATCAGCTATGGAGCGGGCGCCAACCCGGGCGCGGTGCCGCCGCCGCCGGTCGCTGGAACCGTGGGCCAGGCCACCTCGCCCAATCCCACGTTCGCCCTGACTCTGGCGGGCGCCATGCCAGGCGGCCTGGCCTACCTGTTCGTCGGCACCGGCGCACCCTGCCCGGCGCCGCTGTTCTTCGCTTGCCCGATCCTGGTGGCGCCGATTCCGCTGATCGTCGGGCCGATCCCGGTTCCCGTGGCCGGCGGCTTCACCATCCCGGCGGCCATTCCCGCGGGCTTCGGCGGCTTCGGGCTGTCCGCCTACCTGCAGTGGATCGTGGCCAGACCCCTGCCGCTCGGCGGCTACCAGACCACGCAAGCGCTCGAAATGACCCTCGCGGCGCCGTGAGGTCGCCTCCGCGGCGTATCAGTTCAGGCGCTTCTTGGTCTTGATCGTGCCCTCGAGCACGGCGCCGCTGTTCGACAAGTGAATGGTCCCCTTCGCCCTTTTCAGGTCGAAGAAGGAGCCCTTCTTCCTCTTCTCCTTCCAGGTGAGGGCGAGGTGCGCGCGCGGCTCGCCCGTGGCCACGCGCGGCCGCTGGTGCCCCGTGAAGAGCCGCAGCGCCTTCTTGGGGTTGTGCTGCTCGTAGCCGTGGAAGACCACCGCGCCGCCCTGGAACGCTCCCGGACCGTTGTCGAGGGCGAGGTAAGCGACGACGTCTCCGGGGAAGTAGGAGAGGACTCCGGTCCTCTCGACCTTGCCCGGGGCGCCCGAGAGGCTGCCCTTGACCTCGACGCGGAAGCGCCACGGAGCGCAGGCCAGGCCGATCGGGCCCGAGCCCGCTTCCTCGAACAGAATCGCCTGCGGGTAGATGACGACCCGGCCGTTCTGGTAGGAGGCAGCGAACAGCTCGAGGTCCGGCCCGACCGCCAGGTCCATCGGGTAGGCGACGAGCGAGTTCGACAGGGCGCCGCCTGGCCCGACGACCTTGTTCGCCCCGCCGCAGGCCATGAAGAGCTGGTTCAGGGCCCAGCCCAGGAACTCCGGCCCGGACTGGGTCGATGTCTGGCTGACCGGGTGTCCTTCGAGCGAGTACTCGACCAGGACGTTGGAGAAGTACCCGGCCGCAAGCAGCCGGCCGTCTGGAGAGAGCGTGACGCCGCTGGTGCCGTCCAGGTTGGCGAACCAGGGATTGTCCAGGTACTGCTTGCCGGAGGTCACGTCCACGACCGAGTCGAGGTGCGTGGAGGCCACGAACAGGTTGCCGCCGGGGCCAAAGACCAGGCCCTGCGGGCCGTCGACGCCGCTGGCCGGGAGATACTGGGTCTCCGCGTAGCCGGCGAGATCGCTCTGGAAGGAAGCGATGCGATCGTCGTCGCGGGACGACGCGTAGAGGCGCCCGTCCGGGCCGAAGCACAGGTCCCACAGGCCGTTGAACGCCTTGTCCTGGCCGAAGGAGCGCACCGGGTTGCCGTTCCGGTCGAGCTCCAGGATGCGGCCCTGGTTCTTGAGCGCCACGAAGAGGTGCCCGGCGGCGAACTCGGCCGAGCCCGCTCCCAGGAGCGCTGGAGAAGCGGCAAGGAGCAGGCCGGCGGCCAGGAGGGAGAGGCGAAGAGCGCGCATGGGCTGGGTCTCCGGAGTCAGTTGAGCGCCTTCACGGTCTTCACCGTGCCGTGGAAGAGGTTGTTCTGGTTCGCCGCGTGGAAGCTGCCCGAGGCCTTCTCCACGTCCTGGATGCGGCCGGCGGCGCTGCGTTTCACGTCGATCTCGAGGCCGATCGAGGCGAAGCCGAAGTTCGGGAAGGCGTTCGAGTAGGCCGGCCGCTGCGTGCCGTGGAAGCGGACCGGGCCGGTGCCCCAGTCCGGGTCCTGGTAGCCCTGCAGCACGAAGGCGTCCCCAAGCCGCGAGGCGATCTCCCCCGAGTACTTGAACAGGAGCATGGCCTGCGGCGTGTGGGGGAGGATCGAAAGGACCGCATTCTCGTCCACCTTGATGCGCACGCTCGACTCGAGGAGCGTCCCGCGCACGCGCACCTGCAGGCGCTTGGGCACCACGACCAGGCCGCGCGGCGACTGCAGGGGCGAGGCGGCAGTGAAGGTCTCGCCGTCCGCGCCGGCCTGCGAGGGATCGGGGAAGCGCGCGACCGAGTGCTGGGTGTAGCTGCTCGCCAGCAGGGCGCCGTCCAGGGCGAAGGCGATCCCGCTCGCGTTCCGGAGGACCGCGGCGTTCGCGATCTTCGCGCTGGCCAGCTCGATGTAGTCGGGGCCAAAGACGTGCACGCTCCAGTCGTCCCAGTCCGCCACCAGGTAGCGGCCGTCCGCGGACGGGAGGATCGCCGTGGCGCGGAAGTAGCCGTTCACGGTCTTCTCGACGATTCCCGCCTCGTCGAAGGCGTGGAACGTCTGCGTCGCGCCCTGTTGCGCGAACACGAGCACGTGGCCGTCGGCGCTCTGCGCTCCCTGCCGCGGCGCGAGCAGGGCCGGGTCGTTGACCGCGTACCCGAGCGCCGTGCCCGTGCGGCCGAAGATGTACACGACGTCGTCCGCGGGCGAGGTGACCCAGAGCGTGCCGCCCGGCCCCATCCAGAGGTCGCCCGGTTCGTAGGCGAGCGGGATGTCGCGGACCTGGACCCACGACGAGTCGTAGGCGACCAGGCCGGGTTCGCCGGGCAGCGAGCCGCCGCGGATCATCCAGAGGAGGCCTTCCGGGTCGAAGGCCGGAGTGTGGGGCGGGCCGACGTAGATGCCGCCGGCAGTCCCCACGTACTCGCCCTTCCGGTCGAACTCGAGGAGCTCCTGGGAGCCCTCCGACACGACGAGGACGTGTCCGGCCTGGTACCCGCCGGCGAGCGCCCGGGAGGGCGCGGAAGCGGCGAGGGCCAGGGCGAAGAGAAGAAGAAGTGGGCGGCGAGACATGGCTCCTCCTCCGGCTGCTGTGTTGAGATAGCACCGCCGTCGACGTCCGGGTCCGGAATCGTGGGCGCAGGCCTGCGCCGCGCGGCATCCAGGTCCGGGCGGAACGTGGCGGAGGCGGAAGCTGGCGCTGCAACGCATCATCGACATCACGCGGCCGCTGGAGCCGGAGACGGCCGTATGGCCCGGCGACCGGCCGTTCTCGCTTTTCTGGGAGGCGCGTATCTCGTCCGGGTCCCGGGCGAACGTGTCCACGATGGCGGGGAGCCCGCACGCGGGCACGCACGCGGACGCGCCGCTGCACGTCCTGTATGGGTGCGCGGGGATCGGCGAGCTTCCGCTCGAGCCCTTCCTCGGCCCTGCGCGGGTCGTGGCCGTCCGGCCCGGAGCCGGCGGCCTCATCCCGGCCGAAGCCCTGCGCGGGCTCGACCTTGCCGACCCGCCGCGCATCCTGCTCAAGACCTCGACCCACCCGGACAGCCGGCGCCTGCCCGAGGCGTTCGCCGCGCCCTCGCCGGAGGCCGCGCTCGTTCTGGCGCAGGGCGGCGCCGTCCTGGTGGGCATCGACACGCCGAGCGTGGATCCGGCCTCCGCGCGCGACCTGCCGGTGCACCGCCTCCTGGCGCGGGCCGGCGTGCGCTGGCTCGAGAACCTCGACCTGTCGCGGGCCGAGGCCGGCCTCTACGAGTTGATCGCCCTGCCGCTCCGCATCCCGGGCGCGGACGCGAGCCCGGTGCGCGCCGTGCTCGTCGAGTACCTGCCGGATTCGGGAGAGCCGCATGCGTGACCGCCTGGCGCGTCTCATCGTTATCGCGGCCGGCGCGCTCTGCTGCGGGCTCGCGCCAGGGGAGGAGGTTGCGGCGGCGCGCCCGCCGCGGGTCTGCGCCGAGTGGGAGCCCGCGCTCGGGACCCTCATCGCCTGGCCGCTCGCGCTGCCACGGGATCTGGTCGTCGAGCTGGCGCGCGAGCATCGGCTCTACGTGCTGGTCCAGGGCGGCGCCGCGGAGGAAGACGCGCTCGACCAGTTCGAGGAGTGGGGGATCGACCTGACGCACGTCGAAATCATCCCTTCCACAGTGCAGACCTGCTGGACCAGGGACTACGGCATGCACCTCGTCTTCGGTGAGGACGGCCTGCTGCGCGGCGTGGACCCGATCTACATCGACACCCCGATGTTCCGGGCGCCCGACGGCTGCGGCAAGTGCCAGTACCTGAGCCGCTATCCCGGCGACGATCGGGCGAACGAGGCGGCCGCGGCGCACCTGGGCCTTCCTCTGGTCAAGATGGACGCGTATCTCACCGGCGGGAACTTCCTCGTAGACGGCAACGGCACGGCGTTCTCCACCTGCGCCGTGGTGGGCGAGAACCTGCCGCTGATGACCGAGGGGAGCCTGCTGGAGCTGGTGCGGCACGTGCTCGGCGTGGAGCGCTACCACCTGCTGGGCTGGACCGAGGAGTACGGCATCCAGCACATTGACTGCTGGTTCAAGCTCCTCGACCCGGAGACGATCCTGTTGAAGCGCGCGCCGGCGGACCATCCCGAGCACGCGCGCGTCGAAGCCAACCTCGCGGTCCTGGAGGGAGTGAAGAGCTGCTTCGGCCGGCCGTATCGCATCGTGCGCATCGACTGCCCGCGCTTCCGCGGCGACGCGATCGCGGCGTACACGAACTCGTACATCCTCAACGACACGGTGCATGTGCCGCTCTTCGGCGTGGAGGGCGACGAGGAAGCGCTGGCGGTCTACCGGCGGAACATGCCCGGCTACCGCGTGTTCGGCTATCCCTGGAAGGGGTGGAGGGAGTTTGACGCGCTGCACTGCCGCACGCGCGCGGTTTTCGACCCGCACATGATTTGCATCCGCCATGCGCCACTCCGCGCGCCGCCGCCCGCGCCCGAGGCGTGCGAGGTCACGGCGCTGATCGACGACCGCAGCGAGGCCGGGCTCGTGCGGGAGGGGCTCTTCGTCGACTGGCGGCGCTCCGGGGAAGCGGACTGGACGCGGGCGCCCCTGCTGGAGGGCGACGCTCCTGATCTCTATCGTGCGGTCATCCCCGGCCAGGCGGACGGTGCTGCCGTCGAGTACTACATCAATGCCCAGGACGAGAGCGGCCGCGTCGCGAAGATGCCTCCGTCCGCTCCCGCGGGCTTCCATACCATTCCAGCCGCGGGCGACCCCGCGCACGAGAAAGGGTGAACGATGAAGACGAGAACATGGATCACGGCGGCGTTCCTGCTGGCGGCCCTGTGCGCGGTCGCCGGGTGCATCGTGCTTTCCGGCCAGCGCATCACCATCTTCCACGACCAGGCCGCCGACCGCCTGACGTTTCTGATCGAGTACGACGGCGTGTTCGACTCGATGGAGGCCGCGGAGGAGGACTCCGAGGAGAAACTGCGCGCCTTCCTGACCAACGGCGACGTGATGCTCTTCGACTGGTTCGGCTACATCGAGCGCGAGAAGCTGGAGAAGGAACTGGGCAACCCCAAGATCCCGCCGCTGCTGCGCGCGTTCCTCACCGTCGTGCTCGAGAACGCGTCCGTGAAGACGCTCGGGCGCTATCGCGATCCGGAAGGCCGGGTGGGCGTGGCGCAGGAAGTGGTGTTCGAACAGGTCAGTCGCGTGATTGCGGCCGCCAACGCCGCGATCAACGAGGCGATCCTGCTCGACGAGTCCGCGCCCGCGAAGGACTGGCGCCGCACCCAAGAACGCTGGCGCGTGGCGGCGCAGGAGGACCGGCAGTGGCTGCGGTTCGAGGGCCACGCGCCCGTGTTCTCGTTTCCCGTCCACCCGGCCGAGTGGGCGCGGGGCGCGCGCGAGGGTCTGCACGAGATATTCGAGGAGTGGGCCGAGTCGGTCGCCGAGGAGGAGCCCGACGCCAAGGCGCTGGATCCCGACTGGTTCCTGCGGCTGATCTCCTCCGGCCCAGTGTCCATCGTCCAGGTCATGGACGAGGTGACGATCCGCGCCGGCGATCCGGACGAGCCGGTCACCTTCCGCGTCCACCTGCGCGAGGGCTACCGGCCGAACCTCGAACCGCAGGTCGCGGCGCTGGTGGAGGCCGACCTCGACCGGGCGCAGGCGCAGGTCCTCTTGGCGCAGGGTTCCGAGAACGAGCCGCCGGTCGCGGTCCTGCCGAGTTGGGCTCCGCCCGAGGACGCGGTGCGTGCGCTTCTCGCCGAGTTCCTCGGCGCGGAAGGGGAGCGGCGCGAGGCGGCTGCGGCCTGGCTCGCGGGATTCGCGTCCTCCTGGAACGGCGCGGACGGCTGCTCGGCGGCGCCCGAGCGGGGCGCGGACGACGCGGCCTGGACCGCGGCCTGGGCCGCGTGGTATCGGGACGTGTCTGGGCGGTAGGGCGCGACATCACGCGCAGCGCGGCGCTCGCGGCCTCGCTGTGGACGTGTGCCGCCACGGAAGAGGCCGAGCGCTGCGGGATGGCGACCAGCACTTGGTTGCGGCGCCGCCGCGCTATGATCGGGCGGCGGCCGGGTGCGGATTCCGACCGATTCAGCGGTTTCGACGCGGAAGGAGGTTCTTCGATCATGAAGTCGTGGACAAGTGCGATCGGTGCGGTGGCGTGCGTGGTGCTCGCTGGTGGCTTGACGGCGTGCCGGACGGAAGGGCTGGGCAGCGTCCCGCCGAAGCTGGTTGACCTGTTCGACCAGGGCGCGCCGGCGGGCGTGCTGGAGCTGGAGATCAGCCGCGCGGGATGCATCACCGAGATGGAGGTGGACATCCCGGTCGAGGCCCTGCCCGAGGCGGTGAAGAAGGCGGCGGAAACGCGTGCGCCGGGCGCGGTCTTCACGGGCGCGGAGCGCGAGATCCAGGTGACGGGCGACGCCTGGGAGGTCAAGCTGCGTCATGAGGATCGCGACTGGGAGTTCGTCATCGACGCGAGCGGCGCGATCCGCGAGACCGAGAAGGAGCTGCGGCGCGAGGAGGCGCCCGAAGCCGTGCTGGCCGCGGCCGCGGCGGCGGTGCCGGGCGCGGTGTTCAAGAGCGTGGAGCTGATCGAGCACGGCGCGGACCAGGAGTACCACGTCAAGCAGACGAAAGACGGCGCCAGCTACAAGGTCGTCCTGGCGGCGGACGGCAAGGTGAAGCGGGCGGTGCGCGAGGCGCGCGCCGAGATCGAGATCCCGCTGAAGCAGGGCTAACGGGACCTGCCGAATCAGGCGTCACCGCGCCGCGGCGAGCCCGGCCGGCCGCGCGCGGCAAGGGAAGAAGTGCGTGCACGGAGCGCCCCGGACGCGCTAAGATGACGGCTTCCGTTATTGGTCCCGTTTTCATGATCTTGCGACAGGAATATCGCGATGCACAAGGTTCTCGTTCTCGGCGCCGGTCTCGTGACGCGGCCGCTCGTTCGTTATCTGCTCGACAAGGGTGTTCAAGTTACGGTCGCCAGCCGCACGGTCTCCAAGGCGCGTGAGCTGATCGGCGGCCACGCCAACGGCAGGGCTCTGCAGGTCCTCGCCGATGACAAGAAGGAGCTGGAGAAGCTCGTGCGCGAGCACGACCTCTCGGTGAGCCTCCTGCCCGCTCCGCTGCATCCCGTGGTCGCCGAGATGTGCATCAAGCACAAGAAGCACATGGTGACCACCTCGTACGTGAGCGACGTGATGCGCGGCATGGACAAGGCGGCGCACGCGGCCGGCGTCATGATCCTGAACGAGATCGGCGTGGATCCGGGCATCGACCACATGTCGGCCATGCGCATCATCGACGCGGTGAAGAAGCGCGGCGGCGAGGTCGTCAGCTTCAAGTCGTACTGCGGCGGGCTGCCGGCTCCGGACGCGAACGACAACCCATGGGGCTACAAGTTTTCCTGGAGCCCGCGGGCGGTGTGCACCGCCGGCAAGAACTCGGCGCGCTGGCGCGAGAACGGCAAGGAGGTCAAGGTCCCCGGCCCCGAGCTGTTCCTGAACCACCACAAGGTTGATGTTGCGGGGCTCGGCGCGCTCGAGGCCTATCCGAACCGCGACAGCCTGGGCTACCTCGACGTCTACTGCCTGAAGGACATCCAGACGCTGTTCCGCGGCACCTTCCGCTACGAGGGCTGGTGCAACTGTCTGAAGAAGGTGGTCGACCTCGGCCTGCTCTCCGAAGAGCCCGTGACCTACCCCAAGGGCACGACCCTCGCGCAGTGGACCGCGACCTTCCTCAAGGGCAAGAAGAGCGGCGACCTGCGCGCCGACCTGGCGCGGGAGCTCAAGCTGGAGCCGTCCTCGAACGTGCTGGAGCGCTTCGCCTGGCTCGGCCTGATGAGCAACGAGCCCGTGCCGCTTGCCGGCGAGCGCACCACGCCGCTCGACGTGCTGGCCGCGCGCATGCTGGCCAAGATGTCCTACCGCGAGGGCGAGCGCGACATGATCGTCCTCTGCCACTACTTCGTGGCGCGCTTCAAGGGCGGCAAGGAGGAGGAGATCACGTCGACCCTCATCGACTTCGGCCAGCCGCACGGTGACTCCTCCATGTCGCGTACGGTCAGCCTGCCCGCGGCCATCGGCGCCAAAATGATCCTGGACCGGGCGATCGACGCGACCGGAGTGCACATCCCGGTCATCCCGGCGATCTACAACCCGGTGCTCGACGAGCTGGAGCGCCTGGATATCAAGTGCGTGGAGCGCAGCAAGGCCCGCGCCTGATCTCGCCCTCGAGGCGCCGCGCCGCGGCGCACGCAGGCGGCTGCGAGCCCGGGGCCGGGCTCGCGGCCGCTTTCCTTTGCCACGCCAGTCGCGCCGCGGCGGTCGCTACGATCTGGGCATGCGCATGAGCGTGAAGCTCGACGGCGAGCGGCTCGGGCCCGCGATGGCGCCGCTCACGCCGATCGCCCTGACCGCGGGGGTGTACGTCCTCGCGCTCATGATCGTCTTCCTCTATCTCGCCTGCACCATGCGCTTCCGCATCGACGGCCGGCCCGCGGATCCGAGCTGGGAGCCGCTGTGCCGCTGGCTCACGGTCGCGAACGTGCTGTGGCTGCTGCTCCTCGCCTGCGACCTGGTGCGCCTGCTCACCGCCAGGCGGCGGCGCGTTTGGGTGCAAGTGGTGACCAGCTCCCTCGCGCTCGTGCTCATCGCCGGCGTGCAGTGGCTGGTGTACTACGTGCTGCAGGCCACGGCACGTTGACGCCGCGCCGGCCGGGCAAGTCAGCGCCCGCCGGCTGCCGGGCGGCTGCGCTTGATCTGCATCATCACCTCGAGCGGCGCACCGTCTTTCAGCTTGGCGAAGCGCACCGGCGGTCCGGGCAGGGACTTGGCGAAGTGGAACTCGCGCATGGCGCCGGTCTCGGGATCGGTGATGCGGTAGAGCCAGCAGTCGAGCGCGCCCAGCGGTGTTTCCAGCGTTTCCTCGCTGAGCGCCGTGCGCTCGGCCGGGAAGGTCGCGTGGTTCCTGAGCTCGACCCAGGTGCTGGCCGTGCTGGTCGGCGGGCCCGCGGGCGCGCCGCTCTGGTCGAGCGGGCACGATTCGATGACCACGGACTCGGCGTCGGCCTCGAGCACGCGCCACAGTTCGAAGCGGTCGCCCGCGCCGGCCGTCTGCCGCAGAATCTGCACGGTGAAGCCTGGCACCATCTCGTCGCGCATCTCCTGCGCGGTGAAGGGCCGGCGCAGGATCGTGGGATCATCCGGATCGAGCGGCGGCGCGGAACAGCAGGCGAGGGCGAGAACGCAGAGCAACAAGGCGGAGCGAGTCATCGGGCATGTCCTCCGCGGGAGGCGTCTCGGCCTCCGCTGTGGCCCATACTATCCGCCGGGGACGAGGTCATCCGGCGCTGGTCTGGCCAGCGGGCGCGAGCAAGTCGAGGAGCCCTTCCGGATCGTCCGTATGCAGCCAGTGGCCGGCGCGCTCGAGCAGCGACAGGCGGATGCGGCCGCGTTCGGCCAGCGCGTGGACGCCCGCGAGGTCTCGCTCGCTCCAGCGGTCGCTCCTCCCGCCCCGCACCACGCGGATGTCGATGCTTGGAGAGAGCGTTGCGATCACGGCGAATCCGTCCAGCCTCCAGTAGTCCGCGAGCAGGTCGCGCGCCCCGGCCAGGTCGAAGCGCCAGGAATGACCGCCGCCGCGTTCGGGCAGCAGGTTGGTGGCCATCCACAAGGAGATGTCCCGCGGGACTCCGGCCAGCATGAGGGCGCGCGTGGCGGCGGAGCGCGGCTTGACCGGCAGGGGGATGGCGCTCGCGGCCTCGAGCACGCGGCCAGCGTCCGTGGGCCGGAGGCGGATCGCGGCCTCGGTCGGGCCGGGCGGGGAATCCAGGCTCCAGATCTCCTCGAGGCCCTCAGGGAAGTCGCGCGCGTAGGCGAGCGCGATCTTGCCGCCGAGGGAATGGCCGCAGACGACCGCGGGCGGCCTGCCCAGGCGCTCGGCCAGGGCGCGCAGGTCCGCGGCGCAGGCCGCGAGATGGTGCGGCGGCGGCGCGTCCCGCGAGGCGCCGTGGCAGCGCAGGTCGATGAGCAGGACGCGTAGGTCGGGCCGCCGCTCTGCCAGCAGGCCGGCGAAGGAGCGCCAGTTGCGCCCGCTGCCGAAGATGCCATGCAGGAGGTAGAGGTCGCGCCGCGGGCGGGCGCCCGCGACTTCCTGGTATGCGGGCACGAAGGGCATGGCCGGATCATAGCGGCAGGTGCGCCCCTGGCCGGCGCGCGCCGCGCGGCGTATGGTGGCGGCGCCATGAACGGGCTGGCGCTCGCGCTCTTGCTCCTACCGGGGACGCTCTTCCAGGACGGCGTGCCGGCGCGGCCGGCTCCCGCGGCCGCGGACGTCTATCTCGCGGCCGCGAAGGAGGCGGCCCGCTGGATCCGCTCCACGGGGGTGCGCACCGACATCGGCCTGGTCTGGCCGGCCGATCCGGAGGACACACGCAGCGCTCCCTCGAACCTCTACTCCGGTTCGGCCGGAGTGGTGCTCTTCCTCCTGGAGCTGCAGCGCGCGACCGGCGATGCCGCGCTTCTCGAGGAGGCGCGGGACGGGGCGCGCTTTCTGGCGCGTTCCCTGCCGGCCGAGCCCCTCGGCGAGGAGGGAAGCGCCTTCTACACGGGCGTGGCGGGGATCGGCTTCGTGCTGGCCGAGGCGCACCGGGTCGGGGGCGATGAGGAGTTCCGCACAGGTGCGCACCGCTGCGTGGAGCGGTTGCGCGCAGCCGTGCGTGAGGCCGAAGGCGGCGTGGAGTGGAACGACACGACCGACATCATCCGCGGCGGCGCGGGCACGGGCTTGTTCCTGCTGTACGCGGCGCGCGCGCTGGAGCTGCCGGAGGCGCGCGACCTGGCCGTGCGTGCCGGGACGCGCCTGCTCGCCCTGGCGCGCGAGGCGCCGGGCGGGCTCTCCTGGCCCATGACGCCGGAGTACCCGCGCGTCATGCCGAACTTCTCGCATGGCACGGCAGGCGTCGCCTTCTTCCTGGCGCGGCTGTACGAGGAGACGGGCGAGCAGCGCTTCCTGGAGGCCGCGGTCGCCGGCGCGCGCTCTCTCGGGGCGCTGGCGCAGGGTGGGGAGCACGCCGGCTTGGTACATCACCACGAGCCCGGGGGCGAGGACCTCTTCTACCTCGGCTGGTGCCACGGCCCGCCGGGCACGGCGCGCCTCTTCCACCAGCTCGCGCGCGTCACCGGCGACGAGGCCTGGTCGCAATGGCTCTGGACCTCGGCCGCGACTCTCATGCGAAGCGGCGTTCCCGCGGAGCGCACGCCCGGCCTCTGGAACAACGCCGGCCAGTGCTGCGGCGACGCGGGGGTGGCCGAGTTCTTCCTCGAGCTGCATCGCCTCTCGGGGAAGGACGAGTACCTGGACTTCGCGCGCGAGCTGGCGGACGCCGTGCTCGCGCGCGCCACGCGCGACGAGCGCGGCCTCTCCTGGGCGCACGCCGAGCACCGCGTGCGGCCCGACCAGCTCGTGGCGCAGACCGGCTACATGCAGGGCGCGGCCGGGATCGGCATGATGCTCCTGCATCTGCACCACGCATTGCAGGGCGGCGGCGACTGGCTGCGCCTGCCCGACAGTCCCTTTGCCGGCCCGTGAGTGCGCGGCGGCCTATTCCACGTGCCTGAGCTCGGGCAGATTCCAGGCCTGCTGGCCGTCAATCGCCAGCGTGTAGCCTTCCAGCGCTTCCGCGTAGACACGCGTGCCGTCGGGGCGGTCCCAGGTGATGTCCAGGTTCTTGCCGTGATAGCGGATGTTGGTGAAGCGGAAGTACTCGAGATGCTTCACCAGCGGCCAGAGCTCGACGCGGCCGTCCATGTGGGGGACGAGCCCGCCCACGAAGCGGATGAGGAGGTCGTTGTAGGACGACTGGAAGGCATCCGCGCAGCCCTCGCACCGGCCGGTGTCGCCGTCATGGCACTCGCGCAGCAGCGGCCGCTCCGCCGCGCCTTCCTCGAAGTGCAGGCGCGTGAAGCTGTCGAGGAAGCGCCGTAGCGCCTCCTCGGTGACTGCCGAGGGGCCGTAGCAGCGCAGCGCGTTTGCCAGCGCCTCGGCGATCATGCTGTTGGCGAGGGGCCAGGTGCTGCCGTTCCAGGCGAAGACGCCCTCGTCGCTGCCGGGGATCTGGCGCTTCTCGACGCGTGGCGAAGCGCCCGGGATGCGGCGCGCCACGGTGGCGAACGGATGATCGCTCCAGTACTCGCCGGGGGCGACCAGCGCATCGAGGGCGGCGCGGAACTCGGGCTCGTCCGGAGCGAGGCGGAAGCAGAAGGGATAAAGGCACGACAGGTCCGCGGGCCGAGCGCGGGCCCCGTCCTTCTCGCGGAGCGAGAAGAAGGAGCGTGCCTGCGTGTCCCACATGCGCGCAAGCACCGCCTGCCGCACGCGCTCGGCCGTGCCGTTCCAGCGCGCCTCTTCGCCCGCGTCGCCGAGCACGGCGTAGCCCTCGGCCAGGGCGCAGGCCGAGGCGAACACGAAGGAGGCGTAGGCGACCGTCTCGAGGCGCGCGCCCGCGATGCGGTCCTCGCCATCGAACGAGAAGAACGCGGGCGCGAAGGGCGTGCCCGACTGCAGGTGGCCGGGAGGCGCGGGCAGGCCGTTCTGGTCGGCGTCGAACAAGGCGAGCACGGCGTCCACGTTCTGCGCCAGCAGGCCGAGGATCTCCTTGAGGTACTGCTCGGAACCGTTGACCGCGAAGCCGCCGAGCGCCGCGGCCGGGACCCAGTCGGCGTGGCAGCCGCCGCGCGTCTCGGCGTCGACGCACGGCAGGAGCCCCTCGGGGTACTGCTGCATGAGCAGGGCGCGGATCTGTCCCTGGGCGAACTCCTGATTCCTGAGCCAGCGCACCTCCGAGAGAATGAGCGGCGTGGTCGAGGTGCTGAGCGAGGCGCGCAGGCCCTCGCGCCCTTCGAAGAAGACCGGCAGGGAGAAGTTGGGCAGGTCGAGGCGAGCCATGGCGTGACGCGCCAGGAACCAGCGGTAATGCCAGGCCTGCTCCATGAGCGGGTCGCTGCAGGAGAAGCGCGGCGCGTTCTCGTCGAACCAATCCATGCATTCCTGCACGTGGCGCCGCACGAGATCCTCGCCGTGATTCGCGAACTCCTGCGCCAACAGGATGGTCATGAAGCTCTGCCGCCCGGTCGCGAGCACCAGGTTCGCCGACTCGGTCGCGCCGGGCGCGAGCACGAAGTGGCGCAGAAGCGCGCGCTCGCCGCTCGGAGCGCGGGTCACGACGAAGTCGGGAGCGGCGAGGGCGAGATGCACCGGCGCGCCGTGGAAGTCGGCCTCGCCGAGCAGCGCCTGCATGCGCCCCGTCTCGGGCGGCACCTCGATCGTGGCCGCGATGAGCAGCGGGATTTCGACGCCGCCGTCCTTGGCGAAGCGCACGCGCTCGATGAAGCGGCCGGGCGGTGGGACGTACGCCAGGCGCACCGCCTGCTCTTTCAGGTGCGGCAGGGTCAAGAGGAGCCACTCGCTGCGCTCGGCGAGGTCCTCGCGCGCGCCGGCCGGCGGCGCCGCGGCTTGCGGCGCGCGCGCTGGCCAGGTCAATACCTCGGAGGTGCCGTCGTCGAACAGGAACTCGTAGCGCGCTGGCGGCGCGCCCGCCGCGTCCGAGCCGCGCGGCGCGCGCACCATGCCGAGCAGGTGCACCTCTGAGCGGGCGGGCCGGACCGGCTCGAGCGGGAACTCCACGGCGGCCGGGAAGGAGTGCGCCGGGTCGCCCTCGAAGCCGCCCTGGAGGGCCACCAGCGTGGGCGCGTTCTCCGGTCCGGGATCGCGGATGAGGAAGGTCACCGAGTCGTAGCGCGAACCGCCCGGGAAGAGCGGGATCTGCTCCGGCACGTCGAAGAGGAAGGACTGGCCCGGGGCGAGATCCGGCAGCGGGACACCTTCTTCCGTGAAGAAGAAGCCGTCCAGGGCCGCGGTGCAGACCGGAGTCGGCGGGGCGGCGAGGGACAGGGTGTGCCGGCCGGGACCGAGGTTGGCCACCGGGATATCGAGGAAGCGCCAGTGCCGGGGCTCCTCGCCCCAGCCGCCGGTGGAGAGGATCTCGAGCGGCCGCAGGTCCGTGCTGTCCACGCGCACGCGCAGCATTGCGGTTCCGGAGGCGCCACGGGCGTACCTCAGGCGCAGCACGGGGCGTTCGAGCGGCGGGATGATCACCTGATAGAGGACCTCGCTGCCGAACTCCGAGCCGAAGCCACCGGCCAGGCAGAAGCCCGCCGACGCGCTCACGCGCGCCTCTTCGCCGCCCGGCCCGGCGACATAGATGGGCTGTTCGCACTCCACCCAGGCCATGGAGGGCGCCGGCCCGGCCGTGAACAGGCGCCGGCCGCTCGTGGGCGCGACGTTCGCGACCGCCGTGAAATCGACCGGGATCTGGCGCGAGTGGAAGCGCTCCAGCAGGGGCGTCATGCCGCCATGCACAAAAAGGCGCACGTCCAGTTCACGATCCGGCGACGTGTTGGTGAGGACGACATGGTCGACCAGCATGTCGCTGAAGGTGATGAACTTCTTCTCCGCCAGCCGGAAACCATCTCCGTTCCAGGCGGCGGCGAGGTGCGAAGGCTGCCAGACTGCCTGCTCCGGTTCGAGCCGCAGCGGGCCATCCTCGCCATACAGCTCGACGACGATCGGGTCCTCCCAGCGCGCGCGCCCGCTGCCGTAGCGGAACAGCCCGCGCAGCCCGGGCGCAGCGCTGACCTGCTCGGCGTAGAGCCTCTGGCCGGTCGGGCCGAAGGTGCCGTGGCGCTCGCCGGCGCGGCGCAGGCGCGTGTCGTAGGTGGAGGCCGCCTCCTGCGCGCGGGCTGGAGCGGCGGCCGCGGCGCACGCGCACAACAGGAGGGTGGAAAGGGCGCGCCGCCGCGTCCCGGTCCGGAGCCGAAGCGTCTTCATGGGGATGTGGAGTCCTGCTCCCGCGCCGTCTCCAGCAGCGGTCAGCCGATGTGAACCGTCACGCGATCGCGGTTGGTCAAGTAGAGCTGACCGCTGATCACGTCCTGGAGCCAGGCCTGGAAGTAGCCCTCCATGCCGTCGAGGCTCGGCAGCGCCGGTACGGAGAACTCGGCGTGGAACTCGCCGTTGCCGTCCAGCGCGGCGATGATCGGCGGCAGCATGGTGAAAGTGTCGATGAGCATCAGTCCCTGTGGCAGGGAACGGTAGCCGGGGCCGAGCGCCACGCACAGGCCGAGGCTCGCATTGGCGTCCCCCTTCACGTCCACCGCGAGCTTCGTGGGATCGTTGTTGGCGACGTGCGCCACGAGGTCGATGGGGAAGCCGAGGTGTTCGAGCAGACGCGCGGCCAGGAGCTTGCCGTGGCTGGGGTGCGCGGCGTCGACCAGGTCAGCGATCTGGAGCGACAGAGCCGCGGTGCGATAGGTGCCCGTCGAATAGGTGACCGCCTTCGCGTCGCTGCCGTTGTGCAGCACGGCCACGGCCGAGGCCGTGGGAGTCAGGTGGTCGCTGGAGTCGCTCTCGCCGTAGTAGCCGAAGGTCATGCCCGCGGTGAGGGTGCCCGCCACTCCCGTGACGCTGCCGCTCACGGTGCTGCCGGCCGAGGCCGAGGCGATGCCGAAGTGGGCGCGGTAGATCGAGCTGCTCGAGTCCTGGGCGAAGCCGTTGCCGCCTTCCAGGTAGGCCTCGCCGCCGGCGTTCAGGAAGGAGACCAGGCTGTTGGCCTGCGTGCTGGTGAGCGCCTTGTTGAGCGGGTTCATGCCGAGACAGATGAGCGCGGCCTGGTAGGCGCCGAGGGACGCGGGCCAGGCGGTCAGGTAGCGCACGTTCAGGCCGAGGTCGTCGCAGGCCTCGGCCAGGAGCGGGCCGGAATCGGGCGACCCCTCCAGGTCGATCACGGCGATGGGCTTGCTGGAGGTGATCCTGAAGTAGTTCCAGGCGTCCGTGGGCGCGCGTCGGATGTTGGGCGGCGAGGCCCCGTCCTGCGCCACGATGCGATACGAGATCAGGTCATTGAGCGCCACGGCTCCGGTCATGAGCGCGCTGAAGCGGAAGGTGCCCGTGTCCTTGATCAGCGCCACCGTGGGCTGCGGCACGCCCTTGATGGCGTACTCGAGCGTGACGGCGGGAATGCCGGTGTCGTCCGTGGCGACGCACTCGATGGTGAGGGGCCACTCCGCGGGCGTCGCGCCGTGGATGGCGAGGTGTTCCAGGTCCGGAGGCTCCGTGTCGCTCTCGACCTGGATGTGGAACATGCCGCTCGGCGCCACCAGCGGCTCGTTCTTCTGGTTGCCGGCCAGGTCCTCGGCGTGGACGTAGTAGTCGATGCGCGTGCCCAGGGGCTGTGCCGGGATCGCTCCAGCGTACTCGTGCGGGTTGCCCGTGGGCGCCATCGCCGCCGTCTGGAAGGGCGCCGCGCCGCTGCGCGTCCAGAGGATCTCCGGGTTCTTGGACAAGGCCGTGGCGCTGTCGGGGATGACGCGTGCCGTCACCGCATAGGGATTGAGCACGTCGTCGGTCGATTCCCAGTGCGGCTGGGCGTAGATACGGATGGCGTCGCCGCGCACGAAGTTGCGCGAGCGGCAGTGGATGGAGTCGCCCCACGTCGTGCCGCCGTTGTCGACGTTGATGACGCGGTAGCCGGGGGCGGCTTCCTGGTAGATCTGCTTGGCGATGGCGTCGCTCGGCAGGTTGTACTTGCAGATCAGCAGCTTGTCCTGAGTCTGGAGGCTGTTGATGTAGGCGGTCCACGAGGACCAGACGTCCCACAGGGGCATGCGCCGGATCTGGTAGGGCCAGCCGTAGGGGGACTGCAAGGTCCGGAAGTACTCGAGCGCGGCCTCGCAGTAGTACCAGGGCGTGCTGTTCACGGGGAACTCGCCCCAGATCATGCTGTCGGGCGTGAGGATCTTGCCGAATGTGTCGAAGTGCTCGATCGTGTAGCTGATCTCGGGCGTGACGTAGCGCTGGATGCCAAGGTAGTCGGCCATGATCTGGTCGACCTCGGTCTCGCTCTTGGAGGGATTCTCCTGGTAGACCAGGCGCGTCGACCAGGCGTTGCCATAGCCGTCGGTGTAGTAGTTGCCGCCGGTGTGGATCAGGTCCATGCCGTAGTAGGGGATGCCGTAGG
>DYIW01000303.1 GCA_020723465.1 Phycisphaera mikurensis
GCAGGGCGCGCAGGTGCTCGAGGACGAGGTCGGCCGCGCCGTCGAGCCAGGCGCGCACGGTCCTCTCGTCCGGCTCGAGCGGGTAGGGCGGGGGGGCCGGGAAGCGCTTCTCGTTCATGCGCCCGAAGAGACGCGTTCCCGGGCCGTCCGTCAAGGGGCATCCGCCGTCAGCGCGCCACCACGATCCGGTCGTTGGACCGGTGAAGGGTGGCGAGGGTTTGTTGCTGCTCGGGAGTGACATTCCAAGGCCGATGGAGCAGGGCGTCGCGCACGTGCTTGGTCCCAGAGCCGACTGCTGCATCGCCCAGGCGCCACCACTCCTCGCGCCGTAGTTCGTCCACCGCCTTGGAGAGGAGTCGGACCACGCGGGAGTGGTCGTACATGATCTCGACCTGCGGCCGGTACCCCTCAATGACGTGGGCGCAGGCCGGGCTTGTGTCGATGCCTGCGTCCCGGATCCTCTCCCAGTTCTCCGCCCCGATGTCGGCGAAGAACGCTCCCGGCGCCTCCGCTGAGCGCCCGACTTTCAGCTATCGCACTCGGCCCCGCTTCATGTCGGTGACGTTCGTCAGGTAGTGCTGCCCCTTGCGGCAGCTGAGCTCGTCGACGCCCATGGCCGTCACCGCCTGGAAGTCGATCGGCCTTCGCAGTCGGCTCGCGACCCGTTCCACGATCCCCCTCACCAAACCCTCTGCGTCAGGCGACGGAGAGCGGGTTCGCGATCACGGTCTTGTCGCAGCGCTGAGGCAGCCAGCGGACCTGCTCTTCGAACGGCCGGGTAAGGCGAGAGTCGGCGTCGGCGAAGCTCACGGCCTGCCCCGTGACGCCGCAGCGCGGGCACGAGACGCGCGCCAGGCTGGCCTTGTGGAAGTCCCGCCAGCCGCCTGAGTCGAGGTGGCGCCACGTGCCCTCGGGGAGGCGGTTGTGGCAAGGACGTTTCCGTCCGCACCCACCTGGCTGCCGGCAGGCAGGGAGCACGGGTACTCCCATGCGGCGCGACCCGGACCATGAGTCGGACGGGCTCCAGCTCGGCGGAAAGGCGATGGACGCGCGGGAAGTTCAGTAGGCGCTGGAGTACACTGGTAGTGCGCACCGGCGGATCCCGTGATGCTCGACTCTCTGAAACACATCAGCATCATGGGGCTTACAGGAACCGGTGCACGACTTCTTCATGTTCGCGGATCTGCGATCCCCCCCGCGATCTCGCAAAGAGCCCGGGCGATTCTGGCCATCCAGCGACCCACAAGGTCGTCAGAAGGGCCAAATGAGAACCCGGCTCATCCAGGAAGAGCCCCGAGAAGGACACCGACCATCAGCGGACCTTGAAGGTGATCGAACAT
Organism: Phycisphaera mikurensis; assembly: GCA_020723465.1. GTDB lineage: Bacteria > Planctomycetota > B15-G4 > B15-G4 > JADJEK01 > JACQZJ01. Next base: position 1,341 of record DYIW01000303.1, read on the forward strand.
CTGAAATGCCAAGGCTGACCCAATGACGGCGGTCGACATCGAGCGAAGGATTTCCGGCGGCGAGTCGGCAACGCTGGAGTTCAAGAAGTCCACCGGCCAGCTCAACCGGGCCGGTGAGACGCTCTGCGCCTTCCTCAACGGGGATGGCGGCACGGTGATCGTGGGCGTGACGCCCGAGGGCAGGATCGTGGGGCAGGAGGTGACCGACAGGACGCGGCGCGAGATCGGGGCGATGCTGGGCCGGTTCGAGCCGCCTCCGCTCGTCGAGGTCGAGTACGTGGACCTGCCGGAGAGCGGGCGAAAGCTCATCGTTCTGGGGGCCCACCCCCCAGCAGACAGCCGGCCCTTCACGTTTGACGGTCGCCCGTACTGGCGGGTGGAAACCACGACCACGGTCATGCCGCAGGAGCAATACGAAGCCCTGCTTGTGGAACGGATCCACGGGCGACGCCGGTGGGAGAACCAGCGTGCCGAAGGTGTGGAGATCGACGATCTTGACCACGAGGAGATCCTGCGGACCGTCCGGCTGGGGATCACGGCAGGCCGGCTCCCCGAAGGGACGGGTACGGACATCGGCGAGATCCTGGATCGTCTGAAGCTCCGCGACAACCGTCGCGTCCTCGACGCGGCGGTAGTGCTTTTCACCAGGGACCCCCTTCCGGACTATCCCCAGTGCAAACTCCGCCTGGCCCGCTTCAAGGGCACGGACAAGTCTGAGTTCCTGGACAACCGGCAGGTGTATGGACATGCCTTCCACCTCCTTGAGGAGGGGATGGACTTCCTGCTGCGTCACCTCCCGATCAGCGGGCGCTTCGAGCCCGGCCGGGTCGAGCGCATCGACGAGCCGCTCTTCCCTGTAGCCGCCCTTCGCGAGGCTCTGGTGAATGCCCTCTGCCACCGGGACTACACCGTCACGGGAGGCGCGGTGGACGCAGCCATTTACGACGACCGGCTGGAGATCTGGAGCGACGGTACGCTCCCCTTCAACCAGCGCCCCCAGGATCTCAAGGGCCCGCACAAGTCGCGACCCCGCAACCCGCTCATCACGGGGGTCTTCTATCGCCGCGGCTTGGTCGAGGAGTGGGGGCGGGGCACGCAGATGATCGTGAACACCTGCATGCGCGCGGGCCATCCCGAGCCGGAGTTCCTCGATGAGGCCGGTGCCTTCGGCGTCCGTTTTCTGTCGAGAGGTTACATCGCGCCGCATCGGGTGGACCAGAACCTAACGGACCGCCAGCGGGATATCCTGAACCTGGTCGCCGCCGGGCAGCCGATTCCGTTGCGACACATCGTGGCGCGTTTGGCGAGCCCCCCGGCTGTAGCCACCGTTCGAGACGACCTCTACCATCTGAAACGGCTCGGTTTGATTGACTCCGCGGGGCGCGGCCGTGGGGCCACGTGGCGCCTGGCGTCTCCAACGACCGAATGAGCTGGCGAATGAGCTGGAATGGGATGGCGAATGGGCTGGGCCTTGGTAGGAACATCTTTGGTCGGAACATCTGCTGACGGGTTCGGACCAGCCCCGGACTCCCGGACCCGCCCGCTGGCTGGCGCGGGCTTCAGGCTCCGGCCGACATGAAGGTGCCGAGCAGCTCGAGCGCGTCCGCGCCCTCCTCGGGCAGGGGCTCGATCAGGGCGCGCGCCTCGGCGAGCGCGTCCTGTGCGTTGCTCGCCGGCAGATCGGGCAGGGCGCGCAGGTGCTCGAGGACGAGGTCGGCCGCGCCGTCGAGCCAGGCGCGAAGCGTCTGCTCGCCGGGCTCGAGCGGCCAGCTCGGCCGGGCTGGGGGCGGGTTCGTGCTCATGCGCTCGAACACACGCCTTCCCGGCCGCTCCGTCAAGGGGCGAGCGACAGTCAGCGCGCGACCACGATGCGGTCGTAGCGGTAGTAGACCTCCTCGCAGAGGGTCAGGAGCGCGGTCGAGCCAACGCGTCCGAGTGGGCTGCCCTGCGGATCCCAGGATCCCTTCGAGCACTCGTCCTGCCGCTGGCTCTTCATCACGGCGTCGAGCAGATGGCGTTCCCACGACTCCCAGTCCTTGCCGCCCAGTTGGAACATGGCGTGGGACCCGAAGAACCAGTAGGGGAAGTCGGAGGCGCCGCTGGTCCCGTCCCTGGTCCACTCCGCCGGAGGATGCGCGCGGAGCAGCGCGGCCGCGGCCTGCAGGTCGGCGCTTCCCGGGTCCGCGCCGAGCAAGATGAGGCCGAGCAGCGCGGCCGCGGCCGTCCTCTCCGGATGAGCTTCGCTCGTCGCCGGGTCGAGGGCCGCGCGCAGGCGCTCCTCGAGGAACGTGCGCGTTCCGGCGAGCGCCGCTGGATCGACCGCCAGGCCGAACTCCTGCGCCGATCTCAGAGACATTGCGATCCAGCCGGTGAGAGCCACGTCCTCGACCGGGTCCGCGCCGTCTCCCATGCGCCACGCTCCGTCCGGAACGCGCGCCGCGAGCAGGAAGTCGATTGCCTTCTGCGCCGGGTCCTTCAGCAACGGCCAGTTGGACAGGCCGTACCCCTCCGTCATCGCCAGAGCGGCGAGCGCGTGGTCGTAGAGAAACGCCGGGTGCGAGTCCCTCTCGCCGCAGCAGCCGGTGTCGGGATCCTGCGTGGTGAGCAGGTAGCGCAGACCCTCGCGCACGACCTTCTTGAAGGCGCCGCTGTTGACCGTGTTGCCGGACCCCAGATAGGAGAGCAGCGCCAGGCCGGTAGTGCCGACGTCGTGCGTGTCCTGCCCTGCTCCGTCGCACTGGCTGAACGTGCACTCGCTGGAGAACGCGGCGCTCGACCAGAAGCCGCGCGGATCCTGGTGTCTCGCCAACCAGTCCAGGCTCCACTCCACGGCCTTCTGGCTCGCCTTGCCGCCGCCCCGGGCCGCACCGCGCGGGGCGTATGTGCCGCGGAACGTGCGGCCGGCCCCGCCGCCCACGCCGAGCACGTCGTCCATCCCAAACCGCGGGTCGGCAGCCGAATCGAGCTCCTCGATCACCTCCGCGATCTCGTTGTGCACGTTGCTCGGGCGAGTGTTCACGCCGACATCTTCGCTTGCGTCCTCCGAAACAACCGGAGCCGCCGTGGCCACGTCCTCGCCGCACGGCGAGGCGTCCATCCCGGCCAGCTCGCGCCGCCGCGCGCTGGCGCGCTCCAGAGCGGCGTCGAGCGCGGCCGCGTCGCCCGGCGCGAGGCGCGCCCGGTCCTCGGGCAGGAGCGCCAGGAACGAGGTGTACGGGCAGTGCACCCCGCTCTCGAGGGACAAATCGATCTCGGCGCGGACCAGTTCATCCTGGGTCGAGTACAGGCCGCGGTCGAGGGCCGCGAAATAGGCCGCGTCCGAAAGGCCGGCGCGCAGGCGCAGGGCCTGCTCCAGCCACGCGAGCTTGGCGCGGGCATAGAGGTCGCGCGCCAGCGGCTCGCCGCGCGCGGCCGGCGCCACGGCCTCGCCGAAGTCGACGGCCGCGCGGAGCGTGAGCCTCTTCCCGTCCAGCACGCCGTCCACGGCCACGACCGCTTCTCCCGCTCCGCGCCAGCGGCCGGCGATCACCGCCTGCTGGCCGAGGTAGACGCAGGGCAAGGGCCGCGGCAGCACGTCGTCCACCACGCGGCCGTCGATGGTGATGTGGAGTTCGGCGATAGCCGGGGACGAGGTGCGGGCCAGGAACGAGCAGAGGCGCGACTCGATCTCGCCCTCGGGCCGGAACACCTCGGCGCTGCCGCCTCCGGCGAGAGCGATGCCCTCGAGCAACGCCGAGTCCACGTCCGCTCCCACGCCGAACGCGTGGAAGCGCGGGCCGAGCGCCGCCGCTTGGCGCGCGAACTCGACGATGCGCTCGGGCCGCGTCTCTCCGGTCGTCGGCAGGCCGTCGGTCAGGAGCACGGCCAGGGCCACGCGGCCGTCCTGTTTGCCGGCGGAGCAGGCGGCCTGCACCGCGTCGCCGAGGGCGGTGCTGCCGCCGGCCTCGGCCGCCTGGACGAACTGCCGGAGGGCCGCCAGGTTCTCGGGCGTGGCCGGGACGGGCCTGTCCGCGAAGCGGCGCACCTCATCGCTGAAGAGCAGCACGTTCACCTCGTCCCGCTCGCGCAGGTGGTCGAGCAGCCAGAGGGCGGCGCGTCTCGCCTGCGCGATCTTTGCGCCGCGCATGCTCCCGGACACGTCGAGCGCGAGCGTCACGTCGCGCGCCAGCACTTGGGCTTCGGCGAGCGCGGGCGGCGTGACCACGGCGGCGAAGTACGCGTCCCCGAGAACGGGCCGGAAGGCATGCACCGCGAGCGACGGCGCGGACGCGGCGACCCGTGCGGTCACGACCACGTCCTCGGCGAGAGGCGCGCGCGACCGCTCGAGCGAGGCGTGCGCCTCATGCTCGGTAGTGAGGCGCGTCGCCATGCCCTGGGTAGTGGACAAGACGTTCTGGATCGGTACCGAGGAGAACAGGGTCACGGACACGGTGAGGTCCTGCTCGGTCGAGGCAGCGCCCGCGGCGAGCGCCAGCGGATAGACGTAGCGGTACTCGTCGTTCAGGAGCGGCAGGGCCTCGATCCAGGTCAGTTCGACCACGGTCGGCTCGTCCGGCAGGACCGGGAAGACCGACAGGCGGAAGGCCGAGCGGCCGATCTGCTCCACCAGCGCCGGGTCGCGGTTCCTGCGCACGATGGAGTCGTAGGCGCGCCGCGCCGTCATGCGCTCGGCGAGGAAGCCCTCGAGACGCTGATCCCCAAGCTCGAGCGCCAGGCCGGTGAGTGCCGCGTCCTCGGGCAGGGGGAAGATGTAGAGCGCCTCGAGCGGCCGGCCGTGGGGGTTGACGAAGGTCTGGCGCAGGGTGGTGCGCGCCAGGCCGTCGCGGACCTCCGCGGCCACTCGGTGCGACCGCACCTGGATGGCCGGGCTGCCGTCCCGCGGCACGAGCAGCCCGGCGCCGTGAGCGCGCTCGGCAAGGAGTGCGGCGAACACGAGACAGACGGAGAGCGGGAACCGCGACCAGGACATGGCATCGGCCTCCTCGAGCGACTCGGTTAGGGACTCTTCCGCGGCCGTCGAACTCATGGCCGCGCGTGCGCGCCGTTCTGCTGCAAGCCAACGGACGCAGTCCTTCCCGGTGCACGCATTCCGTGCGATCGCGGGCTCCTGCCCGCGATCGCCTACCTCAAGTAAGTCATCCCGAAGCCGGCTCACCTCGCCCTGAGCATCGTGACGGCGCGCATGCGGAGCGAGCGGCGTTTTCCCTGGCGCAGGGAGCGGCCGCGACGACGATCCACGCCACCTGACGTACCTTCACCACACCGAACCGCCTGCTTCGCCCACGCCTCGAAGAGCCGCTCGGCGTTCGTCGCGCACGCGATGCACCGGGAGTCGCGATCCGGCCCCGGACGCCGGGGAAACGGCCACGACGCTCCCTACGCCACCCTTCCCTCCGAGAGACCGACTGCGCCGCCTCTCTCACCGCGCGCTTCGCGCGGTGCACGCATTCCGTGCGATCGCGGGCTCCTGCCC
>DYIW01000304.1 GCA_020723465.1 Phycisphaera mikurensis
CTACTACTCGGGAATCGTCGCGTGGCGCGACGATTCCCCGAAGTAGTAGCTCAGGATCTGCGCCGAGTATTCGCAGCCGAGGCCGAACAGCCGGCGCAGGAGGGCGGGCCTGTCCACGCGCGTCATGAGCAGGATGTCGGGAGTCCGCGGGCTACGTTGGACCCCTTGGCCCCCTGCTGCCGTTCTCCTCGCGACGGGCCCACGACCGCCATGCTCGTCGATGGTCCACGGAACCTCCGCGCCACGCGAAGACCGTGGCGACGACTGGAGCAAGGAGCGCGGGCTCCTTCGCGGCCAGTGCCCTCGCGCTGTCCCACTGCGTCTCGATTCAACCGGCGCTCTGGAGCGCTGGCCCGTCCGCCGTGGCGTAGACCGACGGCGACCCGAGCGCCTCCATCAGCTTCCGCGCCAGCGTGGTCTTGCCCACCTGCCGCGGCCCGTGGACGACCTGGATGAAGCGCCGGGCTTCGCTCAGACGCTCGCTGATGTGGCAGAACTCGCTGAGGATGAACATGTTATGGCTGATTTCGCGAATTGCTCAATACGGTGAGTAATTCTACTCAGCGTCTTGAGCCATCGGAGGAACCAAGAAGCTGTCCATGCCGGAGTCCACCGACAAGCCCGCCGCCAAGTCCATCCCTCCCATCGAGCGCAAAGGACAAGATTGCTCGCGTGCGATGCGCGGCTCTCCCGCGCGAAGGAAACGAGCGATGAAGCTGGTGATCTGGCGCCGGACGATCGACGAGCAGGACGAGCGGAGCGCCTGCGCCGAGCCCGTGCTGCTCGGGCCACACGCGGTGCCGCCGCGGCCCGCGCGCGCAGGAAGGCTCGATGACGGCGTGATCGTGGCACCGAGCCGCGCCGCGAGCGGAGCGATCGGCGCGATCCTCGTTCCCGTGAACCTGAGCGGCCGCGTGCTCCGCAATCGCGTGCCGCTCCGCGCCGGCCTGCACGCGGCGCGCCACGGCGACGAGCTGCACATCGGCGAGCAACTCTACTGGCTCGCGAGCGACCTCGCGCCCGAGGAGGCGACCTACGATCCCGCGCTCCACGGCGAAGACCTCTTCTGCCACCTCACCAAGGCGCGCCTGCGCGCCGGCGACCCGATCGTGCTCTGCCCGGGCACGCAGCACGCGCCGTGCGGGCTCATCCAGAGCGCGCGCGCCTGGCACGCCGCGGCCGCGGCCGGCCTCGCCTGCTCGGCCTGCGGCTTCCGCGCGGACGCCGAGGAGTGGCGGCCGCCGCGCCGGGCCGAAGACAACCGCCTGGCCGGGCTCTTGCGCCTCGCCGCGCGAAAGGAAGCCCGATGAACGACCTCCGCTACGACCGCCTCCGGCGCACGCGCACCTTCCGCGACGGAGGACACGAGGCGTGGACGCGCGCGCGCATCGGCGTGATCGGCGCGGGTGTGCTCGGTGGGCCGCTCGCGGTCGCGATCGCGCGGAGCGGCGCGCGCGTGGTGGTCTTCGACCCGCAGGACGGCGCTCCCGAGAACCTCGGCACGCAGCTCGTGGCCGCGGGCGAGCCCAAGGCCGAGACCGTGGCCGCGGCGTGCAACGCCATGCGCGAGGGCTCGGCCGAGGCCGTGATCTCTGACATCCGCCACGCCGGCGCGGGCCTGCTCCGCGGCCTGAGCGTGCTCTGCGACTGCACCGACGACGCCACGCTCGCGTTCTTCCTGACCGAGATCAGCAACGGCCTGGACGTGCCGCTCTTGCGCCTCGCCGTGGACGGCTCCGGCGAGAACGAGATGGGCCGCGTGCGCTGTTCGGCCGGAGGCGCGGGCCACGCCTGTCAACTGTGCGGGTACGACGCCGCCGACCTCGCGCGGAGCTTCCCGCGCACGCCTTGCCCGGGCGCGCCGGCGGATCTGCCTCCGCCCACGCTCGCGGGAGGCGCGCTGAGCATGACCATCACCGGCGTGGCGCTGCTGCAGACTCAGCGCCTGGTGACCGGGAACGACGCGGACCTGGTCCTGGACCGCGAGATCCGCATCGACTGGTCGCGCTTCGAGGTCCAGGCGCTGGCGCTCGAGCGCTCCGCGAAGTGCCTCTCCGGCCACCGGCGCTGGCGGCTCGTGGACGTGGCAGCCCGCGCTGAGGAGTGCACGCTCGACGACCTGTTCGCGCTCTGCCGCGATCTCCTCGGCGACGCGGACGCGACCACGCTCGAGCCCCACGGCCACGCTTTGTGCGTCGAGGCCCGCTGCCCGTGCGGCGCGTCCGTGCGTCGTGCCGGGACGATCTTCGCCGCGCCGCCGCCCTGCCCGCGCTGCAACACGCCGCTCTTCTGGCGGCGCGACGGCGCGCTCGTGCGCCTGACCCAACGCGAGGCCGCGGCGCTCGGCGTCGCTGCCACGCCGCTTCTCGATCTCGGCCTGCCGCGGCACGGCGCCGTGCTCAAGGCGCGCGCGCCGCGCCGCGCGCCCGTTCACCTCGTGCTCCCCGCCGCCCGGAGGACCTCATGAACCCGAACGCACCGCGCCTGCCTGCGTCGCTCGATGAGCTGCTGGGCGCGCTCGTGAAGCTGGTGCAGAGCGCCGAGACCGGCGCCGAGATCGAAGAAGACGACTCGCCGCTCGCGCGCCTCACCCGGGAGTTCCTCGAGAACTCGTGGGTCGCCTGCCGCGACGGCCTGCTGGCGAAGACCGCGCGCATCCAGGTCGTGCCGCTCTCGCTGCCCGCGCCGAACGCGTTCGCCTTCGAGCTGGACGCGCCCTACAAGCGCAAGCTCGGCCCCGCCGAGCCGGTCGAGCTCGACCGCGGTCCGCTGCAGGGCCGCATCTACTATCGCCCCGACCTGTTCGTGCCCGACCAGGGCCCGTGCATCGCGGTGCGCATCGACAGCGAGGGCTTCTTCCACCCGAACTTCAGCCGCAGACACGGGCTCCTTTGTCTCGGCAACGTGCCGAACGGCCCGTACCCCCTCGACCAGCTCATCGAGTACCACCTCTTCCCTATTCTGACTCTGCAAGTGCGGAACCCCTCCGACCCCGCGGACCCGGAAGCGGCGCGGCACTTCGCCCTCGACCCGACCGCGATGCACGGCCTCGAACCCGTCACGCCCCTCTACTGACCATGCTTGGCAAGGGAAGAACCGATCATGTCTCGACTCGCTGATCTCCTCGAACAGGTTCGCGCGGGCGGAAAGCCCGCGGCTGGCGCGGCCGCGCTCTTCCGCGGCCTCGAGGGCGTGACCATGCAGGACGGCCACGAAGGCACGCTTTCCTCCGGCGGCCTGCGCGGGATCGTCCGCTTCGAGCCCGGCGATCACATCAGCGTCACGGCGCGCGCGCCGCTCCTCTCGGATCACGCGGCCGCCCTGCGCCAGACGCACGACCTGCCGGGGAACCTGCGCTTCGCACACGGGCAGGACGGCACGGTGCTCCTGGCGGACACGCTGCGCGACGGCTCCCTGCACCTCGAGGGCACGTTTCGCCAGATCCTGCGGGGCTTCGAGGAGCTGGGGCGGTGCGCACACGGCGCCGGGGGCGCGCAAGCTCCCGCGCTCGATGCGCCCGCGGTCCCACCCCGGTTCGAGGGGCAGGACGCGGCGGAGCTGCGCGGCCTGCTCCTCAGGCGCGACGACGGCGTCTTCGAGCTCAGGCCCGCGCTCGGCCAGGAGGTCGTACCCGTGGAGCTGCGGCTCGACGCTGCGGGCGCGCGCCTCGAGCGTTGCGTGCTCCGCGCTCCGGAAGAGTGCCTCGACGTGATCGCGCTGCAGGCCCTGCGCCTGAACGCGGAGCTCTGCGAGGCGCGGCTCGCGCTCCGCGACAGCGAGGTCCTGGCCGAGACCCGGCTGCATCCCGGGCAGCTTCGGGCCTCCTGGCTGCTGCGCGCGGCCCAGGCCGTGGCCGCGGCGTTCGGTCACGCGCGCGCGACCCTCTGTTTCCTGGCGGAGGACAACGGCATCTCCGCCCTGTTTCGCGACCTGTTCTTGAAGGACGAGCGACCGCTCGGAAAGGACTGATTCATGAAGACGCTCGAGAGGCTCACGCTTTCGGACATCAGCGGCCAGAAGCGCCTGGACATCAAGCTGAACGGCGAGATCTCGCTCACGCACACGGTCGGGCAGGTCATCGACCACTTCCTCGACAGCAAGCGCATCCCGCGCAACCGGCTGCGCTGGTCCGCGTTCTCGCGCGGCGTGCTGCTGGACAACAAGAAGGCGCTTGGCGACCTCAGCGAGATCGATGCCCAGTGGCGCGTGGTTCCCGAGGTGAGCGCCGGTTGATGGACGCCACGCTTGTCACGGACTACGGCTATCGCCTGGAGCTGATGCCGGCCCCGGACGGCAGCGGCCCGCCGCTCTTCAGCCGCGACGTGTCCGCTGAGGTCGCGGATCTGGTGGAGGAGGCGCTGGTGGCGAGCGTGTTGAGCGAGGACGTGGCGCGGGACGAGCGCGCGATCCGCGCCGAGGTGCGGCCAGTCTGGTCCGAGCCGCCGTGGGTGGCGGAGCTCGAGGTACGCCTCGAGGTGGAGAGAAACGGCGCGGCGCAGGTCCACAGCCTGCGCTTCGGCAGCGAGGCGTGGCGGCGCCGCGCCCTGGAGGAGACGGCCCTGCTGCGCCAGCGGGGCGCCGTCAGCCAGGGCGCCAAGGTCTATCGCGGTCTGGTCGCGCAGCGCCGCGCCGGCGGCCCGGCGGCGTGCGCACTCGCCGTGGACGCGCCGCTCGTCGCCGACGTGACCCTGGAGCAGGCCGGCGTGCGCTCTCTCTTCGCGGGCTCGCTGCTGCCCGAGCGGCCCGTGCTCGTGAACCGCCGCCTGGTGGAGGAGGTGCTCGCCTGGACGGTGCAGGCCGGCAAGGTCGAGACCGGCGGCGCCGTGCTCGGGCGCCTCGCGCGCCTGCCGGCGCCCCTGCCGGGCGCGCGCACGCGCATCGTCACCGTGCTGTCGGCGGTCCTGCGGGACAGCCGGCACGCGGGCAAGGCCGCGCACTTCGACTTCAGTCCCGAGGCCCTGGCCGAGGCCGCCCAGGTGGCGGAGCTGCGCGGCCTGGGCGAGGCCGTGATCACGGCCTTTCATTCGCACGGCTGGCAAGGGAAGTGCGCGGACTGCGCCGGCGGCGGCGGCAGCGACTGCTCGCTGCCCGAGTGCGAGCCGAGTCTGCAGGACTACGTCCTGCTCGAGTCGCTCTTTCCCGGCCGGGCGGCGCTCCTGCCGATCGCCGGGCGCCGGCCCGCCGCGGCGGGCCAGCGCCTGGCGTTCGAGGTGTTCGCCTGGCGCTCCGGCGCGCTGTGCGCCATTCCCTGGCAGCTCTACACCGACTGAGGCACCGGCAAAGGAGGAAGAACGTGTCGCGCGCGAATCGATCGATCGAGAACCTGATCAACTTCGCCGGCAGTGTCTCGGGCGGGAACACCCAGGAAGTGCCGGAGATCCTGAGGCGCATGAGGGAAGAGCCCGAGCCGTTCGCGGTCGAGGTGCTCGCGCAGCGCGCGCAGCTCGCGCGCGCCCGGCAGCAGTGCGCCGTGTCGGCCGAGGCCGCCAGGAAGCTGGAGGGGATGCTGGAGGAGCTGCTGCAGGGCAGCGCGCTGCATTGCTACCAGGTGTTGCTCCGCGAGGAAGCGCGCCTGGCGGTGGTGCGCCTGGGCGGAGAACTGCGCGAGCTGCCCATCCATCCGACGATCGACCTCGAGGAGCTACGCGGTCTCGAGCCCTGGGACGTGCTGCGCGTGCGCGAGAACGTGGTGGTCGGCGTGTGCCGCGACGACCCTCACCTGCGCGCCGCGGCCCAGGGCGAGATCGCCGAGTTCCGCGGCTACCACGACCGCGCGCGCGGCCAGGCGCGCGTGGTGCGGCGCGGCGGCGAGGAGGAGGTCGTGCGGCTGGCACGCTCCCTGGCCGACCGGGAGTTGAGCCCGCGCGAGAAGCTGGTCCTGCACCGCTCCCTGCCGGGCTTCGCCATCGGCGTGGTGCCGGCCGAGGGAGCGCGCAGCCGCTTCGAGGTGCCGATCGCGCAGATCGAGACGCGCCTGTGCGATCTCGCCGGTCTGGACGAGATCGCCGGCCGCCTGATCGAGGAGATCCTGCTGCGCCTGATCCGCGCGGACTTGAGCGCGCGCTTCGACCTGCAGCCCATGCGCGGCGCGCTGCTCATGTCCTACAAGCCTGGAATGGGCAAGACCGCGCTCATGCGTGCCCTCGCGCGCCTGCTCTTCGAGCTGGGCCAGCAGCAGGGCTTCGACGTGCAGCTTTTCCTGGTCAAGCCCAACGAGACCAAGAACCTCTTCCACGGCGAGGACGCCAGGATCGTGCGCGAGGACATCTGGGGGGCGATCCGCGCGCGCCAGCAGGAGGCGCACAGCCGGCCGCTGCTGCAGCTCCTCGTGCTGGATGAGATCGACGCGCTCGGCCGGCGGGCCGGCGTGGATCAGCCGCGCACGTCGGCGGCGGAGGACGACGCGCTGCAGGCCTTCCTGGTCGAGATGGACGGCATGGAGAAGGAACAGACCGGCGACCGCACGCCGGCGCGCGTGCTGTGCGTGGGCATGACCAACCGCCCGGACCGCATCGATCCGGCCTTGAAGCGGCCGGGCCGCTTCGGCGACCTGGTGATCGACATGCCGGAGATCGACCTGGAGGGCGCTCTCGGCATCCTCTCCGTGTACGCGCGCAAGCCGTCGATCTCCTGGTATCTCGACCGCCAGCCGGCGGCCGGCGTGGACCTCGGAACGGTGCAGGAGCGCATCCTGCGCCCCGCGCTCGCGCGCATCTTCTCGGCCGTGGTGCTGCGCTACTTCACGGACACGCAGCGCACGGTGGAGGTCACCGCCGGCGAGATCCTGGCCGGCG
>DYIW01000305.1 GCA_020723465.1 Phycisphaera mikurensis
CACCGCCGCGCCGCCGGCTCAGCCGGCCGGAGCGGCCGCCGCTTCGCCGCCGCCCGCCGCGGAAGCGCCGCCGCCGCCGGTCGCTCGCACTCCCGCCTGCAGGGGCGCGCTTCCTGGGCCGAGCGGGGACGTCATGCAGGACCTGGCGCGCCCCGAGTTCTTCCTCAACCGCGAGCTGACCTGGCTCAACTTCAACTACCGCGTCCTGCATGAGGGCGAGGACGCGCGCACGCCGCTGCTCGAGCGCGTCAAGTTCCTCGCCATCGTCAGCTCCAACCTCGACGAGTTCTTCATGAAGAGGATCGGCGGCCTCAAGCAGCAGGTCGGCGCCGGCATCCTCGACGCCACCGTGGACGGCCGCTCTCCGCAGCAGCAGATCACCGAGTGCCACGAGGTCATCCGCGACCTCGAACTGCGCAAGAGGCACGCCTTCCTGCAGGTCATCCTGGAGCTGCGCCGCCACGACGTCGTGCTCGCGGCTCCTGCCGAGCTGAAGCCCAGGGAGAGGAAGTTCCTGCGCCAGTACTACCTGCAGAACATCCACCCGCTGGTCACGCCGCAGGCGACCGACCCGGCCCATCCCTTTCCCTTCATCTCGAACCTGTCCTTGAACCTCCTCGTCACCTTGCGCTACCGCGACGATCCCACGCAAAACCTGGCGCGCGTCAAGGTGCCTCTCGGCACGGGCATACCGCGTTTCGTGCGCCTCGAGGACCGCGACACCTTCGTGCCCCTGGAAGAGGTCATGGCCGACAACCTCGACCTGCTCTTCCCCGGCATGGAGGTCGACAACGTCTCCTGCTTCCGCGTGACGCGCAACGCCAACACCGAGCACGAGGAGGAACGCGCCGAGGACCTCCTGGCGATGATCGAGGACGAGCTGCGCGACCGCAAGTTCGCTCCCATCGTACGGCTCGAGGTGGCACGCACCATGCCGGCGGCGCATCGCGGCATGCTCGCCGCCGAGCTCGGCCTGGACGAGAACACGGACGTGTTCGAGGTGGACGGCCTGCTCGGCATGAGCAGCATCATGGAGCTGGCGACCCTGCCTCGGCAGGCGCTGCGCGATCCGCCCCACCATCCCGTCGATCACCACGAGCTGGCCAGCGAGCGCAACATCTTCCACGTCATCCGCGACGCGGGAGCGCTCCTGCTGCATCATCCCTACCTGTCCTTCCCGAACTCGGTGGAGCGTTTCCTGCGCGACGCCAGCCTCGATCCGCAGGTGCGCGCCATCAAGATGGCTCTCTACCGCACCTCGGCCGACACCAAGGTCATCAACTACCTGATCGACGCGGCGCGCAACGGCAAGCAGGTGGCCGTGGTGGTGGAGCTCAAGGCGCGCTTCGACGAGGAGGCGAACATCCGCTGGGCGAGCCGCATGGAGGAAGTCGGCATCCACGTCACCTACGGCGTGCTCGGGCTGAAGACGCACTGCAAGGTCATCCTGGTGGTGCGGCAGGACTACAACGGCCTGAAGCGCTACGCGCACGTCGGCACCGGCAACTACCACGCCGGCACTGCGCGCCTCTATTCGGACCTGGGCCTGCTCACCTGCCTGCCGGCGATCGGCGAGGACCTCACCGAGCTGTTCAACTACCTGACCACCGGCTACAAGCCCAATCGCGGCTACCAGCAGATCCTCACCTCCCCCAAGACGGCCAAGAGCGCCTTGCTGCAGCGCATCGAGCGCGAGATCTCGCACAGCCTGGCGCGGCGGCCTGGACTCATCCAGTTCAAGATGAACGCGATCGAGGACCCGGAGATCTGCCGCGCCCTGTATCGCGCCGCGCACGCGGGCGTGCGGGTAGACCTGATCGTGCGCGACACCTGCCGCCTGCGCCCCGGTCTTCCCGGGCTGTCCGAGAGCATGCGCGTCATCAGCATCGTCGGCCGCTTCCTCGAGCACTCGCGCGTCTTCTACTTCCGCAACGACGGCGAGGAGGAGTACTACATCGGCTCCGCGGACTGCATGTCGCGCAACCTGCATAACCGGGTCGAGGTGCTGGTGCCGGTGCACGAGCCCCAGTTGCGCGCCGACCTGCGCGTCTTCCTGGACGCGCAGCTCTCCGACCGCCGCAGCGCCTGGGAGATGCAGCCGGACGGCAGCTACGCGCAGCTCCAGCCGCAGAAGGGCAAGGAAGGGCGCAGCTCGCAGCAGGTGATGATCGACTTCTACGAGCAGCGCGCGCGCGAGGCGACGCGTCTGAAGAAGCGCAAGCCCAAGCCGGTGCTCCCCGCCCGGCCGGCAAGCCACCGCGGGTAGAGCTCGCCGGCGCGTCCCGCCCGCGCCGCGTCCTGCCTGCTGTCAGGGGGCCTGAGGCTCCGCGCCGGCCGGCAGTTGGCCGCGTGCCAGGCGCTTGCAGTAATAGTAGACGCGCTTCAGGTTGCCGAGGATGTCCATCTCGATGGTGTACGCCGCCAGCCGGTTGGGCTCGCGCGCCACCAGGCGGCGCGCCTCGTGCAGGGCCGCCGAGTTCTCCAGGTCGCTGATGTCCCGCTTCATGCCGACCACGCGCTCCGCGGCCGCGGCGTTCCTGTCCCCCACGGCTGCCAGCGCTCCAGCCAGGGCGCGCCCTACCGTTTCGTGGAACTTGCGGATCACCTCGCGCGTGGCCGCGCTCACGCTCACCTCGTGCTCCAGCCGGCTCAGGCCGAGCGCCACCAGGTTGGTCTCGATCGTGTCGCCGATGTTCTCCAGATCGGTCGTCGCACCCATGAGGCGCAGCAGCTCCTGCGTGTTCTCCTGGGTCAACGACTGCCGGCTGATGCGCCCGAGGTAGTCGATGATCTGCGCGTACAGGGCGTCGGTGGCGTCATCCATCCGGCGCACGTTCACCAGGTCCTGGCGCGACCCGGTGAGCAACGCCGGCAGGATGCGGCCGAACATGGCCGTCACCTGCCCGCCGAGGCGCACCAGCTCGAGCCGCGCGCGCTGCAGCGCCAGCGCCGGCGTCGACAGAACGGCGGCGTCCAGGTAACGCGCGGTCGCGGCCTCCCCGCCGGCCCCCGCGCCCTCGGGAACGAGGCGCTGCACCAGCCAGGCGAGCGGCCGGGTGAACCACACGAGGACGAGCGCATTCGCCACGTTGAACACGGTGTGGGCGTTGGCGATCTGGCGCGGCGTCTCGACTGCCAGCCGGGCGGGGCCGACCAGCTCCTCGGCGCGCGGGGAGAGCCACCTCACCAGCGCTGCCAGGTCGTCGATGAACCAGAACCAGAGCAGCACGCCCACGACGTTGAACAGCACGTGCACCAGGGCCGCGCGCACGGCCACGCGCGGCTTGCCGAGCGCCGCCAGGAGCGCCGTGACGCACGTGCCGATGTTCGCACCGAAGACCAGCGCGATGCCCGTGGTGAGGGGAATCACGCCTTGCGCCGCCAGCACGATGACCACGCCGGTCGTGGCAGCGGAGGACTGCACCAGGGCGGTGAACACCGTACCCGCCGCGACCGCCAGCAGCGGGTCCGTCATGTGCGCCATGAGCCCCAGGAACGGCTCGTGCTCGCGCAGAGGGGCCATCGCCTCGCTCATCACGCCGATCCCGTAGAAGACCAGGCCGACGCCGATGAGCACCGCCGCCCAGTCGCGCACGCCCTCGCGGCGCGAGACGAAGGGCATGACGAAGCCGGCGGCGACCAGGAGCAGCGCGAAGTCGGCGGCCTGGAAGGCGATGAGCTGCGTGGTGATCGTCGTGCCGATGTTGGCGCCCATGATCACGCCGATCGACTGCGCCAGGGACATGAGCCCGGCGCCGACGAAGCCGACCACGAGCACCGTGGTCAGCGAGGACGACTGCACCACGGCCGTGACGCACGCGCCGCTGAACACGGCCGGGAGCGGGCTGCCCGTCGCCCGGCCGAGGATCGCCCGCAGCCGCTGGCCGGCGACCGCCTTGAGTCCGCCCGACATCTGCTCCATGCCGAACAGGAACAGCGCCAGGCCGCCGATGAGTCCGATGAACAATGCGCAAAGGTTCACGGCGCCAGCCTCCGCTCGCCGCGCGGGTCGGTCCCGCACGGCCAGGCCGGCCTGCACCTCCGCGGAAGATCAGCGGGTGCCGCGCCGGCTGGCGCCAAGTCTACTCATGCCCCCTGCGTGCCCCAGCGCCCGGCCGCCGCGCGCCGGCCGGAAGGAGGTGGTCGGGGTGACTGGATTCGAACCAGCGGCCTCATGCTCCCGAAGCATGCGCTCTAGCCAAGCTGAGCTACACCCCGTGACCTGCGGATCTCAAGGCCGCACCAGTATCGCGGCGCGCGGCCGGATGGCAAGGGCCGAGCGCGGATTCCCTGGAGATCGCCGCCGCCCCGTCACTCCCCCAGGTCGATGAACATGCCGCCATTCTGGCGCGCCAGCTCCTGCATGAGAATCTTGCCGCGCATGTTGCGTCCGATGTTGATCGTGTGGATCACGATCTTGCGCAGGGCGTTGACGCGCTTGACCTCGGCCAGGATCTGATCGATCTCGGTGATCGGCCCGGCGGTCGGGTCCCCATCCGAGAGGAAGTAGATCGTGTCCACTGGCGAGCCCAGGTTGGTGTCGTAGCCGGCCTGCGCCGCCTTGGCCTCGAGCGCCGTCATGAGCGCCTCGATGGTGTTCGTCTTGCCCAGCCCGCCGCCGGCGGAGAGGGACAGGCCAGCCTTCTTCTTGAGGTTCTGCGACGCGCCGCCGATGGCCTGCAGTTTCTCCACCCACTGCACGGCCGCGTTCCGGTTCAGGATGTTGGCTTGCACCAGCCCGCGCTTCTTCCACGGCTTCACCTGGGTGGCGAAGGCGATCACGTTGAAGAAGACCGTGTCGTCGAGGTTCTGGAGGGTGCGCATCAGCTCGTGCTTGACCACCTCGATCTTGACGAAGTTCTTGTACGTGCGCCCCTCGAGCAGGAACTTCTGCCGGTCGAGGAGCGGATCCTCCATCGAGCCGGAGATGTCGATCACGTAGAGGATGCGCTTCGACTTGGTCGGGATGCCGGCGAAGTCGTCCGTTCCGGGCTGGTAGCGCAGCTGCGCCTTCTCGAAGTTCTCGCGCGCCTGGCGGATCTCCTCCTCGGTCGGGACGACGAAGCGCTCGCGCACGCGGTCCCACGCCTCCTGCCACTTGTCCGGCTTGTTGCCGAGGTCGAAGGTGGTGAGCGACAGCAGCGCCGCCAGGATGTCGTCGACCATGCGCCCCTCTTCCTGGCGCAGCAGGTCGATGAGCGGCTGGATGCTGTCCTTGTGGCGGATCTTGGCCAGCGCCGCGACCGCCGCCGAGCGCACCTGCCAGCGCGCGTGGCCGAGCAGCCCCAGAACCGCGGCGTTCGCCGCGGTGTCGCGGATCTCGCCGAGCGCGTCGGCCGCCGCGATGACCACGCTCGGGTCCGGGTCGGCGAGCAGCTCCGCGATCCGCGGCACGGCCTCCGTCGCGCGCAGGCGTCCCAGGGCCTGCAGGCAGGCACGGCGCAGGTCGCCGTCCTTCTCGCGCAGCAAGTCCGCGATCGGTTCGATGGCGATGGCGTGGCCCATGCGCGACAGGGCCTCGGCCGCGACCATCTTGTGCGCGTTGTTGGCCTCGCGCCGGTTGGCCACCACGTTGTCGATCAGGTACTGAGCGCACTCGATGCTGCGGTACTTGCCGAGCACCTCCACGGCGCTCTGGCGCACCGCAAAATCCGGGTCGTCGAAGCACTCCACCAGCGCGGCGACCGCCGCCGGCGAGTCCAGCCGGTCGAGCACGTGGATCGCCTCCACCTTCTCCGCGATCGAGGCGCTGCCGCGGTAGAAGCGCTTGAACTCCGCGATCATCTCGTCGGTGTTCTCGTCACCGGAGGGCGCCTCCTGCAGGAGCAGCGCCAGCAGCAAGCACTTGCCGATCACGAGCCTGTCTCCAGTCCGGTCATGCGAGGTGCGCGGTATCATCATCAAAGCTAGTGCTCCGGGCGCGGCCGGGCAAGCTGAACCGCTCGCCTGCAGGCGATCCCGCGGTCGCGGTCGCCGTGCGCCAGGTCACTCTGGAGGTTTGCGTGTGAAGGCGCTGGGCATCGTGTCCCTCCTCGCCGCCGTCATCGGCGCCTCCCTGTTCCTGCTCCTCAAGCCCTCGAACGCGGACATTCGCCGCCTCGAGGACGAGCTGGCCGCGCTGCTGGAAGAGGTCTCCACCGCCCTGGCCGACGCCACGGGGATCCTCAACGCCCTGCGCGTGGTCAAACCGACCCTGCTGGTGCTGGACAACGACCTGAACGGGCTGCGCGCCCGGGCAGAGGTGCAGCGCGCACGGCTCGAGGAGCTGCGCGGCGAGAGCCCTCCCGCCGGCGACCATCGGGGCGGCTACATCGACCGCCGCAGGGCAGCACGCCAGGAGGCCGCGCTGCTGCGCGACCAGGCGACCGCGCTGCTGGAGCGCGCGCGCCTGCTCGAGGCCTTCCTGCGGGACACGCAGCCGCGCGTGCAGCTCATGCTGGCGCGCTTCGGCGAGCTCTATGCGGTGCGCAACCGCATGCTGCAGCAGGGCAAGCAGATCGATCCGGCCTTGCTGACCAAGATCGACTACCTGCAGGAGGAGGTGCAGCGCAAGCAGTCGCTCGCGCGCAGCGTGTTCGACGTCGGCGCCCGCGACGCGCGCGAAGGCAAGACGCTGCACGAGACGGCCGCGCGCGAAGTGGAGCTGCTCATCACCGAAATCGAGGCGCTCGCTCGCCTGCTGGCCGGCGCCTGAACCGGCCGCCCCCGCCTCAGAGCCTGAGCAGGAATCCCCCGCGGCCGCGTTGCGAGCGCCGGGGG
>DYIW01000306.1 GCA_020723465.1 Phycisphaera mikurensis
AAGTGGCTGAGTCATCAGGGCCGAGAGTAGCTCAATAATCGGATGATTTCGAACGGATTATCGTTTGTCAGGCGATCAATAATTGACCGAATCCAGCCGCTTGCCTCGCCTCGTGGGCTTGCGACGCGGACCCAGCTCAGAGCTCCCTCGCTATCCGGAAGCGGCTGTAGTCGGTCCTTCCGTCGGCGTCCGCGAAGTTGCGGCTCGCGGAGCGGCAGGCCCAGGGCGGCGTGCGCCAGGAGCCGCCGCGGATGACGCGCTCCTGCGCGTCGCCGCACCACTCGGACACGTTCCCCAGCATGTCCCGAAAGCCCCACGGGTCCGGCGCGTACGCGGCGGCGGGCGCCCTGAACGCGTGGCCGTCGTCGAAGGGAAAGACTTCGTGCGGCCGGTCCGGGAGGGCCGCATCGAGTGCCCGGTCCCCGAGGTTGCCTTCGCCCTGGACCGCTTCGCCGCAACCTCTCCGGACCCCGCCATCCTACCGCACAGCGCCGCGCGCGGCCGCCCCCCTGGCGGCCGGGTCCTCGCGCCTCGTATCATCGCCCGCCGCGGGCTCGGGCCCGCGCCTGGAGGCCCTTCATGTCCGTCTGCATCACCGGCTGCGATCTTCGCATCGAGGACGTCGCGCGCGTGGCGCGCGAGGGCGCGCGCGTCGAGCTGGCGCCCGAGGCGGAAGCGCGCATCGAGCGCTGCCGCGCCTTCATCGAGGAGCGCATCGCCGCCCGCGAGATCATGTACGGCGTCAACACCGGCATCGGCGAGCTGGCCGAGGTGGTGCTCGACGACGACCAGATCATCGAGTTCCAGACGCACCTGATCTCCAACCACGCCGCGGGCATCGGCGAGCCGGCGCCCGTGGAGCACGTGCGCGCCGCCATGCTCCTGCGCGTGAACGTGCACGCCAAGGGCTGCTCGGCCTGCCGCCTGGCCATCACCCGCACCCTGGTGGAGATGCTCAACAAGGGCGTGACGCCGGTCGTGTGCGAGAAGGGCTCGGTCGGCGCCTGCGGCGACCTGGCGCCGCTCGCCCAGATCGCGCTCACGCTCATCGGCCAGGGCGAGTGCTTCCTGGACGGCCGGCGCCGGCCGGCCGCGGCCGCCTTCTCCGCGGCGGGCATCGAGATCCCGCACCTCTGCGCTCGCGACGGCCTGGCCGTGATCAACGGCTCGAACCTCACCTGCGGCATCGGCTGCCTCATCGCCTACGACGCCGAGCGCTGGCTCAAGCAGGCGGAGATCGCCGCCGCCATGTCGCTCGAGGCCTTGAAGGCCAACATGAAGCCGTACGACGCGCGCCTGCACGAGCTGCGCGGCTTCCGCGGCGCGGTCACCTCCGCGGCGAACATCCGGCGCGTGATCGACGGCTCGGACCTCTTGACCGGCCGCGAGAAGGTGCGCCTGCAGGACGCGTACAGCATGCGTTCCACGCCGCAGGTCATCGGCGCCGCGCGCGATCACCTGCGCTGGACACGCGCGCAGCTCGAGATCGAGAGCAACGGCGTCGGCGACAACCCCATCTTCCTGGCCGAGGACCGCATCGTGCTGACGGGCGCCAACTTCCAGGGCACTCCCGTCAGCCTGCCGCTCGACACGCTCGGCGGCGCGATCGCCATGGTCTCGGTCCTGTCCGAGCGGCGCCTGAACCGCCTGACGAATCCGGCGCTGAGCGCCGGGCTGCCCGCGTTCCTGACCAAGGGGGCGGGCCTCTTCTCCGGGCTGATGCTCAGCCAGTACACTGCGGACATGCTGATCGTCGAGCAGAAGATCCTCTCGGCGCCGGCCTTCCACCAGTCGATCCCGGCGGCGGCGGACCAGGAGGACTTCGTGTCCATGGGCATGAACACGGCGCTGAAGACGCGGCAGATCCTCGAGGCGGGCTACGGCGTGCTCGGCATCGAGCTGATGGCCGCGGCGCAGGCGCTCGACTTCCGCTCGTACGCGCCCGGCCGCGGCACGCAGGCGGCGCGCGCGGCCGTGCGCCGGCGGGTCGCGTTCCTCGACGTGGACCGGCCGCTCTACCCGGATCACAACGCCATGCGCGCGGCCGTCAAGGAGCGCGAGATCCTGGCCGCGGTCGAGGCCGAGATCGGCGAGCTGGCGGCGTACTGACGGACGTTCATCAGGAGGACCGATGAGGAAACCTGCTGTGTACCTCGAGACCAGCGTGATCGGCTACGCGATGGCGCGTCCCAGCCGTGATCTGGTCGTCGCGGCTCGCCAGCAGATCACGCGCGACTGGTTTGCTCTTCGCGCGGCCGCGTGCGAGCTGTTCGTTTCCCAGCTCGTTGCCACCGAGGCGTCGGGCGGCGATGCGGACGCTGCGCGCGAGAGGGCGGCCTTCCTCCAGGGGATCGCGCGGCTTCGAGTCACGGATGCAGCTGGTGAGCTTGCGGCGCGGCTCGTCGAAAGAGGAGCCGTGCCCAGGACGGCCCCTGAAGATGCCCTCCACATCGCGGTGGCAGCGGTCCACGGCGTAGACTATCTCTTGACTTGGAACTGCAAACACATCGCGAACGCCACAATGCGCGAGGCGATCGAGTGCGCGTGTAGGGAGGCGGGCTACGAACCGCCGATCATCTGCACGCCCGAGGAATTGATGGATGACCAGCAAGATCGATGATGAGATCGTCGAGGAGATTCGCCGACGCCGGCAGGCGCATGCCGAGTCGCTCGGCTACGACCTGAAGCGGATCACGGAGGATCTCCAGCGCCGGGAAGAGGAGTGCGGTGTGCCGGTCGTGGACCGCCCGGCCCGCAAGCCGCGGGCCGTGCCCAACCCGTCATCGTGACCGCGCTCGGACGCCCCGGCTCGGGCGTCGTGCGTGTTGCGCCGCGTGAAGACGCAGACGCCTGGCGCGACGCGCTGGGCGTGCTCGTCCTCGCGGCCGCCCGGCATCGCTGACGCCGCGCGAGGTTCCCCCACCCCGCGCCGCCGCGCCCCCCTCACACCCCCAGCGCCCGGGCCGCGTCCTCGTAGTCCCCCTGCCGCACGTAGATCAGGTAGCCGTAGCCGCCCCGGCCGTCGGCCACGCCCTCGGACTTGAACACGTTGATGTCCGCGTCGCTGAGGCGCTTGTGGATCTCGCACAGGGCGCCGAGCTCGTCGTCGCCCTGGATGAGGAAGACCGGCTGCGGGCCGGTCAGGGTGAGCCCCGCCTCCTTGGCGAAGCGCGTCAGGAACTCGGGCTGCTCGGGGAAGAGCACGAGCTGCGTGCTGGCCGGGCCGACCGGAACGGCGCTGAAGGCGACCAGGTTCACGCCGGCGAAGGCGAGCTTGGACAGGAGGTCGAAGGCCCGTCCCGGCTCGTCCTTGACCGTCGTGTAGAAGTACTCGATCCTGCGGATGTGCGCGGTCATGTCCTGTACCTCTCCGCGTGCCAAGCGCCAGGGCCGAAACCCGCCTCCCGCGGGAGAGAGCACGTCCGGCCGAACGAGATTCTAGCCGCGCCGCGTTCGCACCGCATCAACGGGGCGCGTCTTCAGCCGAGCTGCCCGGCGCGCAGGATCTGATTCAACTTGCGGAAGCCCGCGTGGTTCTTGTCGCGCTCCCACTCGAACGCGACCGATTCGTGGTTGGTGATGCACGCTCCGGCCTGGGCCATGCGCTCCAGGGCGTGGCGGCGGTACTCCTCGCCGCGGCTGCTCACGCACTCCCAGCATACGTGCACCTGCTGGCCGGAGCGCAGAAGCTCGATCACGGTCTGCATCACGCACACGTGCGCCTCGATCCCGCCGGCGATGACCTGGCGCTCCGCCAGGGGGACGCCCGGACGCACCTCATCGAGCGCGCGGCGGAAGCCCTCGTCGCCCCAGCAGCCGAAGCTGGTCTTGACCACGCGGCGCTTCTCCACGGCCAGCGACTCGAAGACGTCCAACACCTCCGGGCAGGTCGGCCCGAGACCCAGCGGGTACTGCTCGGTGAGCACCACCGGCACGCCGTGGATGTCGGCCAGCTTGAGCAGGCGCTCCGTGGCCGCGATGACCAGCGCGGGCCGGTGGATCATCTCCATCAGCTTGCCCTGCAGATCGACCACCACGACCACGCTGCGCCGCGCGTCAACCAGCTCGCATCCGCTCATGTCAGGCTCCTCCACGACCAGGCCGTGCCCTACAGGAAGAACAGACTACCGCGGCTGGCGGGTATCCTGTGCCACATGGACGAGCAGCGCCTCTACTTCAAGCAGCTCCTGGCCGGCCGCGACTTCGCCACCTCGAATCCGATCGCCGGGCAGATGGTCAACTTCGTCTACCTGATCGGCGACCGCGTGACGCGCGAATGCGTGGTCGTCGATCCGGCCTGGTCGGTCGCTGACCTGCTGGACATCGCCGCGCAGGACGACATGAAGCTGACCGGCGCGCTCGCCACGCACTACCACCCGGATCACATCGGCGGCGACCTCTTGGGCATGGCGACCGTCGAGGGCGTGCGCGAGCTGCTCGAGCGCCAGGGCATGAAGGTCCACTGCCAGGCCGTCGAGGCCGTGTGGGTCAAACGCATGACCGACGTGTCGGACAGCGACCTCGCCGTGCACGAGAGCGGCGACGAGCTGCTGGTCGGCCGCGTGCCCATCCGCTTCATCCACACGCCCGGCCACACGCCCGGCAGCCAGTGCTTCCTGCTGGAGAACCGCCTGATCTCGGGCGACACGCTCTTCCTCGACGGCTGCGGCCGCACCGACCTGCCGGGCGGCGACAGCGAGGAGATCTACCGCAGCCTGCACGAGCGCCTGGCGCACCTGCCGGACGACACGCTGCTCTTCCCGGGCCATCGCTACAGCGGCGAGGACTCGGCCAGCATGGGCGAGACGCGCAAGACCAACTACGTGTATCGCGTGCAGAGCCTCGAGGACTGGCTCCGGCTCGTGCCGTGACGCGCGCCGCGACGCTCCTGCTCGCGCTCTTCCTCGCGGTCCTGGCCGCGGCCCTGTTCCTCGCCCCGGGGCGCGGCTACTGGGTCGTCGATCCCGACTCCGCCGCCTACGTCGGCCTGGCCCGCTCGCTCGCCGCGGGCGACGGCTACACCTTCCAGGGCGAACCGCACGCGAAGTTCCCGCCCGGCTTCCCCTTCTACTTGAGCCTGGCGGTGCGCGTCACGGGACGGCCGGACTGCTACGCCGCCATGCGCGACCTCGTCTGCCTGGCAGGGCTCGCCACCGTACTGCTCGCCTACGGCGCCGGCTTGAAGCTCCTGCGCCTCGGCCCGGGGCGCGCGCTGCTCCTGGCCGTGACCGCGGGCACGAGCATCTTCCTCATCCAGTACTCGGTCTCCTTCCTGCGCAGCGAGACCCTGTTCACCGCCCTGTTCCTCGGCGCGCTGCTCGCGGGAGAGAGCTGGCGCGAGCGGGGCGGGTTCGGCCGCGCCGCGCTCGCCGGCCTGCTCGCCGCGGCCGCCACGCTGGTGCGCGTCGCCGGCGGCACCGCCATCCTCGCCATCCTCGGCGCGCGCTGCCTCGAGCTGAATCCCCCGCGCGCGCGCGTGTCGCCGCGCCTCCTGCTCGAGGTCGCGGTCTTCCTGGTCGCGGCGCTCGGGCCGCCCGGCGCCTTCCAGGCGCGCACCAGCCGCCTCGGCGCGGGCGCCTCCCCCGGCTACGCGGACGAGCTCCTGCAGTCCTACGCCCTCGACCTCACCAAGGACATCGACCAGGACATGCCGCGCATCGACGCCGCCGGCTGGAAGAGGCGCCTGGCCGAGAACACGGGCGTCCTCGCCTTGAGCCTGGGGAAGTTTCTGGTGAACGACAACGCCGGCGCCAACGTCGGCGTGCACCCGAAACACGGCGCGCTCCTGCCAAGCGGCGTGCTGCTGCTCCTGCTCCTCGCGCTCGGCTGGGCGTCTTCCTGGCGCAGGAACCTCGTCCTCGTCACGCTGCTCGTGCCGGCCTACGTCGCGCTGCATCTCGTCTGGCCGTTCAACCAGCAGCAACGCTTCTACCTGCCAGTGCAGCCGCTCTTCCTCTGCCTGCTGGCCTGGGGCGCCGCCGTGGGGCTCAGGCTCGCGCTTGCGCTCGCCTCGCGCCGCCCCGGCCGCTTCCTCCTCGCCGCGGCCGCCGTGGCGCTGACCGCGCTCCTCGCCGCGCGGCGCTCGGTCGCGCCGCAGGTGCTCGATCGCTGGTCGACGAAGTACGCGCTCCTCTTGCTCGCGGCCGCCGCGCTGGCGCTCTTCCTCCTGTTCCTGGCGCTCAGCCTGCGCGGCCGCGCGCTCGACCGCGGCCGCTGGTTCGAGCGCTCCGCGCGCGCCACCCTCGGCCTCTTCCTGCTGCTCTCCTGCGCCCAGGCAGCGCGCTTCCTGCTGGCGCTCATGGCGGAGCACGACGCCTTCCTCGCCGGCCGCGCGGCCGAGCCCGTGCCCGCGGCCTACGCGCGACTCAAGGGCCTGCCCGCGATGTTCACGCTCTTCGACGTGCTCGCGCGCCACGCCGGCCCGGACGACCTGGTGATGTCCGACATCCCCAAGATGATCCACGTGTGCACCGGCTTGAGGACCGTGCCCTTCGAGTTCTCCAGCCGCGAACAGACCATCCGCCTCGACCACCCGCGCGGCCGCGTCACGTTCCTCTACTTCTCGCGCGAGATCCCGCAGGCCTGCGCCGTCTTCGACGCGGCGCGCGCCCGCGCGCCCGACCGGTTCGAGGTGCTGTACGAGTTCGCCGTGGCAGGCGGCGAGCCGGGGCAGAGCGTCTGTCTGCTGCGCGTCCGGAGCTGATCTACTACTCCTGAGAATCGTCGCGCGGCGCGACGATTCTCAGGAGTAGT
>DYIW01000307.1 GCA_020723465.1 Phycisphaera mikurensis
GGGGCCGCGAGCGCGTCAGTGGACGAGTTGCATCATTCCGTGGTGGCGGTGATGGCGTTCGAAGCCGTGTAGCCCTCCGGCCCGCTCGCGTCCACGATCCAGTACTGCACATAGATCGGGATGCCGGCCGGAACGCCCCCGGGGTAGATCGACGGGAGCGTGAGGCTGCCCGCCGGGCCCGTGGGCAGGGCCACGATCAGGGTCGGGTAGGGAACGATGATCCCGCCGTAGAACGGCAGGCTCAGGTTCACCGCGCCCACGACCAGGAAGGCCGTCGTGTTCGGCAGGGCGTTCGTGAGGGTGAGGGTCACGGTGTTGCCCGCGGCCAGGGCGCCGTCGCCGGTGAGGTCCGGGGCGCCGAGCGAGCCCGGCAGGGCGTTGCCGAGGTCGGTCCACGCCGAAAGCATGACCTCCTCGATGTAGCGCCAGCCCGTGCCGGTCATGATCTGGGTGATCACGGTGCCGGTACCGGGCGCCAGCTCCTGGACGCCCGCGCCGTTCGCCTGCAGCAGGTTTCCGTTGCCCAGGCGATACACGCCGCGGCCGTACGTGCTGAGGGGCGTCACCTGGTTCACCACGCCGGCGATGTCGAAGTCCGAAATGTTCTTGTCGGAGAAGCAGGCTTCCAGGAACTCGCCGGGCAGCGACGGATCGTCCGCGATCTGCTCGGGGAACTGCGGGGTAAACAGGACCTTGTCGAAGGCGCCGCCCGCGAAGTACAGGCGGATGCCGTCCACGGTCAGGGAGCCGCCGATGTCCGACATCAGGGCGCGGCCGTCCGGCAGGAAGTGGATGTCGAAGGGATCGCTGCCGTCGGCGATGTAGTCCGGCAGGCGCGTGTGCGGAGCGGAGAACTCGGCCACGTAGTCGTTGCCGCTGGTGACGAAGAGGTGGCCTCCGTACCAGTCGATGCCGCGGATGTTGTCCAGCCCGTCCGTGCCGTCGGCGTAGGTGTAGAGCAGGGTGCCCGCGGTGTCATAGACGTACACCGAGTCCTTCACCTGGTCGGACACGTAGATGTTGTCATCCGGCCCCTGCACGGCGTTGATCGGCGTGGAGAAGAGGCCCGCGCCGTTGATCAAGTTGCCGAGAAACGAGCCGTCCTGCGGGCTGAACATGGCGACGACGTCGGCCGTGGAATCCGGGATGAGCAGCACCTTGCCGGTGACGCGCACCGCGGCCTTGGCCGCAGCCGGAGCGGGCGGCGCGACACCGTTGTCGATGCCCGCCTCCTCCAGTTGCTGTGGCGTCATGCCCGCCCCGCCGCCGGCCATGAGGTTGGCGCCGGACGACAGCACGAGCGTCGCCAAAACGAAAACGAGGAAGGTCGCGAGTCTCCTGGTCATGAACTCCTCCCGATCGGGGGTAGACCTACAGCCAACAAGAAGCGGGAAACACTGTTGTTCGAACGAGGCGGCTGGCGCCCGAGATCCTGAAGCACCATATCTTCTCATGGTCGGGAGAAGACGTCAACCGCGTGTCCGGCCAGCGCCCATGCGCGGCGCCCTGGCCTGGAACGGCAGTTGCGGCCGCGAAACGCGGCGCGCGGGTCAGCAGTACGCACGGCGTGGCGCGGCGTTGGCGGGTTCTCCTCCCCCGGCCCGTCACGATCCGCGGCCGCGCTCCGCGCTCCAGACCACGCGGTCGAGCACGCCGTCGGTGACATGCACGTTCCGCGTGCCCGGCGCGTCGACCTTCACGCGCCACGTCGCCGGCGGCATGAAGCGCGCGCGCACCGCCGGCCGCCCCGATTCCTCGAGTCGAGCGCGCACGAAGCTCAGGAACAGCTCGCCCTGCTCGGACTGAACGTCCACGCCCGGGCAGTGCCACAGGGTCTCGGCCAGCGTGCTGAACTCGACGGTCACCACGCCCAGGTAGTCGCGCGAGACCTTCTCGATCCGCACGTGATCGGGCGGGTAGTACTCGCGCGGCGTCATGACGCACTGCGCGGCGAGGAGCAGGAGCGCGCAGGCAAGCAGCGTTCCGGCAGGGTATGAAGAAGCGTGCGCGTGCGGCGTTCCCACCTCTATCCTCCCGCAAGATGCCAGACGAGCCAGACCGCGGGCCGTTGCGGCGCGCTCTCCAGCAGGTCGCGCGCGGCCTCGACGCTCTGGCGCTCGATGGCGATCTTCAGCTCGGCCAGCAGCTCCGCCGGGAAGAGGCCGGAAAGGCCGGAAAGCTCCCCGGCGAGCGCGCGCAGCGCGTCCCATTGCTTCTCCGGCTTGAGTCCCTTGAGGGTGCGCTCCGCCGCCTTCAGCGCCTTCTTCCAGTCGCGCGCGTTCTGGCTGGCGCCGGCGTCCTTCACCTTGCGCACCGCCTCCCCCTCGAGCGGCTGCTGGAGCAGCACGGCCCAGGCGGCGAGCACCTCGGCCGCGGGCTCCGCGCCCTGCTCGGCCATGATCTCGGCCGTGACCGCGGCGTGCGCCACGGCGTTCTCCAGGGCGCGCAGCCAGCGCTGCGCCTCACCGACGACAGGCACGACCCGCCCCGGCAAGTCGAGCGACTTCTTGAGGAGAGGCAGGGCAGCGCCGAGGTCGCCCGCGCCGAGAGCCGGCCCGCCCGCGCTCGTCCAGGCCTCGCGCCAGCGGCGCAGGTCCTTGAGTCGCCGGCGCTGCGTCAGCTCGCGCAGCGGTTCTTCCAGGTAGCTCTCCAGACCCGGCGCCCAGGCGACGTCCAGCTCGAACCCGGGATCGCCCTCCCAGCAGACGCGGTGGTCCACGTCCAGGAGCACCAGGCGCGGGAGCTGGAACTTGGGAATGGCGTAGTCCTCGAAGGTGTCGCCCGAGGCGAGCTCCGTCGAGCGCTTGCGGTCCACGCCCACCGAGCCCGGGAAGGCGTGCTGCTGCAGGTACTCCTCCATGCCCTCGCGCTCGTCGAACTGGGCGATGGCAAGGATGTCCAGGCCGGTGTCCCGGTAGCGCTCTGCCAGGTCGCGGAGCCACGCGTCGATGGGCAGAAGCTCGTTCTGCTGCCGCGACCAGAAGACCAGCAGCACGGGCACGGGCCCGACCTGGTCGAAGCTGATGCGGCCGCCCTGCACCCAGGTCGCCACCTTGGGGAAAGGCGGCGCCTTCTTCAGCCAGCTCCCGCCGATGCTGCCGCCGCCCGACTCGCGCGCGAGCTTCTCCAGGCGCAGCGCCCGTTCGATCGCCGCGCCCGGGTCGCGGGCGGAGCGCGCCAGGTAGCGCACGTTCCGGTACTTGGCGCTGCCCGGTCCGGTGATCAGCCCGAAGGAGCCGCGCAGCACGTCCACCGAGCCGAAGTCGTGCGTGGTCACGAACTCGTCGTCGAACCACACGTCGATCTCGGAGCCGATCACGTCGACGCGCAGTCTGTGCCAGCCGCGCTGCGACGTATCCACCGGGTCGTGGCGCCAGACCTTGTTCGCCGAGCCGCCGTAAAAGGAGGAGAGGTCGAGAAAGCCGCCGCGCGCCAGCCGGCCCGAGTCCGGGTCCGCCTCGCGGCCGGGGTGCAGGATCACGGCGTGGAAGGTCTGCGCCGCCTTGCGGCCGAAGACGATGCCGCAGAAGGCGCTGCGGCCGCGCTCCGCCAGCACCTCGGTCTCGAGCGAGAAGTCGCCGGAGGTCACGGTGTCGTAGGTCAGGAAGTTGAAGCGGAACTCGTCCTCCTGGTACTCGCCGAGGCGGGCCCACAGCTCGGCGCCGTAGGGCACCCACACGTCCGTGCCCGCGGTCCAGCCCGACAGGTCCTGCTCGTTGTAGGCGAGCTGCCACAGGGCGATCGACTTCTTCGAGGAGCGCGCCGCCTGCTCGTAGAGCCCGAGCAGGCCGGGGACGCCGAGATCGGTGGAAAGGCGCCAGCTCACCTCCATCGCCATGAGTGGCAGGGCCTCTTCCAGGTAGCGCCGCACGATCCCCTGCACCTCTGCCCACAGCTCCCGGTGCAGGCGCTCCAGGCTGGAGCGCTTCGGATCCCAGCGCGCCAGGCTCTCCTCCAGCTCGCGCGCCGCGCGTGCGCCGCCGCCGCCCTGCGCCTCGAGCAGGCGCAGGGCCACGAGCGCCAGCTTCACGGCGCGGTCCGTATTGTTCTCGTGCTCCGCCAGGTGCTCGGCGAAGGCGCGCAGCAGCTCCACGTCGTCCGGCGTCCGCACCAGCCCCTTCTCGAAGTGCTCGGTGGCGACGTCCCGTTCCTTGCGCGTGAGCGCGTAGCGCGCCCAGTCGAGATACGGCCGCTCCACCTCGGCGCGGCCGGCCTGCTCGTCCGCGAGCGCGATGAGCCACTCCTTCCACACCTCGTTCAGCTCGTCCACGGTCTCGACGAGCTGGAGCGCCTCGGTGCGCGGCAGGCCCTTGGTCGGACGCTGCGGCTGTGCCAGCACCACCTTCTCGAAGTTCTCCACCGCGCCCTCGCCCACGCGCCCGCTCGAGGCGTTGATGAACTCGTTGAAGGCGGCGCGGTAGATGAAGCGCCCGTCCGCCGGGTCCTGATAGTTGTAAAGGAAGAACACGAAGCCCCAGGTCGGCGCGTACCAGGGCGGCCCCCACGAGTACTTGTTCTCGATGATGATCTGCAGCGTGGGCGCCTTCTGCGGCTCGGCGTTGGCGTTGGCCGGATCGATGCCGTCGCTCTCGCTTTCCATCCAGCCGTTCTGCAGGCGCTCCACCAAAGGGAAGAGGCGGTGGTTGGCCGGCATGTTCATCAGGACCGTGCCGTTGCTGAGGATGCGGCACCCCTCGAAGAACGAGGCCAGCCCCTCGTTCAGCCAGCCCACGGCCGTGGTGGCGAGCCCGACGAACTGGTGCGCGGCCTCGTGGAAAAGCGTGGTCACGCATTCTTCGAAGCCGCCGTCGCCGATGTAGGTCTCGACGTGGCTGCCGGTGAACTGCCCGCCCGACCACTCGGCCGGCGGGCCGACGCCGAGCCGCAGGTACTCATCGCGGTTCTTGAAGATGTGCAGCGTGATGCGCGGCACGCTGCGCTCGTCATGCACGCCGTCGCCGTAGCGGAAGAAGCGCCGGTAGAAGGCGTTCATCTGCTCCATCGCCTCGGCCGCGCGCAGCAGCACCTCGTAGCCCGCGTTCGTCTTGGTGACGTAGTGCTCGCGCGTGAAGGAGTCGGCCTCCTGCCACTCGACGTGCTTGGCGTCGCGCTCGCGGATCCACTCGGTGGACACGTCCGCCAGCAGGTCCTTGGGCTTGGCCGTCTCCGCCAGGCTGGGATCGGGCCGCGCCGAGATGCGCTCGATCGCCGCCTGCGCCGGTTCGCGCTCCGGATCGAGGGCGAGGATCTCCTGCAGCACGCGGATGGCCGCGTGCGGGCGGTCCTCGCGCTCGTAGAGGTCGGCGATCGGCTCGAGGCGGTCGAGGAAGCGCTCGCGCAGGCGGAACAGGTCCTTCGCGACGGGATCGAGCTGCTCGAGGCGCGCGCGCAGCGCCTCGCTCTCCTTGCGCGGCGCGCGCTGCGCCAGAAGCAGGTTGAGCTGGCGGTGCAGGGCGTAGACCAGCTCGTCGCGGTCCGCGACCGCCTCGGCCCAGCGCGCGCGCAGGCTCCAGGCTTCGGGCGACTTGGGGTCGCGCTCCAGTGCACGCTGGATGAGCACCGCGGCGTCGTCGAGCTTGTCCGCGGCCAGGGCGTCCGCGGCCAGGCGCAGGGAGTCGGCGAAGGTCGAGCTCTGCCGCTCCGCCGGTGGCGCGGCCAGCAAGCACAGGAGCAGCAAGAGGGTCTTCGGGTTCATCCAGCAGTCCAGCCGCGGAGGTCCCCTGCGGCAGCGGGCCTCCTCCTCGGGGCGATGATAGCGCGCCCGCCGGGCGGCGGTAACCCGCGAGCCCCGGTCCGAAGGCGACACGGCCCGCGGGCCAGGAGGGTTCGGTAGGATCGAGCCGCCATGTCCGCGCCGAGGTCACTCATGCCGATTCGCCCGTCCTTCGCGTTGCCGCTGCTGCTCGCCGCCGCCGGCCTCGTCTCCTGGTTCGCGCCCGAGCCGCAGGAGGCCGCCGCCCCGGCGGAGCCCGCCGCCGTTCCCGCGCTGGAGCGCATCGCCCTCATCGGCGCGTCGGTCACCGACGGCTTCCTGCTGCCCGCCGAGGTCGACGCCATGGTGACGCTGGCGGACGTCGTGCGCGCGGCCTGCGTGCCCGAGGTGGCGGCGCCCTTTCGCAAGTCGACCATGCTCTTCTTCCGGAACCCGGTGGACTACGGCACGCGCTACGCGCGCGCGGCGCGCGCTGAGGACCCAACGCTCCTCATCGCCATCGACTTCCTCTTCTGGTTCGGCTACGGCTTCATCGTAGACGAGGAGGACCGCCTGAAGCAGCTCGAGGAGGGGCTCGCGCTGCTCGGCGAGTTCTCCTGCCCGATCCTGGTCGGCGACTTCCCGGACATGATGCCGGCCGCGCGCGAAGGCGTGGGCATCCACGGCGCGCCGATGATCAGCGAGTGGCAGGTGCCGCAGAAGGAAACGCTGGCGCGCCTGAACGCGCGCCTGCAGGAGTGGGCGAACGCGCAGAAGAACGTGCACGTGGTCAAGCTCTCCACGTTCTACGAGCGCCTGCGCGCAGGCGAGGGCGTCGAGGTGCGCGGCTGCTCCTGGCCGGAAGGGTGCATGAAGACCCTGATGGACAAGGACCTGCTGCACCCGACTTTCGAGGGCGCGATCGCCGTGACGCTGCTCGCCCTCGACGTGCTGGTGCGCGCGGACCCGGCCGTGCCGGAGAGCGCCTTCCGCTGGGACAAGGAGCAGAT
>DYIW01000308.1 GCA_020723465.1 Phycisphaera mikurensis
CCGCGATGCCCGGCAACCCGGGATCGATGACCGAGCACCCGTTCACCAGCACGTCCTGGGAGTTGGCGATGAGGATGCCGTTGCTGGTCGTGTTCCTCACGGTGATGTGCTCGATCACGATCCCCGTGCTGTTCGACACCTCGATGCCGTTTCCTGCCGCGGACGGGACGATCGCGCAGCCGGGCTTGCCCCGCAGCACGAGGTTGGTCTTGCCGTTGATCAGGACCTTGTCCCAGTGGCCCTTCGCCACCACGATCTCGTCCCCGGCTCCGGCGGCGTTGACCGCGGCCTGGATCGTGGGCTGGTCTTGCGGCACGTGTATGACCGCGGCCGCGGCCGGCGCGGCGGCGAGGGGAAGCAGGGCGAGGGAGAGCAGCAGGATGCGGGGGAGCATGGGCGGCCTCCGTGCCTCGGTGGGATCGACGGGGATGGGCACCTGCACATCGTAACCGGGAGGCGGCGGAGCGTGCCACCCTGGGAGGGGTGAGGCCGGCGACGAGCGGCTCGGACCACGAGAGCGAGGGCCGGGTCCACTACGCGGGTAACAGGTACCGGAAGCAGGTCACGGCGTGGAGCAGAAGGTCGCGCACAGGCGATAGGACGCTCTACGAGGGTTGGCTCACTTGGATGCTCTACGACGTGTGGACGCGCTCGCGCGTGCCCGTGGCCTTCGCCAGAGGCCCGCAGGGGGCGATCTTCGCCTACCGCTGGGACGCGGGTGGCGAACATATCAACTGGCTGGCCACGGCCCACGACGGCTTCGGCATCGACCGCGAGCCCATGCGCGACTTCGACGATGGCGAGAGGATCTCGAAGTGGGGGATCCGCCACTGGATCCTGACCATGCGCAAGGAGTGAGCGGAGCGGCCGCGCCGCCGCCGTGTCGCTCAAGGCGAGGCGAGGTTGGTGTTCGCGAGCGTGCGCACCAGCTCGTTCAGGGCTTCCTGCAGGGTGATGGAGAAGCCGCGGCAGTCATGTCCGAAACCGTAGTACAGGCCTTGCAACTTGGACCATTCCGTGGTGATGGGTCCTGGGCGGAACGTGGCTCCTGACTTCGTGTGGGTGAAGGTCAGCTCCATTTGGAGGGTGTTGCGCGATGTGCCAAGGGGCAGGCCCAGCAGCAGCAGGCACGGCGTGAGAATCGAGACGCAGTACGAGTACTTCTTCCCTTCGTAGGTCATGGCCGCCACCGTGCCCGTGACCACGATGTCCGCCGACTCGGAGGTGGCGCCGCCGTACGAGAAGTAGACGGACTTGAAGAGACCCGACTCTTTCAGGCTGAGGGCCACGGCCTTCGCCAGGTCCTCTGGCGGGTTCGTGTCGTACTCCCGGATGGACAGGAACTGGCGCGCCGCGTCGGGGCGCTCGTAGGTGACCCAGCCGTAGGGCGCGAGCGGCAGGAGGCACATGGCGAACCAGTCGCTGTTCTCGTTGCCGCGGTAGTCCGTGAAGGGCTCGACCGCGACGGTGAGGTGCGTCATCTTGGAGCCGCTGACCCTGGCCAGGGTCGCGGCGTCGGCCGGGTAGGTGAACTTGGCCGTCACGCCGCAGCCGCCGAGGGCGAGGCCGATCAGGGCGAACGTCGCGAGCCGAACCGCATTCTGGCAAGAGCGCATGGGGACCTCCTCCCGTCTCATGAGGGCGTATACCGGTCATTCCCCGCTGTCCGGGACGGCCGGACTTCACACTCCGGGAATCGTATCGTATCCAGGGAAGCGACTTTCTTGCGAAACGGTGCCACATGAAGCTCCCTGTTGGTTCCCTGCTGCTGGCGCTCTGCTTCGTCGCTGGCGACGCGGCCCAGGCCTGCTCTGCCTTCCTCATCCAGGGAGAGGGCCTGGTCCTGGCCGGCAACAACGAGGACTACTGGGACCCGGACACCAAGGTGTGGTTCGTGCCGGGCGACGGGAAGACGTACGGCCGGGTCTGCTTCGGCTTCGGCAACGGCTTTCCCCAGGGCGGCCTGAACGAGCGCGGGCTGTTCTTCGACGGCTTCGCCACCGCGCAGCTCCCGGCGCCCGAGCCGACCGACAAGCCATCCTACCCTGGCAGCCTCATCGACGTGGCGCTCGCGGAGTGCGCCACGGTCGCCGAGGTGATCGCGCTGCTCGAGCGCTACAACCTGGCCTTCCTGGACAGCGCCATGCTCCTGTTCGGCGACCGAACCGGCGACGCGGTGATCGTCGAGCGGGACACCTTCGTCCGCAAGCAGGGGCGCTTCCAGGTGGTGACCAACTTCCACCAGTCGCAATGCGATCCGTCCGAGTATACCTGCCCGCGCTACCGGCTCGCTGAAGGAGAGCGAGGAGGTCTCGGTCGAGCGCTGCCGCCGCATCCTGGCCGCGGTCCACGCCGAGGGCGCGGCCCCGACCCAGTACTCCATGGTCTACGACCTGACCCACGGGATCGTGCGCCTCTATCACTTCCACAACTTCGAGAACGAGGTGGTCATCGATCTTGCTGAGGAGCTGAAGAAGGGAGCGCACGCCGTGGAGCTGCCTTCCCTCTTCCCGGAGACCTGGGCATACACGGCGTTCCGGCGGCAGAAGCAGCAGGAGGTCGAGAAGGTCGTGGCCGCGCGGCGCGCCAAGGACATCGACCCGGCGACCTACGAGGACTACGTGGGCCGCTACGAGTTGGTGGTGGAGAGCGCGGGCCGCTGGATCATCACGATCAGCCGCGAGGAGGACCGCCTGCTCTGCCGCGTGCGCGGGGGGGCTTCGGTGGAGATCGTGCCCGAGGCCCGGGACGTCTTCTTCCGCGCCGGCCTTGACGGCACGACCACCTTCCGCTTTGAACGCTCGGCCGAGGGACGGGTCGTGCGCCTCTGCTGCACCAACGAGCTCAGGAGCTACACGGCCGAGCGCCTGCCCGACGAGGAGTCCCCGGGCGCGTCTGGCGGTTCGTGACGCGGCCACGCGCGGCCGCCCGCGGGTCAGTTCCTACGGGTGTCGCCGAACCCGAGGATCGCGACCGGGCCGAGCGGCATGGCGAGCCGGTACGCGGCAACGAGCTGCGCCGCGTCGCCGACCGACTCGTCCGGGACCACGAGCGCGCCGAGCGGGGCGGCGCGCGACAGATGGAGCAGGCTGCCTCCGCCGTGCTTGGCGACGCCCGTGTCGATCTCGAAGGCCACTACCGGCAGAAGGGGCCCGGCGGGCGGGTCAGGCCAGAGCACGCCGTAGTCGGGGTCGGCGGCCGCGAGCAGGGAATGCGCGCCGCGCAGGTCCGCCGGAGCCGGTGCGGACCAGACCACGTCCAGGCGCTGCGCGGTGAACGCCTGCTCCGCGCGCGTCCACGCCCGGCGGTCGCTTTCTCCAAGCTCGAATCCGCCGAGCCCGAGGTGCACCGCGCACTCGCTGTCCGGTGCGACGCCGCTGCCGCCCAGCGCGCGCTGCCGGGCAGCGAAGATGCTGCGTGGCAGGTCGGGCTCGGCGTCGCACTCCACGTGGAATCCGAGCTCACGGCCGCGGCGAACGAGCTGGTCGCGGACGCGGGATGCGTCTTCGCGGCTGCCGCCGCGGTTCGTGGTGGAGCGGGGGCGGGGTGACGCCTGGCTGCTGCCCGGCGCGCGGCGCGGGGCCTGCTCGGGAAGGCGCGAGGCGTCGACCACGGCGAGGGGCCGCAGGCCGCACCACAACGCGTTGGTGCGGCGCAGGCGGCAGGCGCGGCGGTGGATGTCCCCGGCGTTGCATCGAGCGCCGGAGGGAGCGCTGTCCACGACCAGCGCCGCGATCGGGTAGCGTAGGAGGAGCAGGTTCGCGACGTCCGACTCCATGGTCTTGGAGGACGGGTCCGTGCCCTCGACTTCGAAGCCGGCCACGGGGAGGCGGCCGCCGACCAGGGGGGAGCGCACGGCCGCGAGCCGCGCGAGGCGCTCCACCTCGGCGCGCGCGCCGTCCGCGAGCCCCGGCCCGCACCACACCAGGTCGGTGCGCGGCGCGTAGGTCTCGGGAACCCCGGGAGAGGCCTCGCGCGTTGCCTCGAAGCCGAGGTCCCGGCCCAAGCGCTCGAGGCGCTCGATGATGCGGCTGGTGGAGGGGCGCGTCACGGCGCGCTCTCCGCCTCCTGCGCGGCGGCCTCGCAGGAGCAGAGCAGCGCCTCGTAGGCCAGCCGATGCCCGGAGAAGTCGTTCTGTTGGCGTTGCGAGAAGAACCAGCCCGGCCCGCCGCTTTGCAGGGCGTTGGCGTCGAGGTCGAGCGGCAGCGTCGACCCCTGGCAGTCGAGGCGGCGGCTCACGCGGTAGAGCGTCGAGCTGAACGCCTCCAGCGGCTCGCCGCTGTCGACGCCGGCCAGAGCGACCACGCAGGCGTGCTCGAGCGATCGCGCCGCGGCGACCACGCGCACGGCCTCGCCGTGTTCGCCCGCGGGCAGGTGGGGCCAGGCGTTCACGAGCACGAAGAAGGGCCGCTGCGCGCTGGCGTGCTCGCTCTCGGCGCGAAGCAGGGCGCGCGCGCAGATCTCGGGCGCGAAGATCTCGGCGGAGCGGAGCAGCACGGCGATCACCGGCCGGCCCGCGAGCACGCGCAGCGCGCTCCGGCCGCCGCGCGCGTCGAGCATGGCGGGGCCGCCGCCGAGCCGCAGCTCGCCGCGATCGCAGGCGCGTCCGGCGCGTTCGCCGGCCAGCACGAGCGTGCGCGCGCCGCGGGGATCCAGGGCGCGGGGGAGGTCGGGGCGCGGCAGGGCCGGCGGCACGCGCGCCAGGTAGAAGCCGTCGGCGCGCGGCTCGGTGTCGCGGGACGAGGCGACCGTGAAGGGCCGCGCCCTGCCCTTGGCCGGCACGAAGTCGAGCGGCAGCTCCTCGCCGCGCGGGCCGAAGGCCATGGCGTAGCCCCGCTTCCTGGTCTTGCTCGAGGACCACATGGTGCACAGCACGGGCACGCCGTTCTCGATGGCGCGGCAGCGCATCCACAGCGCCCACTTGGCGTGGACGACGTCGCTGCCCGAGGGGTTGATGAGCAGGTCCGCGCCGCGCCGCACGAGCGAGCGCTGCAGCAGCGAGACGGTCTGGTCGTGGCAGAGCGTGATGCCGATGCGCCGGCCCGCGCAGCGCACCGGCCTCAAGTAGACGTCCTCGAAGCGCGTGATCCAGTCGGCGTTGTCGAACGCGAGCCGGGGCGACTGCGTGTGCTTGCGATAGAGGTAGGTGCGTTCCTCGCCATCGCCCGGGCGGGGATTGGCCAGGGCGCAGCCGATCTGGTAGTCATCGTCCTCGCACAGCCAGCCGCCGCAGACGACGGGCAGGCCGTGCTTCGCGGCCCAGCGCCCCGTCTCCTTGACGAACTCCGCGGCCGAATGGTCGCCGGCCAGCAGGAACTCGGGATAGACCAGCAGCCCGGCGTGCTTGCGGGCACGCGCCTCGATCGCGGCAATGGCGCCTTCCAGCTTCCTGTTGCTCCAGTCGTGGCACAGGAGCGGCAGGGCCACGGTGCATGACGAATCGCTGCTCATCGCAATCTCCCGTCTGGCAAGGACCGCGAACCAGACTCCTGAAGCCGCCTTGCCGCGCCGTACGCGCCGCCGGGCGGCGCGCGGCTGCGCACCCGGTTCCCGGCGGCCGTGCTGGATGGTAGTGTCCCACCCTGGACAGCGAGTGTCTCCCTGGGCGGCTGAATTCGTGCCAGGCGCGGGAAGGGCGACGCGGGAGGTGAGGGCATGCAGCGCAGGCGTTCGCACGTGCAGGAGGAGCGGCTGCTGTGCGTCTTGCGGCGCATTCGGCGGCCTTCGGGGGCGACCAAGGCCGACCTGGCGCGCGCCTGCGAGGTGTCGCGGCGCACGATCCAGCGGGATCTGCGCGTGCTCGCCGAAGCGTACGGCGCGCCGCTCGGCTACTCGCCCGGGACGGGCGGGTTCGTCCTGCGGGATCCGTCGTGGCGCTTCGAGCACGAGCGCCTGGACGTCGCGGATCTCGTCCCCTTCGTGCTCGCGCGCGAGGCCCTGGGCATCTTCCGCGGCGCGGATCTGGCGCGCCCGCTCGCGGCCCTGCTGGAGCGCCAGGCAAGCTGCCTGAGCGACGCGGAGCGCGCGGAACTACGCTCCTTCGCCGGGCGCGTCTCCTTCGAGGACGAACCGCGCCGCGAGGTGCGGCCGCGGGTGCTGAGCCGCGTGATCACGGCGCTGCGCGAGGGGCGCGTCCTGCGGGCCCGCTACCGCGCGCCCGTCGAGCGGCGCGCGCGCGCCGTGGCCTTCGCGCCGCGCCACCTGGCCTGGATCGGCGGCGAGTGGTACGTGGACGTGACGGAGCGCGGCGAGGCCCGGCGCTACGCCGTGTCGCGCCTGAGCGGCGCCGTCCTGGGCGGCGCGGCGCCGTCCGAGCCCGCTGCCGACCGCGGTCTGGAGCGGAAGAAGCGCTTCCTGCGCTTCCGGCCGGCCGCTGGAGGCGAGGTCACGCGCGTCAAGGTGCGCTTCACTGCCGCGGCCGCGCCGTGGGTCCTGGAGCGGGTCTGGCACCGGCAGCAGTCGGTGCGGCGCAGGCGCGACGGCTCGATCCTGCTCGACTTTCCGGCGCCGAGCCTGTTCGAGGCGTTCCGCTGGGCGATGGCGTGGGGTCCTGAGGCCGAGGTCCTGGAGCCCGCGCCTCTGCGCCGCGCCGTGGCGACGGCCGCGCGCAACATGGCGGCGATCCACTGCGGCTCGCGGCGGGCGCCCGCGCCGCAGCACGTCCGCGTGCTGCCGGACGGGCTGTTCGCGTGATGGCGCTA